>SUVY01000002.1 GCA_015061775.1 Lentisphaerota bacterium | reverse complement strand
GATGCATCCGTGAGGCAAGGTCGCGTTTTGCGGTGAGCATAGCAAGGGAGTGTACTTTTGTACATGACCGCCGCGGCGCAGCTGCAAGGCGCGAGATTGACCACGGGGCGCCGCCGCCGGTCAGATCATCTCACAACATTTGAGATATTAACTATAGATAATAGACGCCAGGGGAATTGCTGAAAATGTCAAATGCTGTAAATGTGCATGTTATGTCATTTTTACCCTTTGCTTTTGCTTGACATCGAGCTGTAAAAGTGTTATATTTATAGAAATAGTCGTGTTTGTTGAGTAGTACTGCATTTTGTTATGCATTGCAAATATTTGTAAAGGTGTGGAAATAATGAGAAAATACGGATTTTTCTTTTTGTTTTGTTTAGTTGCTGTTTTGGTTTCCGGCTGTGCTGTTGAAAACAACCACCTGACTCCTGACGATTTTTCCGACTGTCTGCGCCGCAGCGGAGTCAAGGCGGAATCAGCCAAGCCTTGGCCGCGTCCGGATATGCTGAAGGCTGACAGCGCATGTTCGGTCAGAGTCGGAGAAAGTGATATATTGGTTTTTAAATATGATATATCAAGCCGGGCGCAGAGAGAGCGTATCGAACGGATCAAGCAGACCCGCCGGGTGTTTGTGTCCGGACTTCCTTTCTATGCTTATGTCCAGGGATCATTCGTTTTTCTCGGACTGGATAAAAGCAAACAGAAGCATGAGATAATCAGAGCGATAAAACGTTTTAAGTAGTTTCTGCGCGTTGCAGGAGCTGATAATAAACTGCAAAGGTACGGAATAAAGCATTCATCCGTACCGGAATCGGCAGAGTGCGCGAAAGTGAGCAGGATACGGATCCGCCATTTTCAATCGACAGAAAAATTTGCCGGTTCAGGAAGGTAAAGGAAAAGGAGAAGAAGATGTCAGAAAAGAAGTATGTCTATTCCTTCGGAGGCAGCTGCACCGAAGGCGATGGAAAAATGAAGAACCTGCTCGGAGGAAAGGGTGCAAACCTTGCTGAGATGGCGAATATGGGCCTTCCTGTTCCTCCGGGATTTACCGTCACGACAGAGTGTTGCGTTGACTACTTCAAAAACGCAAGCCAGCTTCCGTCCGAATTGACAGCTCAGGTCGAGTCTGCTTTGAAGAAAGTAGAAGAGGCGATGGGAATGAAGTTTGGCGATTCCCGGAACCCTCTTTTGGTCTCCTGCCGTTCAGGAGCCCGCAGCTCCATGCCAGGAATGATGGAGACCGTTCTCAACGTCGGATTGTCCAGTGAGACTATTCCGGGATTGATCGCCAAGACTGGAAATGAGCGTTTTGTTTACGATGCCTACCGCCGCCTCATTATGATGTACAGCGACGTGGTGATGGAAAAGGCTGAAGGAATCGAACCAGCCGACGGCAAAGCTATCCGCCGCCAGCTCGATGATATGATGGAAGAACTCAAGCTTGCCAAAGGATATGAGAGCGATACCGAGCTTACTGTCGAGGAACTCAAACAGCTGTGTTCCGACTTCAAAGTGCGTATCAAAGAGGTTCTGGGAAGCGAGTTTCCTGATGATGCCCGTGCTCAGCTGTGGGGAGGTATTTGCGCCGTCCTCAAAAGCTGGAACGGAAAAAAAGCCGTCTCCTACCGTCGCATCGAGGGTATTCCGGATGATTGGGGCACTGCTGTAAACGTCCAGAGCATGGTGTTCGGAAATATGGGAGACACCTCAGCGACCGGAGTCGCCTTTACCCGTGACCCCGCGACCGGAGACAACAAATTCTATGGAGAGTGGCTTGTCAACGCTCAGGGCGAAGATGTCGTCGCCGGAATACGTACTCCCAATCCGCTCAACAAGGATACCAGCAACGAACAGAACCGTCATCTTCCCTCAATGGAGGATCTCTATCCCGAAGTTTATAAGCAGCTTTTTGACATCCGCTGCATCCTTGAACAGCATTATCATGATATGCTTGATATTGAGTTCACCATTCAGGAGCGCAAGCTTTTCATGCTTCAATGTCGAGTTGGAAAGCGCACCGGAACCGCCGCTCTCAATATGGCGATCGATATGCTCGATGAAGGTTTGATCGATGATATGACAGCCGTTACCCGCGTTGCTCCCGGGCAGCTTGACGAAGTATTGCACCCCGTTCTTGATGCCAAAGCAGAAAAGAGTGCCGAACTTATTGCTAAAGGACTTCCGGCAGGTCCCGGAGGAGCCGTTGGACGCATTGTCTTTTCAAGTCTCGAGGCTGTTGCCGCCGAGCGTCGCGGAGAGAATGTCATCATGGTTCGCGAAGAGACAAATCCCGAGGACGTCGAGGGTATGCGTTCCGCAACCGGAATTCTCACCGCCCGCGGAGGTATGACCAGTCATGCAGCGCTCGTCTGCCGCGGCTGGGGAAAATGCTGCATCGTCGGAGCTGGAAAACTGGTCATCGACGAAGTTGCAAGAACCATGAAGATCGGAGATAAAGTTTTCACCGACAGCGATATCATCAGCATCAACGGAACTAAAGGATACGTTTACTCCGGAGCGGTCGATATGGTCGATTCAAGTGAAAATCCCAAGTTCCGCAGATTTATGACTCTGGTTGATAAATTCCGCAAACTCGGAGTTCGTGCCAATGCAGATACTCCTGAGGATGCCGCAAAGGCTGTGTCATTCGGAGCTGAGGGTATCGGTCTCTTCCGTACTGAGCACATGTTCTACGGCAAAAACAGCGAAAAACCGCTCTTCTATCTGCGGAAGATGATCCTCTCATCCACCAGAGAGGAGCGCATCACTGCCCTCAACGAACTCTTCCCCTATGTGAAAGAGAACGTCAAATGTACGCTTGCCGCGATGAACGGAATGCCTGTGACTTTCCGTCTGCTCGATCCTCCGCTGCATGAGTTTGTTCCCAATGAGCCTGCCAAGCGCGAGGCACTTGCAAAAGAGCTGGGTGTCGATGCAGAAGCGATAGCCAAACGCGCAGAGCTCCTCCACGAGACCAATCCTATGATGGGACATCGCGGAGTCCGTCTGGGCATAACCTATCCGGAAGTATCCGAGATGCAGATGAGAGCCATCCTTGAGGCGGCTGCTGAGCTCGGAAACTGCAAGGCTGAGATAATGATTCCGGTAACTTGCGATGCCGGAGAGATCCGTTTCCAGAAGAAGATCCTCACCCGTGTTGCAGAAGAGGTAAATGCAAAATACAACACAACCGTTGAGTACAAAGTCGGAACCATGATCGAGATCCCGCGCGCAGCCCTCTTTGCCGATGAGATGGCAAAAGAGGCTGAGTTCTTCAGCTTCGGAACCAATGATCTTACCCAGATGACCTTCGGTTTCAGCCGCGACGATATCGGTTCTTTCCTGCCGGAGTATATGGAAAACCGTATTCTCGACAGCGATCCTTTCCAGACTATCGACGTCAATGGAGTAGGACGCCTGATCGAATATGCCGTGACCAACGGACGCTCGACCCGCAGTGATCTTAAGATCGGTATCTGCGGAGAGCAGGGCGGAGAGGGCAAGTCTGTGATGTTCTGTCACAAGGCTGGATTGAATTATGTCTCCTGCAGTCCGTTCCGTGTTCCCGTGGCACGTCTTGCAGCTGCTCAGGCGGCAATCGCAGATATACAGCAATAATTTAACATAAATTTAACACCCGGCACTTGAAATCTGTGCCGGGATGATTTATAATTAGAGATGAACCGGCTTTTTCCGGCAGTTTTTGACGGGGGAAGTCTATAAAATTTAATGGAGGAAAAAATGAAAAAAAATCTTAAAGCAGTTTCTCTGGTGTTTGCCGGAGTTGCCGGACTTGCCCTTTGTGCTGCTCCGGCTCCCAAAGCCGCACCTGCGGCAAAGAAAGCAGAAGTAAAGCCTGCAGCCCCTGTTGCGAAGCCCGAAGCCAAGAAGGCAGAGGCTCCGGCAGTCGATGTCTGGTCTGCACTTCCGGAAGTTGTCGCCGAGATCAACGGAGTTCCGGTGAAGAAGCAGGAGATCATTTCAGTCTTTATGGCGCAGCTTCCGGACGGAAAACTTCCTCCGTTTGTTACTGTTGACATGATCCGCCAGATGGCTCCTCAGATGGTCAGAACCGTTGTCATCAATAAATTGCTTGAGGCAGAGATGGCGAAAGAGGGATACAAACCTTCTGAGGCGTCCGCCCGTGCATTCCTGCATGAGCAGATCAAAAAGGCTCCCAAAAACCAGCTTGCAATGCTCAACCAGCAGTTGCAGATGCAGGGTAAGACCATTGAGCAGCACATCAATGAGATGGCTGCAAACAAAGCCTTCCAGGAAGGCGTTGCCAAGATGCAGTTCGCTGAGAAGAAGTTCCTCAGCAACGTCAAAGTTACCGATGAAGAGGCGCTCAAGTTCTATAAAGAGAATCCCGATATGTTCCGTGAACCCGGCGATGCTGAGGGAACCATCAGAGCGTCCCACATCCTGATCCTGTGCGATGAGAAGGCTGATGACGCTGCCAAAAAAGCAGCTGTCGAAAAGATCACCAATATCAAAGCCCGCCTTGCCAAAGATCCCGCTGCATTTGAAGCTATTGCCAAGGCAGAGAGCGGATGCCCCTCCGGAGCCCGTGCCAACGGAAGCCTCGGCGCATTTGGCAAAGGACAGATGGTTCCTGAGTTCGAGAACGCTGCATTTGCGCTCAAGCCCGGACAGATTTCCGACATTGTAAAAACTCAGTTCGGATATCACATCATCCGCCGCGATGAATCCAAGAAGGAGAGTGTCACTCCCTTTGAGACCATCAAAGATAAACTTGTTGATTACCTCAAGAGCAATAAAGCTCTCACCGCAGAAAAAGAGTACTCCGAGAAGCTGGAAAAGGCTGCGAAAGTCAAGTATCTCGTGAAGGCTGCTCCTGCGATGCCCATGCCGGCTCCCGCTCCGGCGGCAAAATAATCAGACAGATCTGATTTCATTCCAAGAGCTGTTCCGCTGAGGAACGGCTCTTTTTTTGTTTAAATCAGAATGTTCTTCTTGAAAGGAAGGGATTTGAGATATATATTTTCTCAGTATCAATCACCAGAAAGGAATATGATTATGTTTAAGATGATCCACCAGAATTTCAACGTCCTTGATCTTGAAAGAAGTCTCGCATTTTACCGCGAAGCCATCGACCTCAAAGAGGCCCGCCGTATCAACGCCAAGGATGGAAGTTTTATAATCGTCTACCTTGAGGATGGAGTAAGCGGATTCCAACTCGAACTCACATGGATGCGCGACCGCACCGAGCCTTATAACCTCGGAGACGAAGAGTTCCACCTTGCGTTCCGCACCGACAAATTTGACGAAGCTTACGCCCGCCATTCGGCAATGGGATGCATCGCCTACGAAAATAAAGATATGGGAATCTACTTCATCACCGATCCCGACGGCTACTGGCTGGAAGTTGTTCCTGAAAGATAACTAAACGCTCTTTTCCGGATGTAGAATATATATCCGAAAACAGATTTCCGGAATAAAAAAACTGCTGCATTTCCTTGAGAGAAGTGCAGCAGTTTTGGTTTTTACTTTGTCTGATTACTTGAGTCTGCCGGTATAGGCGGCTGTATCAGCATCATCGATTGGCGCTGAGAAAAATTTTCTGGCAGCATTGACGACTGCCGCATTCCACGGACGGGGCTGTCCCTGAAGCTGGACGATCGTCAATCGCATCTCTCTTTTTCTCCAGTTGACAGTAGCGGAGGTTCCAAAAGCTCCTCCGTGTCCCATTGTTCCTTTCTTGAAATCAGCAGCAAGACCGAGTGAGTATTTTCCAAGAGCTTCCGGACGGGTCGAGGTTGCGAGGATACTTTTGACGGTCTCTTCTTTGAGGATGCGCACTCCGTTATCTCCGACTCCGAGATTCATCAGCATTCTGTAAAATTTGATCTGATCGGCGGCTGTGGTCCAGAGACCGGCTCCGGCGGAGGGGAAGACGTTAGGACCGTTATAGGGTTTGGGCATCCATTTGCTGGCGCCGAAGAATTTTGCTTTCTTTCCTTTGGCAACGGAATACATCTGAATCATCCGTGACAGTTGCTCATCAGTGGGCTTGAAGGTGCTGTCTTTCATTCCGAGTTTATCGAAAACACGCTCTTTTATGAATACTTCCCAGGGCTGTCCGGTGACGACTTCGATGATTGCAGCTCCGATATCGATTCCGGTATTGGAGTATTTGTACTGGGTTCCCGGTTCAAACAGCAGCGGACGGGATGCCGCTTCTTTTGCTGTCTCACGCAGAGCAAGGCCGGGCCAGCCTTTTTTCTGTTTGGTCGGAATTTCAAAAGGGAAACCTCCGGTATGGTTCATGACCATGCGGATAGTGAGAACGTTTTTTGCCGGAACTTTGACTGTTTTTTTGTTTTTGTCCTTGACTCCGACATAGAGTGTTTTGAATTCAGGAAGATATTTTGAGACAGGATCATCGAGGGAAATTTTTCCTTCTTCGACCAAAATCGCGATAGTGACTCCGCAAAATCCTTTTGTCTGGGAGCACTGCATGAACATTTTGTCGAGGCTCATCGGAACTTTCTTCTCAACATCTGCCCATCCGGCGCAGGTTACTTCAAGCAAGTTGTCTTTGCTGAACACATTGATAATACCGGGAAGCTCTCCAGACTCGATATAGGGTTTTACTGCTTCTGCGGCGTAGGTCGTTTTGCTCTCTTTGAGCTGTACTGCTTTGTCTGCTCCTGCTGAGACCGCGAACACAGCGACAGCCAAAAGAGCCAGCAGCAATGATTTGATTTTCATATAATTCTCCTTTTTTTGAGTTGAAAACTGCTAATAAAATAGCACGGAAAAATATTTTTTCAACCATCGGCATATCACATCTTGTAAAGTTGTCGCATAAAAGCTATATTATGCAGAAAAGGAAAGGTAAAACTTCATGAATATACTCATCGTTGACGGACAAGGCGGAGGTGTCGGCAGACAGCTTGTCCAGGCAGTCAAAAATTCCCTCCCTGATAGTTTCGTTATGGCGGTCGGAACCAACAGCGCGGCAGCATCCAATATGCTGAAAGCAGGTGCTGACGCCGCCGCGACAGGAGAAAACGCCGTGATAGTCGCAGCCCGCAAAGCGGATGTTATCGCGGGACCAATCGGAATTGTCGTGGCAGATTCTCTTTACGGAGAGATAACTCCGGCAATGGCATTGGCAGTTGCTCAAAGCAATGCCAAAAGAGTGCTTCTTCCGTTTCAGCATTGTGACAATGTGATCGTTGGAGTCGGAGATTTCAATATCTCACATCTCATCCAAATGGCGGCAGATGAGATAAAGTCCTTGAAATAAAGCTTGATTGTGCTATATTATATAAACAATCACTCCGGCACGAAGCCGGATCATAACTGCACGCAGCAGATAAAAACGAAGTAAAAAAACAAGCAGCGTACTATCGGAAGTATGCTTATTCCTGACGTATCGGGGGAGTAAGGCATACTTTTTTTGTGTGCAGAAAGATAAAAATGTCTCCAATAAACAACAGATTTTCTCAGAAACGTTTTACCTTGATCGAATTGTTGGTCGTGATGGCCATCATCGCAATACTTGCCGGAATACTCATGCCGGCTCTGTCGAGCGCCCGTGAACGCAGCCGGGCGGTCAAATGCCAGGGAAATATCGGTCAACTTGCAATGGTATTCAATTTTTACGGCGAGGATAGCGGAGGGTATCTTCCCTGTCTTGACAACCTCGGCGGGGCAGGGGCGAAGAATTCAAAAGGCGAAGTGATCGATGCCAAGAGTTGGCTGAATGATACAGTTCGCCGTTATCTCGGTAAGATAGATGCCTCCAAGCAGCCGGTCGAGGTACTCCGCTGTCCTGATGAGACAGCAAAAGAAGAGATCACGACCAACTACGGTTTGAATTATCTTATAGCGACCCGCGGAGTTGGTCAGGGAATAAAACGCGAAACACATTTACGTCCGGCGGGAACTGCAATGATCGTGGAAAATTTCGGTCACCTCTGCTATTATCCAGCTGTAATCAACGAATCAAAACAGCATTGTACCGGCAGTTCCTACGGAAAGAACCGTGCTGCATATTTCAGACACAATGAGCGTGCTGTAACAGCATTTCTCGATGGTCATACAGAAATGCGGAAACGCGAGACAGTTCCGTGTCTTGAGGCATTTCCGACAGAAAGCGCAGAGGCTTTGGAAAACACTGTATTCAATAAAGGAAAAATCGATCCGGAAAAGTCATCCGCAGGAAATTTTTGAGTTGCAATAATTTGACGACTGTGCTATATTTAAAGTGCAATAAGGAGACGTTATTATGAAAAAAATGTTTATTTCTGCCGCATTTGCAGCAATAGTCATGCTTGGAGGCTGCTGCTGTTATTGTTCGGGCAACAGCAAAACTGTAGCTGAAGCCAAAGATATGATCCGCAACAACAAAGCCGAGTGTATTGTTGTGAAAGATGGAAAAATTGCTGCGGTAGAGCGCGGACGCGGAGTAAGTCCGTTGCTCAAGATCTATGATACCAATTCAGCTGTCATGCGCGATGCTGTCATCGTTGATAAAGTAATCGGCAGAGCTGCCGCGTTTATCGTGGTGAAATCCGGAGCCAAGAGCGTCTATGGAAAAATCATGAGCGAAGATGCAAAAGAGCTGCTTGCCAAGCATAAAATAACCGCATCGCACGATCTTCTTGTTCCGCGCATACTCAACCGCAAACGCGACGGACTTTGTCCTCTCGAAGCATCGGTCAGCGGAATCGATGATCCAGACGCCGCACTCAACTCAATGCGTAAACGCATAGCTGAAATGCGGCGCGGAAACTGATTTTTCAGAGTTTTGCTGCTACGACAGAGACTCCGTCGGGGATAACCGCAACTTTTGCGCTGTTTCCGACGATCTGATAAGCCATGGAAAGGGCCTCATCAATGCTTGAGGCAACATCAAGTTTCATGGCTTTTATCATTTCATGGTCACAATCGCGTGTCACCATGATCACCTTGAATTTTTCCAGAATACGCAGAAGGATCTGGTACTGCCATTGATCCTGTTCTGTTTTGTTGCGGGGTATCCGTTCGATTTCACGAAGAAATTGCGGAACAGAAGATGCCTCAGTCAAAGCCTGGCAGAAGTCTTTTCCGCCGTGACCATCGCAGCAGCTTGCCGACAGGATTATCACACCTCCCGGACGGCATACGGCTTCTCCGGCAGTCATTCCTTTGACGCTCTGATAGATATTCTGATCGAGGGGATATCCGCCGTTGCTGGTGATGACGATGTCTGCTTCCGGAACGGTGACTTTGCAGAATTTATCGAGGTAATCGCATCCTGTTTTGTGGGCTTCTACTGAGTTTCCGGCAAATGCGCGCACGATTTTTTTATCGTGGTCGATCACTACGTTGACTATAAAGGCGAGTTTTGCAGCTTTGGCGGCAAACAGCATATCTTCGTGGATGGGATTGTTATTGAGGATTCCGGTGCGGGCAAAGGGACTGCTGATAAATTCCGCACAATGGTTGGCAAGAACGGTTTCCCTTGCTGCAATACCGGGAAGGACGCTTTTTCTGCCTCCGGAGTATCCGGCGAAAAAGTGGGGTTCTATGAAGCCCTCGGATACCAGCAAATCAGCTTCGGCGGCAAGACGGTTGACGATAAGTTTACCTCCTGACGGAAGGGTTCCCAGATTGCAGTACATCGAGCTGTCGGTGCAGTCATGGATAACGATTTTTTCGTTGTCAACGATATCTTTGCCGAATTTTGCTTCGAGCTCTTCACGGGTGGTTTCCCGGTGACATCCGGTAGCTATGAGTATGGATATGTCTATTTGCGGATTAAATTTACGCAGACGTTTTAGCATCGCCGGAATAATATATTTGCTCGGAACAGGACGGGTGTGGTCGCTTGCGATTATAACTGCATTTTTTTTGTCTCTGGCAAGTTCTTCAAGAGAAGGTGAGGCAATTGGATTGTCAAGGGCGTTTTCAACCTCCGCTGCCTGATCGGCTGCCGGCTGAGGGGTTGTTGTTTCGTAGACTCCGAGCAGGTTTTCATCTGCAATATCGACGCTCATTCCGTTTTTTCCGTAGGGAACATGTATCTGCTGCATATATAGTATCCTTCCATTAAAAATGTATTTGAGGAATATAGCGTGCAAATCACAAATATTCAAGGGATGTTTCAGGAAAAAACACAAAACCCTTATAAAAAGGTGGAGCGGGAAGGCATACCTCAAGGGAACAAAGGCATGCACTTCCCGCTCCGGGGAAATAAGCGGATCACTCCGCTTGCAAGGGGGCAGGGGGATTGGGCGGAAACATTTTGTTTCTGCCTCTGAATTTTTCCGGTCTTCCCGGATGTTTTGCGCGTCCTGAAATTATGTTTTCAACGACAGCATCAACGATTTTGCTTTCAGCTTTTTCTCTGCGGTCGAGTTCTTTTTCAAGCTTGTCGGCGCGCTCTCTGAGCTCTTCGAGCTGCATGCGGCTGCGTTTGAGACGGCGTTGAAAATTCTCTCTGACCATAACTTTTATCTCATTGAGGATAAGTTCTTTTTCGCCATCTTTTGCTTTTTTGTACTCCTCGACGAGCTTATTAAGAGCCTTGCGGCGCGTCATTTCGGCTTTCATGCGCTCTTCGGTACGTTTACCCATTTCAGTGCGGAATTTTTCCGGATCTTCGCGCTGCAGTTTGAGCATAGCCTGACGCTCCTGCGCGGAAAGTTCTGAAAATGCGACCCAAAACCAATGCTGACGCATGAATTTTCTGTGAGGCGGACGTATATGCCTTTTCTGCGGCTTTGCCTTGTCTGGCTTTTCAGCTGGCGCTGCGTCTGCAAAGAGCGTTCCGCATGCTGCAAGAAGAGCAACGATTGTAAAGAATTGTTTTTTCACGGCAGTAACTCCATTGTAGCTGTTGAACTGAGTGTATAAAGAGCGTTGCAGTTGAGTTCAGCGTCAAGAGCATACGCCTCCTGCTCAATCAGGCTCAAGTCGTTAAGAGCCTGATATTTGACTTCGTAGGCATTTGACCGTATCGCCGGAGATCCAAAGATTGCAAAACCTGCTGCCAGAGACGCTGCGACGGCTCCTGTCAAGTAGGAAATCTTCCTGATTCGCCGGCGCCTTGCATAGCCGTGAGCAGCAAGTCTGGATGCCGCAAGTATTTTTGCATCCAATCCGGAAGGAACTTCTTGTGTCGTA
Source organism: Lentisphaerota bacterium (assembly GCA_015061775.1). Lineage (GTDB taxonomy): Bacteria > Verrucomicrobiota > Lentisphaeria > Victivallales > Victivallaceae > UBA1784. The sequence continues at coordinate 77,068 of SUVY01000002.1, read as the reverse complement.
AGATTTTTAAATTTCATATCCATATTGTTTTACCTCCGCACAGACGGATCGTTGAAATCATTCAGAAAGAACTCCGTTGTCAACTGAATTCAGAAATTTCCGCAGGCTTTTCAGCGCGTACTGCATACGGCTCAACACGGTGTTGATCGAGCACTCCTGTATCTCGGCTATCTCTTTGAAGGAGATATCCTGTTGCCGGAGGAGAAAAACCTCTCTCTGTTCGAGCGAAAGTTCTTCGAGTCCCCTGGAAATTATTTTTCCCAGCTCCTCATTGCTCATCAGCCTGTCCGGTTCCGGATAAGTTGCTGTCAAAGTTTCGTCAAGAATCACCTCATCAAACTCCACCTCACAATTAGTTTTTTTACGGCGGCATTTATCATAAAACACATTCCTTGCGATCCTGAACAGCCATGCGCAGAACTTTCCGTTGTCCCGGTACGAACCGAGCTTGTCTATGACCTTCAGCCACGTGTCGGAATAAACCTCATCAGCTGTGGCGGGGTTCCGTATCATGTTGTTCAAAAATCCGTAAAGTTGTTTCTGATGCCGGTAGTATAAAGTTTCAAACGCGGTTTCATTTCCGTCAATGAAGAGCGCGATCAAACGGCTGTCTTCACATCCCTCGTAATCGATTTGCATTTTCAACTTTTTCCCGGATCGTCCAAACTTATTCAACCACATAACGCGCTGTAATTGCAGTTTATTTTTGAACTTTTTAAAATTTTTATAAATTTTTTGAGGGAGGCTGGATTTATTTCAAGGGAGTTTATTTTCTGTGCCCGGCGAGAAAGCTCCAGAAAGCTGAGTCATTGGGCAGCAGACCATCTGGTATTCCTGAGTCAAGTTCAACCCATTTCCAATGCTGATTTTCCTGCGGAATTGGTTCTTTGTTGCCCTTTATCGCAGCTCGGATAAAGTGCAAAGTTATTTTAGGAGTGTGTACCCGGAATATCTCATCTCCGGGAGTGATATCGAGCGCAAGTTCCTCTTTGAGCTCGCGTACAAGCGCCTGATTGAGAGTTTCTCCCGGTTCGGTCTTCCCTCCGGGAAACTCCCATCCAGCCGGAGGCTTGTCCTCCGGACGCGATGCCATAAGCACTTTTCCATTTTTTCTTATGACGGCAGCAACAACCTGTATGCGATCTTTCATTTTGTCAGCAGTCCCGCGAACATTTCAAGTTCAAGCAGTATTGCACTTTGGCAGAATTGAAAAACTTTGTCGAAAAAGACAAAGAAGAGCGCAATGAGCAAAAAGTATGTTCCCTTGACAGTCTCTCCTGCTTCTGAGGCAAGCTTCGGAAAAAAATCAGTCAGGACTCCCCAGCCGTCCAGTCCGGGAATAGGCATCATATTGAGTATTGCAAGCAGCAGATTGAGGGCTGCTCCGTAACAGAGCATGGATATGGCGAAACGGTTGTCGATACCCAGCAGCGCGACGGTCAGACAGAGTATTGCAAAAAATTGAGACAAAACCACATTGGTCAAAGGTCCGGAAACAGAAACTGCAGCATAAGCGTGTTTGCCGCGCAGTTTTGTTTTGTCAATAGGAACGCATCCCCATGCAAGTCCGAAGAGAGCCAGCAGAATGAGAGACATCACCCCCATTTGCTTAAAAGGATTGAGTGTAAGGTGTCCACGTTCTGCGGCAGTGTCATCTCCGAATTTCAGTGCGGTGTAGGAGTGGACAAATTCATGGCAGCATATCGAAAAGATCACCATGATAGAGACAGCGCAAAAGAGTTGGGGATCTTTCCACAAATAAGAGATAAATAAATTCATGGTTTCGTCTCCTTTCTCAAATTTATTTTATCAGCATGCAGTCGCCGTAGCTGTAAAAACGGAATTTTTCTGCAATGGCAAGCTGATATGCCGCGAGCACCTTTTCTCTCGGAACAAAGCACGATACCAACATGATGAGTGTACTTTTGGGAAGATGAAAATTGGTCAGCAGCATATCGACCGCTTTGGGGACAGCCGGAGGATAAAGAAAGATATCCGTTCTGCCTGCCCGGGCGGAAACTTTTCCGTCATTGGCGACGCAGCTTTCAAGAACCCGCACGGTCGTTGTTCCGACAGCAAGAACCTTGTGTCCGGCAGCGTGTGTGTCATTGATAAGTTTTGCAGTCTCTTCCGAGAGGATAAAGTCTTCAAAGTGCATTTTGTGCTGGGTCACATCTTCAACTGATACCGGTTTGAACGTTCCGGGACCTACGTGGAGGGTGACGGCTGCAGTGTTTACTCCTTTGGCACGGATGGCATCGAGGATCTCTCTTGTAAAGTGCAGACCGGCAGTCGGAGCGGCAACTGCTCCCGATTTTTGGGCATAAACGGTCTGATAACGCTCGGCATCGGCATTTTCGTCCGGACGGTTGATGTACGGCGGAAGCGGAATGTGTCCATACTTTTCCTGAAGGTATGCAATATCTGAAGTAGAAAAACGTATGGTATAATTTTCTTCTTCAAAGCGACCGGCAACTTCAAAAAAATCTCCATGGCGAACTCCGTCAGAGTCAGTGAGTTCGACAATGGTTCCGGGTTTTGCCCGCTTGCCTGGTTTGAGCAGGACGTGCCATTCGGAAGGATCTCCTCCGGACGGAGAGACGAGCAGAAGCTCAAATTTTGCTCCTGGAGTTCCATCTGGATTTTTTTTGACTCCGTACATTCTTCCGCGCAGAACTTTTGTGTCGTTGTATATGAGCGCGTCTCCCGGTTCGAGGTATTCGATGATCGCAGGAAATTGAGCCGGAACCGCTTCTCCGGAAATTCGGTCGAGTATCATCATTTTTGAGCCGTCGCGTTTTTCCGCAGGATAGCGGGCGATCAACTCTTCAGGAAGGTGATAATCAAAGAGATCAGTTGAAAGCATCATTTACCTCCGCGCATTTCTTCGCGGGCACGGCGCAGGCGGGACAATTCGTAATCGCTGAGGCTGTTGATTCCCTCTTTGGATACTTTGTCGAGCAGAGCATCAAGTTCGGCGTTGGATACCGGACCGGCATCATTGCTGTTAAAGTTTTTCTTACCGGTTTTCTCTTTTTCATGAGGTGGAGGTGTTGATTTCGCTTTTTTGGTGAATTTCAGAGGATCCCAGCGAACCACATCTTTGTTGAATAACTTCATAACAAGATATCCCGCCGCAAATCCAGCCAAGTGGGCAAGATAGCTTGTCGGATCCTGCGGACGGTCTGCAAGCGCCAACAGGAAGTTGAGAAGCGTATAACAGACGACCATGGTGGATATCTTTATCGGAGTGAAGGGCATGAAAATCATGATGAATTTCTTTTCCGGATCAACCATCGCCGCAGCGATAGTGACTGCACAAATTGCTCCGGAAGCCCCGATGAGAGAACTGGCTTGTCCAAAGTTTATGATGTAGAATACGAGAGAACTTACAAGTATTCCAGACATATAGAGCGTCAGGAACTTCTTGCCTCCAAGAACAGGTGCGGCAATGCTTCCAAAGAGGTAAAGTCCATACATATTGGAAAGAATATGGCTGAAGTTCGCGTGAAGAAATCCATAAGTCACAACCTGAAAAAGCGTATCTGCGCTCCACTTGTCGGCGTGAAGCGCGAGATAGTTATACGCCGCAGATCCCGGAGACGCCACAAAAAAGTACATCAGCAGATTGATAGCAATAAGCTGCCACATCAGACGTCTGCCCGAAGAGTATTTGTCGCGGTCGTCCTGCTGCATGTACTCTCTGTCGTAAAGTCCCATTGATTACCTCATTCGGCGTTTTCGTTCATCGCAGCGACGCGGTGACGGCGGCGCTCGAGCTCAGAAAGATAGAATTTACGCAGACGGATGTTGAGCGGAGTGACTTCCACAAGTTCATCGTCTTCGATATATTCGAGTGCCTGTTCAAGAGACATTTTTCGTGCCGGAGCGATTTTCATGTTACGGTCGCTTCCAGCGGCGCGCATATTGGTAAGCTGTTTAGCGCGCTGGACGTTGACGACAAGGTCATCATCTTTGCAATGCTCACCTACGATCATTCCCTCATAAGCGTCAACTCCGGGCTCGATGAAAAACTCTCCGCGCTGCTGGAGACCGTCGATGGCGAACGGAATGGCTTTTCCGTTGCCCATGCTGACCATTACTCCATTGAGACGAGAGGGAATAGCTCCCTTCACCGGCTCATAGTGGTCAAAGATGTGGTTGACGATAGCCTCACCCTGACTTGCGGTAAGGGCTTTGCTGCGCAGACCGATAAGACCGCGGGTAGGAATGAAAAATTCGATAAGTTGGCGGTTGCCCCGGGATTCCATCTTGAGCATTTCGCCTCTTCTCAAACCGACAAGTTCGATGATTTTTCCGGCAAAATCTGCCGGAACATCGACTGAGAGACGTTCGATGGGTTCCTGTTTGACACCGTCGATTATTTTGTTGATGACCTGAGGTTTGGCGACTGCAAGCTCATAACCCTCACGGCGCATGGTTTCAACGAGGATGGCAAGGTGGAGAACTCCGCGTCCGGAGACCTTGAAAGTCTCGCCGCTCAACTCTTCAACTCTGAGGGCAACATCGCGCTCGGTTTCTTTGAAGAGACGCTCTCTCAGCTGGCGGCTGCCGACATATTTTCCTTCGCGGCCGAAGAACGGAGAGTCGTTGATCCTGAAGTTCATGGAAATTGTCGGCTCATCGATAGCGATCACGGGCATCTGCTCAGGAGTATCAGCGTCGCAAATGGTATCAGAGATGTCGATATCGGATATTCCGACGATACCGCAGAGGTCTCCGCACTCGATAACGTCAGTATCTTTTCTGCCGAGGCCTTCAAAAGTGAAAAGCTGTTTGATTTCGGCGCGCTGGATTTTTCCATCGCGTTTGATGATCGAAAGCGGGCGCTTGAGGTCGAGGGTTCCGCGGTAAACGCGTCCGATACCGATACGTCCGACGAAGTTTGAGTAGTCGAGAGTTGCGATCTGAGCCTGAACCGCTCCTTCGACCGCCTTGGGGGCGGGAACGTATTTCAATATAGCATCGAGCAGCGGAGCAAGTCCTTCGCGCGGATCATCGAGATCGTTGACTGCCCAGCCATCTCTTCCGCTCGCATAGAGAAGCGGGAAATCCAGCTGTTCGTCTGAAGCATTGAGTTCGCAGAAAAGGTCAAAGACGCAGTTGTGTACTTCATCCGGACGGGCATCGGGCTTGTCGATCTTGTTGATCACAACGACAGGACGCAGACCGAGCTGAAGAGCCTTATCCAGAACGAAGCGGGTCTGGGGCATAGGACCTTCAGCGGAGTCAACCAGAAGCAGAACTCCGTCGGCGAGTTTGAGTACGCGCTCGACCTGACCACCGAAGTCACTGTGTCCAGGAGTGTCGATGACGTTGATTTTTACGCCTTTATAGTTGATGCTGATGTTTTTGGAAAGAATGGTGATTCCGCGTTCACGCTCAAGATCGTTGTTGTCGAGGAAGCAATCTTCGACAACTTCGTTTTCTCTGAATATCTGCGACTGGCGCATGATCTGATCGACGAGAGTGGTCTTGCCGTGGTCAACGTGGGCGATGATAGCGATGTTTCTTATTTCAGACATAGTTTTTTCCGTAGATTTACAGTTGAAAGATTATCATATTAATATAGCATCAAAAACTGTTTTCTGCAACAGAAAAACGCTCTTTTTTTACTTTCAGTTCAATATTTTAAGGCTTTGTTCCCTACAAAGGTAGGTGAAAGTAAATAAAAAAGTTTTTTCGCTTTTCTTGAAAGGGTGAGATCCGCCGTCGCCAAGGCTATGGCGGGACAAGGGGACAAGAATAACGAAGCCGACGTTCGGCTTCTTTTCTCGCGAAAAGAAGTTTTCCCGCTTTCTTTCGCATCATCTTCCCATATCGGGAACAAAGCTTATTTTAATACTTTTGTCTGCGGAATGTCTGGGGAGTAGATCCGAACTCTTTTTTGAAGCTGCGGTAGAAAAGCGGCAAATTATCAAAACCGCACATGTCGGCTATCTGTCCTGCGGTTTTTTGTTTGCATGTGACCAGCAGTTTTCTTGCGGCGTTGAGTCTGGTTTGCGAGAGAAATTTGCGGGGAGATACTCCGTACCTGGCTTTGAACGATTTGTAAAAATTGGACTCCGACATATTGAAGGAGCGGCAGAGTTCGCTTATGGATATGCGGCTTGAAAAGTTTTCCTCAAAGAACTTTGCCACACGGCTTGCCGTATCATCGTTGGTATGCGTAATATCGGTGTTGGTAAGCTCATAACTTAGAAACAAAGCTATTATTTCACCGAGTATGTTGCGCATGGTCATTGTTTCAATCAGAGATGGAGTATGGTCGAGCAGCTTGAGCAGCCGCAGAAACATCTTTGCATATTTGTTTCTTGATTTGAGCCGTATTTCTCTTATCGCTGGAGCGTGGAGCATGTGTCCAAGTCGTTCAGAATAGAAGTGACACCAGTAGTGGGTGCAGGGAGTTACTCCTGTAAAGCGCAGCGGCTGACCGCTTGGAACAAGATATATGCTTCCGTGAGAGATAATTTTGTCCTCATCAAGCGTCGAGAGTTTGAAACTTCCTGTCAGCGGAAGATATATACGGTAAAATGGGTCGGTGGTAAACGGAGGGTTAAAAGGCCATGTTACGGCATCCTCAGCGTAACCGACTGAGTTCGGAATATAATCAAGCTCTGCGATTTGATCCGCAAGAGCAGAGGTGTTGTGATAACAGTATCTTATTTTGCTTTTCATGCTTCAAATATAGACCTGCTGAGCTGTTTTGTCAAGCGGAAAAGTGTATGTTTTTTACAGAAAAGTGTATTGCGCATGGAAGGATTATGAAATATATTTAACTAAACGTCAAAAATTTACAAGGAGATATGATGTCGATTTCAGAAACAAGGTTTACTGGCGGATCGTTCAAACTTGAAGGACATTGGGTTTGGTGCGGATCTCCTGTAACAGATGGAGAGAGAATTCATCTTTATGCCTCAGCATGGAGCAAAGAATATCCGATGTTTGAGGGGTATATAATGCACAGCAGGATCGTTCACGCCGCCGCTGAAAAGATCGACGGCTCTTACAAGCTGATATCAGACGTTTTTCCAGCCGAAGAGAGCGGGCTTCAGATGGCGCATAATCCCGCTGTACGACGCTGGAAAGATAAATGGTATATGTTTTTTATAGGCACTCCGGAAACAAAAGAGTGCGATGTCAACAATAAAGATCATATAAACGCGGCATACAGCAAGATAGCGATATACCTTGCCGAATCCTCATCACCCGCCGGACCGTGGAAAATGTTTAAAAACCCGATCCTCGAGGCGGATAAGAATGGCTGGGACAGCTCTATTGTCACTAACCCGGCTCCTGTTATTCTTGAGGATGGAAGGGTATATCTTTACTATCGCAGCAATACTCCTGAGGGGCTGCGTATCGGACTTGCGATAGCGGACAGTGTTACAGGAGAATACAGGCGGTATGGCGACAAGCCTGTACTTTCCGGAGCAGACGTTGAAGATCCATTTGTCTGGCATGACGGAAAAGTATTCCGGATGGTCGCCAAGGATATGACTGGCAATTTGACAGGAGAACTTCACTCCGGAGCAAAGTTTTCATCTGCCGACGGAATAATCTGGCAGAGTGAAGGAAAAGCCTATTCCAGGAGTGTGGTCGATGACCAGGGAAACATCATCTGTTATGGTTCACTTGAACGTCCTCAGATGCTCTTTGATGGCAACGGAGAGCCCAGGTATCTCTTTGCCGCCGTCGCGGACGGGCCAGGAGGATTTAAGAAAGCAAAAAACACATGGAATATCTGCCTTGAAATAAAATAGTCCATTATGAAAAAATATATCTTATTGCTGTTGGCTGTGTTTTCGGTCAATATTTATGCTGAGAGTTTGAAACTTATCCCAGGTTTTCAGGTGTGCTCGATCGAATATTCCGGAGGCGTTTCCGGAAAAGTTCGATATCGCAAAGCAGGAGAAAGTGCGTGGAAAAACTCTCCTGATTTGATATATGTCGAGAGTGAAAAAGTTTTGCGCGGTTCCCTGTTGAAGCTGGAAGAGAACACCTCTTATGAGCTGGAAGCCGAAGTCGGCGGGAAAAAGCTTTTACGGAGATTCATGACCCGCAAATTTGAGTTTCCGGTAGCGAAAACAATTTATCTCACCCGCAAAAACTGCGGAAGGACTTTCAAACCAAAGTCCGGAAATCCGGGAGCCTACATCCGCTATACCGCCGAGCCGGGATTTGTCTTTGACAGCGGCAAACACTCCGGAATCGGTATTCTTATCGACAAAGCGCAGTATATAATCCTTGACGGCATTACCATCAAAGGAGGCAAATTCAATGCGGTGCGGGTGCGAGACTCAAAACATATCGTTATCACCAACTGTGATATATCCGGTTTCGGGCAGGGGGGAGTATTCCGTCCTGATCTTGACGGAAAATATTATAATGCGAAAAACAATGCCATCTGGCACGATGCCGGAATAGCCGTCCGAGGATGTGAAGATGTGATAATCGAGCGTAATTTCATCCATGATCCCAAGACTCCGGGAAACAGCTGGTTTTACAGTCATCCGGCAGGAAGTGACGGAATTTTTATCGGAGATACCAAACGGGCTGTGATCCGTTACAACGACATTATCGGAAGTGACAAGTTCCGCTGGAATGACGCTATTGCCGGAGATTGCAACAACTTTTCTCTTATAGGCAGCTGCGCCGAAGATGCCGAGATCAACGGCAACTATTTTGCGTTTGGCAACGATGACAGCGTTGAGCTGGATGGAGGACAAAAAAACTCCCGTTTCTTCTTCAACCGCATCGAGGGATTTTTCTGCGGAGTCAGTATAGCTGCAGTAAGACGCGGTCCATCCTATATCTATTGCAACGAGATCACCCGTCCGGGAGATGAGTTCGGATTGTACGGTGTAGCTTTGAAGACTCTCTGCGGAAAAGTTGTTCCGTGGGGCAGGGCGTTTTTTTTCCGCAACAATGCTGCCGGCAGACCGATAGGATATCCGCGCATAGCGGGGAGTTATGAAGCTCCCCGTTTTACTTTCCGGGAAAACATCTATCCAGATTCGCGTTACGCCTCTATGTATGAAGTATTCAAGGAGAAAAATTATACCGTCGATACCAACGATGATTTGAAAGCTCCAGACGGAGTCCCTGCGCGTCCGGCTGTTTTGCCTGTACGGGGAAATTTGCTTTCCCAAGACAGAAAAACTGTGGTATTCAATCAGCCGTATGATATGAAGAGCCAAAAAGTGTCGGTGACCTATCACGGCAAGACGCCTGTACGATACAAAATCCGTATGTGCGATGCTGCCGAGCACTTTACCGTGACTCCTGACAACGGAGTCGTCAAACCTGGAGAGCGTGTAGTATTTACAGTAAAACCGCTTAAAATGTCAGGAGCGCGCCTCCACTCAGGAGCATTCATTTTCCGCCTTGCGGATGGTAAGTCAATTCCGGTATCAGTTTACCTTGACAGCCGGAACGACAAAGAACAGATAGCAAACGTAATGAAAAATATGATTCCGGGAACGGTCAGAAAAGATGGAACAAAACACACTCTCGTTTTCGACGTACCGGAAGACGGTAACTATATGCTTTTTGTCCGCAAGGGAGATGATTGCGCCGTCCGTCTGGAAATGAAACTTCCGGAGGGAAAAACTGTTCTTCGCAAAATGAAGCTGCGCAGCACAACGCACCAATGGGACGTTCCTGCTGGAGAAAAAGACAGCAATCCGCCGCTTGTTCTGAAAAAAGGCAGATGTGAGATAGTTCTTCAACCGAGCCGCCGCAGCAGCAAGACTCCTGATGTGAGTGCTGCTTATCTGTGCAGCGACTGGCACAGCGTACTGCCGATAGTGGAGAAGTTTGATAAACTGTTGCTCAAAAAGTAGAGCCTTATTTCCAAAGGGATAAGGCCTGCTGGATACCTGAGCGGGCGGCTTTTGTGCGCGGAAAAAATACCTTGCTGTATGAGAACATGACGTTTCCGGCAACTTCCGGTTTGGAGCTGTTGTATTTCAGTTGATCGGCAAGTTCTCTTATTCCCCAGCCGGGGGCTCCGAGGCGGTAGGGAGCAAGTCCGATATAGAGTTTTACTCTGGTTCCCCGCACAGTATTGCTCCACCAGTCGGTCAGGCAGGCGTATGCAGCGGTCTCGTGGCTGAACTGCCAGTAAAGCTGAGGAACGATGTAATCTATCCAGCCGTATTTTACCCATTTTCGGGTGTCGGCGTAGTTGATGGAGTAAGATTCTTTGCCTCCAGTGAGAGAGCCGTTTTTGAAGCTTGAGGAATTTGCCCAGATGCCGAAAGGACTTATTCCGAACCGGACTTTGCGTTTGCGTTTTGTGTTGTTTTGCCTTATTACATCGGACACGCCTTTGATTACAGTATCGACGTTGTTTCTTCTCCACGCATTGAGGGCGAGTTTTTGCGGATTATAGCGTCTGTAAGAGGCGGCATCGGTGTTCTGGACACCTCCGTAAGGATAGAAGTAATCGTCAAAGTGGATAGCGTCAACATCGTATTTTGAGACTATTTCGCGCACAGTGTCGATGATGTGTTGTCTCACTTGCGGAATTCCTGGATCAAGCAGAAGTGTACGGTGTCCCGGAGTTTCGCTTGCCGGAGCTATCACGAATTGGGGATTTCTGCGGGCAAAGTTTCCGGGAGCAAGCGATGACAGATATTTCGCGGTCGGAACTTTGGTATTTCCGCAAACACGATATGGGTTGAGCCACGCATGGAACTCCATTCCGTAACGGTGGGTCGCTTGTACCATATAGGCAAGGGGGTCGAATTTTTTTATTCCGTTGCCTTCAACGCCCGTGAGATTGCGCGACCAGGGATTTATTCGTGAGGGATAAAACGCATCGAGGGTGGGACGCACCTGAAATATAATGGCGTTGAATCCTGCTTTACGCGAGTTTATGAGTATTCTTTCGTATGCAGCTTTGAATGCCTGTGCGTTGCGCGTCGTCGGGAAGTCGATGTTTTCTACCGTAGCGACCCACACTCCGCGGAATTCACGGGCAGGGCGTTTGTATCGGGGGATGACAACCCGTTTTTTGCTGAACTTTCCGGCATACGGAACTGTTCTTGCCACCGGAGTTTTTGCGGCAAGAACAATGCAAAAGAGGATAACGACTGCTGTGAGCAGAAGCTTCATATTCATTGACGTTTCTTTTTGTGGCTTGAGTTCCGGTTGCGTCCGGAAAACGCCGCCTCGCTGCGGAACGGCCAGACAGCTTCAAATTCGCTGCTTGATTTGCGGGTGACGCAGCTGTGTATCACTCCGATTTCGCGGGCGTGCGGATAACTGCGGTTCTGCATGAGTTGATGACGCTTGGAAACTGCTCCGAAGACCAGCTCGGGCAGGATTTGCAAAATTTTCTCAGCAGACATTCTCATTCTCACCATCATGTTGTGCGGAGCAGTTGCTCCGGAAACTACTTCGCTGATGAGATCGTTGGTATCCTGATCTTTGTCCCACAACTGTCCCGGCTCTCTTCCGTATGCCCGTTCCAGAAACGGAATTGCGATAATGGCGAGAGCGATGGATATACTGCTGCGGTATTCTCCCTCATCTACCCGGCAGTTGCGTTCATAGAGCATATCGAGCATATACTCAATGTGTCCGGAGCCCCAGTGCGCATCGATTTCCGGAAGAAAATATTTCAAAAGACCGTAATCGTGGAATACTTCAAAATGGCGGTCACTGTAAATCGACTGCAGTATTTTTTCAAGCTCAAGCGAGAGTCTTGACGGTGCAGCGCATTGGATGAGATGCATTTGCTGGAAGAGCGCATTCTCGGTCTCAGACTCGACAGTGAAATCATATTGGGCGACCAGTTTCAGGGCACGGAGCATACGTACCGGATCTTCCTCAAAACGCAGCGTGGGGTTTCCGATGGCGCGGACGATGCCGTTGTTGATGTCATCAACTCCGTACTCGGTGTAATCGAGTATTTCGCAGTTTACGGGGTTGTAAAAGAGGGCGTTGACGGTAAAATCCCGTCTCCAAACATCCTCTTCTGCGCTTCCGAATGAGTTGTCTGAGACGATGAGGTGTTCCGGAAGGTCGGCAAGTTTTCCCTGCTTGCGGTTTTCCTGCTCTTCTGCGTCAGGAGCCTGCCTGAAAGTGCTTACTTCAAAGAGTTCTCCGTTCATATAGACATGGACAAGTCTGAAGCGTTTGCCGATTATGCGGGCGTGTCTTCTGCCGAATACTCCGCGCACCTCTTCCGGAGTCGCGGATGTCGAGATGTCAAAATCCTTCGGAGTTCTGCCCAACAGCAGATCGCGTATTGCACCTCCGACGATATATGCTTCATAGCCGTTATCCTGAAGCTGAGATACTATTTCGTATGCGTTGCGGCTGACAGATAAATTCAGTTGTGTCTTTTTCATTAAAATGGTCTTTCGATCACGGTATCAACGCAATCCATCGCGGGATCGCGGTCTGGAAAATCTGCATTGCAATGGGCTCCGCGGCTCTCATGCCTGAGCATACTGCAGGTGATGATAAGTTCTGCGACTGTTGCGATATTGCGCAGCTCGATCAAATCGGTGGTGACGATATAGTCGCGGTAATACTTGTCGATCTCCTTCTGCAGCAGTTCTATGCGGTTTTTTGCCCGCTCAAGTCTTTTTGTAGTGCGGTAGATTCCGACATAGTCCCACATGAAACTGCGGATCTCCTCCCAGTTGTGGGCAATTACAACCTGCTCATCGGAGTCTGTGGCATTTCCGCTCTGCCAGGAGAGGTCAACGGTTTTATCAGGAGCGGATTTTGCGAGCTCTTCAAAGTCGCGGTCGATAGCTTTGCTGAGAAACATCGGAACCACCATCGCTTCAAGCAGACTGTTGCTGGCGAGACGGTTTGCTCCGTGAAGTCCGGTACAGGCACATTCGCCAACGGCGTAAAGTCCGGGAATACTTGATGCACCGTCGATTCCTGTTTTGATGCCTCCGCAGATGAAGTGAGCGGCTGGAACGACCGGAATGAGATCGTGCGCCATATTTATACCTGCCTCAAGGCACTTTGAAAATATATGCGGAAAACGCAGTTTGAGTTTATCTTCCGGAATATGTCTTATGTCAAGATAGACACATTCTGCTCCAGTTCGTTTCATCTCTGAATCTATGGCTCTTGCAACGATATCCCTCGGAGCAAGACTCTTCATCGGATGGTATTTGTGCATAAACTCCACGGGTTCTGCATTGCGGCTTTCAACACTTTTCAAAACGGCGCCTTCTCCGCGCAGTGCCTCAGAAATCAGAAACGATCTGATTTTTTCATGATGCAGGATGGTGGGATGGAATTGGATGAACTCCATGTTTGCTATCTTGGCTCCGGCGCGGTATGCCATAGCGACGCCAGAACCGCAGGCTATATCCGGATTGCTGGTATAGAGATATACTTTTCCCGCTCCGCCGGAAGCGATCACCGTGGTCGGAGCGAGCATAGTGATTACTTTGCCTGATTTATTATCGAGGACATACGCGCCGAAACAGCGTCCGGGGTTATCCGAGGAGCGGCGCAGCGACATTACAAGGTCGATTGCGGTGTGGTCCTCGAAAATGGAGATATTGTCAAGCTTTTTCACGGCATCGACCATGACCCGCTCAAGTTCAGCGCCTGTGATGTCTCCGGCGTGGAGGACTCTTCTCTTCTGATGTCCGCCCTCTCTTCCGAGGTCGTAAGCTTCACGTTCGCTGGAAAAACCGAGGTCTCCGCGGGTGGTGAATTGAGCGCCGAGTTCGATGATATTTCGTACAGCTTCCGGACCAGCTTCAACGATGGCACGGACATTTTCCTCATTACAAAGACCGGCACCTGCAACAAGAGTGTCGCGTACATGCTCGTCGAAAGTATCGAGGGCATCCATGACGCAAGCCACTCCGCCCTGGGCGAGACGGCTGTTGCATTCATCGATGGCGCGCTTGGTCACAACAGCCACGCGTCTGCCTTTTCTGCCGAGGTGAAGCGCGCTTGAGAGACCTGCAAGTCCGCTGCCGATGACTATATGGTCAAAGTGTACTATTTCGTTACTTGATTTCATGGAAATTATCTGCCAATTTTTCTTGAACAATTCTCAGTCGGAATATACACCTGAAACGCTGTTTTTTCAAGCCTCTGTCAAGGTAAAAACGCTTATTTGCCCACGATTTTCCCTCAGAGTTGTTTTTCTGTAATAAAACGCTGCCTTTGAATATGGCTTTGTTGGAGTAATCAGCTTTACAGGTTGTCTCCCAAATGCAGCAATTTCATTCAGGCATTTTTGATGAACGGACTCATCGCTCTGGTCAACACTCCTTGACAGAATGAAATAGCCATTCCGAAATTTGTCACAGGAATATTGTTGCTGCGGGCGAATTCAAGGCGTGCAAGTGTTTCCTGACGGTTCAGCATACAGCTTCCGCAATGTATTATAAGTTTGTACTTTGTCAAATCATCAGGAAAATCACGGCTTATAACTTCAAAGTTGAGCTTTTTACCGCTCTTTTTGGAAATCAGTTTAGGAATTTTTACCCTTCCGATATCATCATCCGCAGCATGGTGAGTGCAGGCTTCAGCTATGAGGATATGGTCTCCGTCTTCGAGCGTTTCAATAGCTTTAGCTCCCTCATAGAGCAGCTGGAGATCTCCCTTCAGACGGGCAAACAGTATGGAAAACGTTGTTCCGGGGATATCAGACGGCAGATGTTCCATCATGACGTGCACCACTTGAGAGTCGCAGACTACCAATGCTGGCGGAGTCTTAAGGTTTGCCAGCTGCGCGGCAAAGTTGTTTTCGTTTGCGACGACTGCCGAAGCGTCTGCGTCGAGCACATCACGTATCGCCTGCACCTGCGGAAGAATGAGCCTTCCTTTCGGAGCCTGATTGTCGATGGGTACCAGCATCAGCACAGTATCTCCGGGATTGAGCAGATCGCGCAGCAGCGGAATTTCGCTGTTGAGTTTCTCTTTGAGCAGCGGAGTGAATATTTCCCTGAGTTCATTGAGCAGCTCGTCTCTTTTGCCAGTCTCTTCAAGCGCACAGCAGCAGAGTACGGGAAGTTTTGCTTTCACTTCATTTAAAAAGTTTTCTTCAGGAGCATTTACGTCGATATGAGTAAATACTGCTACTGCCGGAACTTTGTTGGTTTTTGCCGTTTCGAGCAATTCATTTTCGATATCACCCCACACTCCGGCACGGCTGACGATCAGCAGAATATCAGCACGTTTCAGCGCATTGCGGGTTTTCTCTATGCGTTTTTCACCGAGTTCGGTATGGTCATCGAATCCCGCGGTATCGAGAAAAAGCACCGGACCGAACGGACGGAACTCCATGGCCTTTTCAACTACATCGGTGGTTGTTCCCGGAATATTTGATGTAATAGCTGTTTTACTTCCGCAGAGCAGATTGAGGAGACTTGATTTTCCTGAGTTGCTCCTGCCTGCAAGTACGATCTGCAGGCGCATTGATTTGGGTGTTGTCAACATTTTTTCGTGTTTTCTTTAAAAAATTTTAAAAATTCACTTGCAAAGTTAGTGTTCAGGATATATCTTATAATCACGGCGGCGGGTTAGCTCAGTTGGTTAGAGCGTCGGAATCATAATCCGCAGGTCCACAGTTCGAATCTGTGACCCGCTACCAGTTTTCGCAAATCGCGGTTTCTTTCCGGAAACCGCTTTTTTTGTGCCCTCATATTGAAAAAATTCATTTTGATTTATATCCTATAAAAAAGGCACGGTATTGATTTCCGTGCCGGATCGATTATTTCAAACTTGCCGCGACATCGTCGATGATATCGGCGAGCGTATGTTCAGGCTGCCAATTTACCAGAGCTTTGATGCGCGAAGTATCGGGATATCTGCGGCGCATATCCTCAAAGCCTTTGGCGTATGCCACTTCATAGGGAATTGCTTTGATTTCAGATTTGCTGCCTGTGCGTTTGATGATTTCCAGAGCAAGTTCTCTGATAGAAACGAGTTCCTGACTTCCGATATTGTAGATGTTTCCGATGCTCTCTTTGTTATCGAGCAGCAGCATAAGAGCGCGTATAACGTCTGCGACGTGACAGAAGCAGCGGGACTGCTCTCCGTCTCCATATACAGTCAACGGCTCATTTTTTAACGCCTGCGCGACAAATCTCGGAATCACCATTCCATAGCGTCCGGTCTGGCGCGGACCGACCGTGTTGAAGAACCTGACGACAGTTCCCGGAAGTCCTGCTTCACGGTGGAAGGCCATAAGAGAAAACTCATCAAGCAGTTTACTTGAGGCATAGCACCAGCGAGAGTTGAACGGAGACCCGATAAGCAGATCATCGGTCTCTGAAAACTTTTCATTGGTTGATTTGCCGTAAACCTCGCTGGTTGAGGCAATGATCGTGCGTTTTCCGTACTTTGCTGCCGGAGCAAGCACGTTTTCAGTTCCGTGGACATTGGTTGTAATGGTATGAACTGGATTTTTTACGACCATTTCCACTCCGACCGCAGCAGCGAGATGGATGACAGCGTCGCTCTCTTTGACCAGCTCTGCTACCCGCTCCGGAGCTTCTACAATGTCGAGCTCAAATACCTGCAGACCGGGATTTCCTTTGACCCGGTCGAGGTTTGCCGGAGTTGATGTAGAAAAGTTATCTGCTATGACTACTTCGTGTCCGGCATTGAGTAATGCTTCTGTAAGATGACTGCCGATAAAACCGGCTCCGCCTGTGATAAATATCTTCATTTTGCTTTGCAATCTCCTTTGCATTTATTCACCAGCGCAAAGAGCGGGCCGGATAAGATGTAAGCGGTGACGATAAAGACCAGTCCATTGAGTCTGAAAACGGCTATTATCACCAGCATCATAACGAAAAAAGCGAACTTGAAACGGTTTTTCCACATTGAGAAGAGCCAGCGTCCGGCGTGAATATACGGAATAGTCGATACCATAAGCAGACCGAGAACGGCAGCGTAAATCGGAAGTATCATGGCAAAATATTTTACCGGAATTTTGCAATAAGCTGCGAAAAACACCATAACGCAAATTGCGGCGGCGGCTCCGGGGGAGGGGAGTCCGGAGAAATA
Organism: Lentisphaerota bacterium; assembly: GCA_015061775.1. Classification (GTDB taxonomy): domain Bacteria; phylum Verrucomicrobiota; class Lentisphaeria; order Victivallales; family Victivallaceae; genus UBA1784. The sequence continues at coordinate 60,031 of SUVY01000002.1, read as the reverse complement.
GTTTCCATCCTTTTTTTCTTTGGACATCGCCATTACGTTGTAAGTGGCAAGTCTCAGTGCGGCGCATCCGATGTAGATGGAGCAGAGCGCATAGACGAGCAGTTCCTGACTGCGGTCCATTGCCCAGTCTCTGAGTGAGTGGGTCATGATCGCAACCAATACAGCTGGGGCGACTCCGAAAGTCACCATATCAGAGAGCGAGTCCATCTGGATTCCCTTTTCGCTTGCGGCGTCAAGCAGTCTTGCCGCAAGTCCGTCGAGAGCGTCGAAGACCATCGCTGAAAATATCATTATTGCGCTTATGCAAAATACTCTCATATTTCCCGGTTCAGTTTCATAGGCGCGCAACGTATAGATGATCGCGATGAAACCGCAGATAGAGTTGAATATGGTCAGCGTGTTAGGCAAAAATTTCAAATGTTTTTTTGCTAAGCCAGACAGGTTCATTTTTTTCATGTGCTCTTCTTCTTTCATTTATATTTTAATTTTTGTTGCTTTTTTCGATGTTTTCTCCGGTTGACTCAAAGCTTCCCGGAATTTTCAATTCAAGCGGTTTTGTCAGTTTTGAGTCCGGATAGTTTTTAAGGTGCAGCAGCAGGATACGGCGCAGCTCCTGTATCGCCAACGGATCGCGCTGTGCGCTGTGTCCTGAGCAGACGACAAGTTCGCTTGCGACATTGTCAATGTGGCTGCTGGAATAGGGAACGATACCGTCACTTCCTCCCGGAATACCGTATCCTTCACGATTTCCGATGATGGAGTGATAGGGGATTTTTTCGTTCATCTCAATAGCATTGAGCAGTTTCAGAGCAAGATTGTCAGGAGCAAGATTGTCGATGCCGGTAAATATCGGAGTCTCCTGTTTGATAGTTCCGGTTTTGATCAGATTGTTGATGATTTTTTTCTGTTTGCGTATCAGACTTGCCGGAAGCTGGATGCATCGCGCACCGAGTGCTCCGATAGAGGTTTTTGCCAGATCTGAACCGCGGTGAGGAACAGAGATGAATACTACTCGTTTGACGTAATCAAGCGGCTTGAAGGAGATAATATCCAGCAGTTCTTTCCGGTTTTCTTCGTCAAGATCGCTCAAGGCGTGACGTCTGGGATCGTTTTCCGGGAAGATGCTTGAAAGTTTTTCCTCTGTGGAGGTACTGGTGGCAAGGCGGCTTATCAGACCTCCCATTGAGTGACCGACCAATACCATGCGGTCAAACTTTTCGGTTGATTTCCCTGCCGCGACAAGTTTTTGACGTTCAGCGTTGAGAGCCTGACGCATCTTCTGGGCTGAGAGGAAAATCGGAATACCGCTTGAGTAGGTCATACCCCAGAACTGATAGTTGTTGCGGATATCCGGATCGCTTACAAGCGTATTGAGCATCTGCATCCAGGTCTTTGTGTCGGACATGAGTCCGTGTATCAGCACGACCGGAATCTTATCCGGATTGACAGGTTCAAAGTAGTACAATCCCTCTTGAGAGATTGTTTCTGCAGGAAACAGTGTATAGAAAACCGAGTTGAATTTAAGCGGTTTTTCCGCCATGCAGGCGATCGGAGTTGAAAAATCATATTCGAGCGGAATTTTTTTTCCGGCAAGGGTTATTTTATCCATGCGTCTCGGGTCTATCAGCATGATTTTTGCATTGCATCGGGAAAAACTGGAGTTTCCTTTATTTTCAAAAGTCATCACCGCCGTGAGCGGCAGCATCTGATGCTCGGCAAACTTTACGTCTGACGAATGTTGATTTTCGCTCATTTTGGCGATCAAGGGTGCACCTATTCCGAAACGGCGGCTGTTGTTTATGAGGTTTTCAGATTCAAAGTCTGCACAAAGCTGCAAATCTTCTATATCTTTTACCGGAGCATCTGTGGTGAATTCAGGGGACTTGAATGTGATGACCTGACCTCCGGCGGCGGTGATTTCAAAGCCGTTTTTATCCAGCAGCTCCCGTCCTTTCAGATAGGAGATAAGTTCCGTAAGAGAGTTGTTGTATATTCTGAGTATAAGCACCGCATTTGGGTTGTATTCCTGTCCGGATGGAGTCTCGACAGCAAGGTAGCAGAAGCTGTAAAGCAGCGCGCTCAGATGGTAGCGCACAGCAAGGTCGGGTTTGTTTTTATAACGCTGTCCTATTTTTGAGGATATATCGGCAAGCGCGGCAAGATACTCCTCACGCGGTTCGCTGAAAAATATCTTTTCAAGACGCGGAAGTATGTTGTGCGGCTCCTTTTGATAAAGTCTGTGCAGAGAAAAGTTCGCGAGCACATTTGATGTGAGCGGCATGAGTGCATCCGGACGGTTCAGCAGAGAGTAACTGTTGCGGTTGCCGGCAGATACTCCAATTTCTGAAACGCATCCGCAGAGCAGAAGCATTGCGGAAACGGATAATACAAACACCGCTCTGGTCATTGTGAACTGTTCCTCTTTGAGACCGGGTTCCAGCAGTTATAGATGCGCGGAACAAGGTATTTGACGACCGATGCAGCGGGCAGAGCGAGGATCATTCCTGGAATTCCTGCAAAAATCGCTCCGAGCAGAACGACGATAATTGTTTCAAGCGTGGTAAGTCCGAGCGATTCACCGATGACTGCGGGATAGAGAATGAACTGTTCAACGATACCATTGTAGATCAGGTAGCTGGCGATGATACCGGCGAGCTGAGCTCCAGAGCTGTCTCCGGTTGCGAGCGTTACCAGCATAGTGAGGCAGAACGAGAGGATAGGTCCGATGTACGGAAGAAGTATTCCGCAACCTGCCAGCGCTCCAAGTATGAGAAAATACGGTACATCCAGAAAGTAGAAGAGTGTGGAATAAACAGTCGCATCGACCAGCATGAGGGTAAGGTATCCTCTCACCCATACTTTGAGGCGGTTGAGTGTTCCGTTGATGATGCGTTGAGCCTCTTCAAGACTCTCCTCACTTGAACGCGGAAGCCATTTGCCGTTGAAAACAGCTTTTACTATATAACTGCCTTCAGGGGCTTTCTGGCTCTTTTCGTTGCGGAACTCCGCAAATTTAAGCAGAAAAAGCAATGCAAAGAAGGCTGTGAGCAGCATATCACAGACGAAAGCCACGATGGTGCCGACGAGACCAGTCGCAAAGTTGACGAGACCTCCGGTTTTTTTTGCGGCGTAACGCAGTATTTCGTTTCGTGATTGCGGATCCTGCAAGACTTTTTCTATGTAACTTATCGCTGATGATACCAGCGGAAGACGTTCAAACTTCTTTTTCAGGGTATCGAGCTGACCGTTAACTGCGTTCAGGACGTTTTCATCTGTCGCAGGAGGAGTTGATTTGACAGTTTCCGAATTTCCCGGAGCAGTTGTAGGGGCAGGCGCGGGAGTTAGTTCGGCTTTGGAGATGACTTTCCCTCCACTTTGTTTCCAATTTCGGACTGAAACGCTGATTTTATGGACGTATCTTCCAGTCATGGCTGTTGCGAACACAAGAACTGCCGCAAGTGCGATGACGGTGAAAAAAGCGGTGAACCCGACGGCTTTTTCTATAATTTTTTTATTTTCCTTGTGTCGCTTGTTCAGGACGCTTTCATCCCCTTTTCTGGTGAGTTTGCCCGAAAGTTTTGAAAGCGGGAGGGTGATGATTTCCAGAGTTCTGGATATTGCATACACAATTCCGGATTTTCTGCGGAGTCTCTTTTCAAAGAATTTTTCCACAGGAAGCAGCAAGTACGCGGCAATAAGTCCGAATATCACAGATCTCAGCAAAGTTGCAGTCAGGATGAAGACTGCGATTACGATGATAGCGACGAGCAGACCAGTTCCTGAACGTAAGATGCGGGTGCGCTGCTTGTACTCTTCTGCTGCTTTTTCGGCAAAGGCGTTGAAAACGAACTCAGGAATGGATATCTCCTTTGCGAGTTTGGCAAGTTCATCAAATTTGCTGTTGTCAGAGGCAACAGAGAGGTTTATAAGGAAACGGATGATCTCTTCTTTTTCGTCATTGTTCAGTTCAAGAAGAGCGTTTTTCGCTTCGAGCAGGGAGTCGAGCGGCTGGATTTCCATAAGCTGGTGCAGTTTTTTCTGCGCCGCTGCCACTCCGTAAGTTTCCTCAGCGAGCTGACGGAACATATCCAGACGTGGAGCCGGGATCATTCCGTCAACTGCGAGAATAGTTTTCACCAAAGCCAGAACGGCATATTCGGTGTCGGATTTTTCATCATCGCCCCCGAATATACCAGCCAGCGATGCCAGAGATTTGCTCAACTCCGGCATCATCGGCAGTTTACCTGACAACAGGTTTCCGGCTATTTTGGAGAAAGGAGCCATTACTTGACCTCAACGCTCCTGTTTCCGGAAATGACTTCACCGATTTTTTCAGCGGTAAATCCGTTTTTACGGATGATTTCCAGAGCTTTGTCCGCGGCATCGGCAGGAACGAACCAGACCATTCCGACTCCCATGTTGAAGACGCGGTATGCCTCTTCTTTGGAGACGTTGCCTTTTTCGACCATGAGGTTGAAGATCGGAGGTACCGGCATCGGAGAGGGATCGAATACGACAGAGACGTCCTCAGGAAGAATGCGCGGAACGTTGTCGTAGAGACCGCCTCCGGTGATGTGGGCGATTCCGTCGAGCGGAAGTTTTTCCGCTTTGGCATCGCGGATCGCGGGATAGTAGCAGATATGCGGATGCAGCAATGCTTCACCGATGGTTTCGCCGAGCGAGTCAACATAATCAGTAACTTTATAACCGCACTGATCGAAGAGGATCTTGCGCGCAAGACTGAAACCATTGGTGTGCAGACCATTTGAGCCGATACCGATGGCGACGTGTCCGGGACGGATGTTTTCTCCAGTGATAAGTTCACTCTTCTCGATGATTCCGGTGATGACTCCGACGAGGTCGAAGTCGTTGCCGTACATTCCTGGCATTTCAGCAGTTTCTCCGCCGAGGACGGCGCAATTTGCGGCTTTGCACGCCTTGGCGATTCCGCCGAGTACCTGCTCATAGAGCGGGCTGCGGAGTTTGCCGATTCCGATATAGTCCATGAAATAGACCGGCTCGGCGCCCTGAACGGCGATATCATTGATACAATGGTTGACGATATCGCATCCGACAGAGTCGTATTTTTCCATCATTGCGGCGACAACCAGCTTGGTTCCGACGCCGTCGATGCTGGAGACCATTACCGGCTCTTTATATTTGCTCAGATCGATTTGGAAGAGGCCTCCGAAACCGCCGATGGGTGAAAGCATTTCACTTCTGCGGGTCGAGGCGAGGTCTTTTTTTACTTTTCCCAGAAGTTCGGTCGCGAGATCGATATCGACTCCTGAAGCCTTGTAAAGATCACTTTTTGCTTTACTCATGTTATATTTTCTCCTCAGAGGTTCCAGTATTTTTTTGGTCCGTAATAAGCCATTTCTCTTGCGAGGTCGAAGGCGATTGTCTGCGGGATCTGACCACGCTCGACGAGGTCGCCGAGAACGTCGGCGAGGACGCGTCTGAACATCTCAAAGCGTGAGCCGTAGCTCAGGAGTTTGCGGGAGTCAGATACCATTCCGGCGAAGTTGCGAAGCACATCGACTGAACCGATGTATTCGAGCTGGCGGCGCATTCCGATCGGAGTATCGACCAACCACCAGGCAGAACCCAGAGCGACCTTTTCTCCGAAAGCGCGTGAGATGGTAGCGAGAGTGGCCTGATGTCCCTGATCGAGGCAGTACAACACGACTTTCAGGCGATCATCGAAGCGGTTGAGGTAAGAAACCAGCGCGGGAAGGTAGTCAAGATAGTGGTTACTGACGTCTCCGCCGACATCGGGACCGAGCATATCATAGAGTTTGTAACGCACGTCACGGACGGCTCCGAGGTGGAGCTGGGTGACCCAACCGGTCTGGCTGTTGAGCTCTGAAGCCTCTGCGAGAACTGTTCCCATGAAGCAGTCTCTCTCTTCAGCGGTAAGAGTCTCTTCGTTCATCGCTTTGCGGAAAACTTTGTCTGCGGAAGCCATATCATAATCAGCTCTCAGCGGAATCTCGATTCCGTGATCGCTTGCGCGGCATCCGTTTTCGGCGAAGAAATCATGACTTGCTTTGAAGCAGTCGATGAGGTCGGCGATTCCGTTGAGTTTGCGTCCGAAGCGCTTTTCAACAGCGTTCATGTACTCTCTCCAACCGGGGTTGGTGATTTTCATTGCCTTATCGGGACGCCAGGTCGGACGGATAAGGGTTCTGCCGACAGCGTCATTGACACGCTTGTGATCTTCGAGGGTGTCGATGAGGTCGTCGGTGGAGCACATGACTTCAACATTGAGGACTCCGGTCAGCAGCTGCTGCGGACGGTAGGCATCTGTCTGCAGTTTGGCGGTGACTTCATCGTAGATCGCCTCTCCGGTGGTTTCGCTCAACAGATCGTTGATTCCGAAGTAGCGTTTGAGGTCGAGGTGTATCCACTCATAAACGGGGTTTCCGGCGATTTCCGGAAAAACCTTTGCCATAGAAAGGAATTTCTCTTTCGGAGAAGCAGGACCGGTGATCATGCTTTCGGAAACTCCGCGTTTGCGAAGCATTTCCCACACATAGTGGTCAGTTGCGGCAAAGAGCTGCCACGCATCTGCGTAGTTGCCGTTGTCCGCGATCTCTTTCACGTTTGCGTGGTTGTGGGGATCGACGACGGGAAGCTTATTGATCTGAGCAAAGAGACTTTTTGCAGTCGCATTTTTCATCAGATAGCTGTCATCCATAAAAGCCATTTTAAATATCTCCTGTTGATATGTTGGTTATACGTTTACTGCTTCGGCGTGAGCAGAGGTAAGCAGCTCAGAGTGCTTTGCGAGCAGCGGGCGGATCTCCTGCTCGAGGAAATCAGCGACCTGCTGCGGAGCTCTTCCGATAAATGCCGAGGGGTTGATAAGTTCATCGAACTCGTCTTTGATGGAGGCAAAGTCGGGATCGTTTTTGATGCGCTCAAGCAGGTCGTTATCAAGACCTTCCTCTTTGACTCTTCTTCCGGCAGCCATGGAGTGGTTGCGGATGACCTCGTGCAACTCCTGGCGGTTGCCGCCTTTTTTGACAGCAGCCATGAGCAGGTTTTCGGTAGCCATGAAGGGAAGTTCTGCGAGGATATGTTTTTCAATGACTTTGGGCCATACCTGCATTCCGCTGGTGACATCGATGAGTATTGAAAGAATAACATCAGTTGCGATGAATGCCTCAGGAAGAACGATCCGGCGGTTGGCAGAATCGTCGAGGGTACGCTCGAACCATTGGGTCGATTCGGTCATTGCTGCGTTTCCGGGCAGGTTCATGACGTAACGGGCGAGGGAGGTGACGCGCTCACTTCTCATGGGATTGCGTTTGTACGCCATTGCGCTTGAACCGACCTGTTTGGCTCCGAAGGGCTCTTCGATCTCCTTCATGTGGGCGAGCAGACGGATGTCGGTCGCCATCTTTGAGGCGGACTGGGCAAGACCGGAAAGCAGAGTCAGCACAAAGTAGTCGATCTTACGGGTGTAGGTCTGACCGGAAAGGAACACAACGTTGTCGAATCCCATTGCCTTTGCCACATTCTTTTCAAGTTTGCGGCATTTGTCATGGTCTCCGTCGAAAAGCTCCAGGAAACTTGCCTGAGTTCCTGTCGTTCCCTTGACGCTGCGGAACGGAAGTTCTGCTATTTCGCGGTCGATACGCTCGAAGTCGAGCATAAAGTCCTGCAGATAGAGCGCGAAGCGTTTTCCGACAGTGGTGAGCTGAGCAGGCTGGAGATGAGTGAATCCAAGCGAGGGCATTGCCTTGTATTTATCGCAGAAATCAGCGAGCTGACTGATGAGCAGCAGAAGCTTTGCTTTGATTTCTTTGAGACTCTCGCGCATCTGGATAAGTTCGGTGTTATCGGTGACAAAGCAGCTGGTAGCTCCGAGGTGGACGATAGGAGCTGCTTCCGGGCAGAGTTCGCCGAGTGCACGGATGTGGCTCATCACATCGTGACGCAGGGATTTTTCGATTTCTGCCACGCGGTCGAAGTCGATGTCGTCAAGGTGAGCTGAGAGTTCAGCTATCTGGCTGTCAGTTATCGGCAGCCCCAGCTCCTTTTCGCATTTTGCAAGCGTGAGCCACAGACGGCGCCACGTTGAGTGCTTGAATTGCGGAGACCAGATACCGCTCATGACTTTGCCGGCATAACGACCGGTCAACGGATTGTTGTAGGAAGAATTGTCTTTGCTCACTTGACCCAACCCCTGTTTTTGTTACCGACTTCCGTTCCGTTTCCGGAGAGAAAGTCAAAATTAAAAATGTTAAAAAAATCAAAAAATTTTCAGCTTTGACGTGGAAAAATACGTCAACTGCTATTATACTACATGGGGCGCCGTTGTACGGCGACACCTTATCACACATAAAATACAACTTAAAACGTAATAAATCAAACGTTTTTACCGTAAAAATGCTTTATAAAATGAGGATTTTTTGATATGAACGCCAGGATTGAAAACGGAGTATGGATCAGAGTGGCTGATCTTGATGCCGCAAGCAGGTTTTACAGAGAAGTTCTGCAGCTCCCTCCGCCGGTGATGGAGTGTCAGGATTGCTGTGTTTTTTTGTTGGAGGAACAGGGGTTCAAACTTGTGCTTGAACACTCCGGAGCAGAATACCTTGAGCATGCCGGAACCGCAAACTCCTGGATAGTTTCCTGTCCTGATATCGATGGTGTGGAAAAAAGGCTCAGCAAGTTCGGCATTGAACTCTTCCGTAACATGAACAGCTTTGGTGACTGCCGTTATCACCGTGCATGTGATCCGGAGGGCAATCCTTTTATTATTTGTGAATGTGCAGAATAGTACAGAGCCTGCTTTGATTTAAGCTTTGTTCCAGATATGGGGAGATGATGCGGGGAAAGCGGGAAAACTTCTTTTCACGAGAAAAGAAGTTTTCCCGCTCTCCCCGCGCCCCTCTCACCCTTTCAAGAAAAGCGAAAAAACTTTTTTATTTACTTTTACCTACCTTTGTCGGAAACAGAGCCTTGATTTAATAATTACGGACAACAAAAAAAACACCTTCAAGGTCTATTGATCATTGAAGGTGTTTGTTTTTTTTAGAAGATCGTTATCAGAGCATCTTCATAAGTTCGGGAAGGGCATCTCCGATGGATTTGCCGAGCGCGATCTGGACTCTTGCGCGATCAAGGTTGTGATTGGGGCGCGAGGTCTTGAAATAGACGTCTCCGTTGAGATAGTCTGCGAGGAAACGGGTTCCGATCTCGAGGGTGATGATCTTGCCTGAGAGCGGAAGCAGTTCAGTTTCAGTAGGAGTGAGGAAGTTTTTTGCGCTCTCAAGATATCCTTTGAGCAGTCCTTCAAACATCTCTTTTCTCATGTAAACTTTGGAGTCGTCAACCTCATCTTCTGCAGTTGAACCGGTTCCGCCGCGCACCATGTCGCCGAAGTCGTAGTGAACGAGTCCCGGCATCACGGTGTCGAGGTCGATAACGCAGGCACCTTCATTGGTCTTTTCATCCAGAAGGATGTTGTTGCATTTGGTGTCGTTGTGGGTGACACGCTCGGGAACAGCTCCTTCGTTGAGTGCCCGGACGAGAGTTCCGCACTCCTCTTCGACAGAGTGGAAATAATCAAGCTCTTTGGTCACGTCCTTCAATCTTCCTGCGCGGTCGTTTTTGACCGCCTCCCAGAGCTGGGCGAAGCGGTTGGGAGTATGGTGAAAGTCTTTGATGGTCTCATTGAGACGTTTGCCGGGAAGATCGGCAAGATCACACTGGAATTCTCCGAATGATTTAGCGATCTGATAAGCCTGCTCCGGATTGGAGAGAACATCAAAGCTGTTGACGTTTTCTACGAAGTGATAAGCGCGCCAGTAGTTTCCGTCGAGATCAAGACAGTAGGGCAAATTGTCTTCTGTTTTGAGCAGGCGGATGGTCTCGCGGCGTTTACCGGAACGGTCAGCAGCGATCTTTTCCTGCAGATGGGTGGTAACGCGGTCGATGTTTTCCATTACCGCAGGAGGGTTCGGAAACACATTGCTGTTTATGCCCTGAAAGGTATAGTGACGGATGGTTCCGTCCGCTTCCTCAAAGGTAAGGCGGTAGGTGTCGTTGATATGGCCGCTGCCGAAGGGGATACCCTCCAGAAATTTGCCTTTGACGCGCATTTTTTTTGCCATGCGCTGCAGTCTTTCAATCGTCGCTTTCATTGAAAATCATCCTTCGTGGTGAATTAAAACAGCGTTTCCGGATAACGTCCGTCGGCAATCAGTTTGCGGATCGCCGCCTGAACGAAAGGTTTGTCTTCCCGGTAGGTGACTCCGAACCAGTTGTCGGTGCTGTTGAGTACAGTTATATTTGCAATATTGTCGTTGATGAGACGGTCAACAGCTCCGGGAAGGTAGAATTCGCTTTTGAGTTCCGTTCCTCTGGCTGCGAGGAATTCCTCAAAGAGCGCAGTGAGTTTTTCTACGATCTTGCCGGAAAATCCCCAGGCGTTCATTGACACCTGCTCTTTTCCGGTGAGTTCAAGCTCTTTGCCTTCGAAAACAGAGATTACTTTGCCTTCTGCATTTCTTGAAATAGTAGTGTGTTCAACAACTTTCTTCAGGAGGCTGTCATCGCTTATTGAACAAAGTCCGCGGGAGACTGAGCCATTTTCGCTGAGTGTGTTTTCGAGGACGAAAGTTGCAATGCATCCGGAGATTTTTTCGCTGTCCTGACAGTTTTTGAGGAATCCTGCGAGCTTTCTGTAACAGTCTTCACCATAGAAGTCATCTGCATTGATGACCGCGAAGGGACCATTGATGATGCCGCGCGCTGAATAGACGGCGTGACCGGTTCCCCACGGTTTTTCGCGTCCTTCCGGAACTTTGTATCCTCCAGGCAGGTCGGAGAGGGACTGGAAAGCGTAATCGACTTTGATTTTTCCGTCATAACGGCTGCCGATGTGCTCTCTGAACTCTTTTTCAAAGTCTTTTCTTATTATAAAGACTACACGGTCAAATCCGGCTCTGATCGCATCGAATACGGAGTAATCCATTACTGATTCGCCATTGGGACCGAGGGCATCGAGCTGTTTGAGTCCGCCATAGCGGCTTCCCATTCCAGCGGCGAGTACAACGAGTGTTATTTCCTGCATGAAAAATACTTCCTGTTTTTAAGTATGCAACGTAATGTTGTTTAATTTAGCACGCAATACGGATAAAAGCAAATTTTTTGATGTCCAAAATGTTAAAAATCCATCAAAATGCAAGAATTATCCATCTGTTGCGAGACTTTGTCTCAATCTGCCATAATTATTTCGGTGACTGCATCGAAGTTGTTGGCGGACGCATCCGGAGTTTCGCTGCGGGGATCTCCAAAGCCGTATTTTGCCAGTATGGTGGTGAAGTTTGCTCTTCTCCCGCACTCAATATCGGTGTAGTGGTCTCCGCACATGAAACACTTGTCTGCGTTATACTTTTCTTTGAGGTAGAGCAGGGCGTCCGGTGCCGGTTTGAGCGGAAATCGAGAACTGCCTCCGGCTATCTCAACAAAGTATTCAGATACTCCGAAATGCTCAAGTATCTGTTTGGTGTCTGTGTCTGGCTTGTTGGATACGACACAGCAGCGGACTCCGGAACCCTGGAGCTTTTTGAGTCCGTTGGCAACGTTTGGGTAAAGGCAGGTTTTATCAAACGCGTGCTGGCTGTAAAACTCCTCGTAAATATTTTTTGCCTCATCGTGAGCCATTGCGCTTTCAGGAATAGCTCTGTCGATCAGTGTATCTACTCCGTTTCCGATACAGAATTTGACTCCTTCTGTGTCAAGTTCTGTTAATCCGGCGCAAATTCTTGTGTGGTTTACCGCGAGAGCGATGTCATTGAGTGAGTCGATCAGAGTGCCGTCGAGGTCAAATACTGCAAGCTTTGTCATTTTTTTGCCTTGAAAAAAAGAGCGGAAGGTTTTTCCCTTCCGCCCGTTTTTGCTTAATTTACGCTTTTGCGTTTTGGTTCTGCTCTTTTGATGCCTCTTCTTCGACACGCTTGACGGCAGCTTTGTCGGCGAGAGAGACGTTGCCTTCGACCATACCGTTATCGAGGTAATCCTCTTTGCGTTTTGCGAGGTCGATGAAGAGCCTTCTCAGGTCGATGACTCCTCCAATGAAGAACCAGACAGTGGTTATGATGGCGATCGGCAGCGGAATGATGAGGTGGGTTATATAGAAGTACTGTCCCCACATCTTGGGAGTCCACTCAAAGAAGATATTTGATACAGCTACCAGCACAAATGCGATGCCGAAGCGGTAACAGAAGGTGTAGATGAAGAGCGACCAGGCGATGGCGCGGTCTCCTTTGGTGTAGTCCGGAGTGATGCCGATGATCTTTGAAAATACAGTCTTCCAGCTCCATTTGACATGGATCTTCTTGTCGTCTCCGTCGAAGTTGTATTTTCCGCGATGGAGCATACGGTCAAGGTTGAACGGCTTTTTGAAAGTGATGAGTGATACAATAATGTAGACGGATACACTGGTGATTGTTGCAATGAATGCGATCTCAGTTGAGTTGATCGGGAATTTTACCGGGTTCATGACCCACTCCACGTAGGGGTTGAGGGGGCTTGAAACGGCAGTCAGGAAGGCTCCGACTTCATCGACCCAGGAGTGACGCTCGAGGAATGGGTAAACAAACTTGGCCCAGGTGCGCTGGAGAGTAAATCCGCCTCCGGCGAGGATCATTCCAGAAAAGAGTGAAGCGAATGCTCCTGCAGTGGTTCCGAAGCGGCTGTAAAGACCGAAGGTCATCACTGAACCTGCTCCGGTGATCCAGATCGAGGTTGAAATACTTGTGAAGAGTGAAATGTAGTCCATCTGAGAGAGATAGACGCTGCCGAAGAAGAATATGATTGCGACAACAACGGTCATCCACTTGAGCAGCTTGATGTGCTGTTCAGGAGTGAAGGGCTTCTTGCGCAACGGAACGATAACGTCCTGGACAATGGTTGCTGCTGAGGCGAAAATGCGGCTGTCATCGGTTGAGACCATCAGCATTATCATCAGCAGAACAAAGAGCGCGAGCAAGGTCGGAGGCATCAGGTTTTTCAATGCCACCGGGAGCATATTCTGGTTATAGAGGCTGCGGAACTGCTGGAAAAGCTGGTTTGCCTCTCCTTCAGAAGGCATTGTTTTGAGCAGAGACTGACGGGTTGCGTCCATAAACGGAGTTTCGTAGTTGTTCTCTCTCTGGAGAAGCGTGCCCTCCTTGACCTGCGGAGCGCTGATTTGTGACACGCTTGCGGTCACAGCATCTTTAGCTTTGTTGTTGAGAACGATCTCGTCTGCAACGCGGACGGCAAGTTCCTTGCGGATCTTGTGAGCCTGCGGAACGAAGTGCGCGTGGTTCATGGTGGTGATGATGCAAATGGCGATCATCAGGGTCATAAGAGCACTGAAGCCTCCGCGCCAGGTACCGAGCATACCTGCCATTTTCTGCTCATGGGGGGTGCGTCCGGCTCCGGATGTTCCGTTTCCATACCATACCGCCTGGTTGAGCGGGCGGAAAATCAAGCTGCAGAAGAGGGCGAACAAGTTGAAGTCGCGCAGATTTTCGACGTCATAGGGGTTGATGAAGCTCTCTCCGTCAGCGCGGTCAAGCATGACGGGGGTGATCTCTCCGAACCATGAGAAGTTGGTCAGAATGTAAATTGTAAAGATGACGAAGATGGGGTAACTCATAAGTCCCTGGACGCAGTCCGTGACGATGAGGCTTATCTGACCTCCGGTGAGGATGAGGATGAGCGCAAGTACAAGAACGACAGCAAGCAGCAGCATGAATGTCGGTGCCTGGAAGCCGAAAATATTGACGGTGTGGGGTATTCCGAGCAGGTAGATAAAGAAACGTGCCGCCACGGCGGGGCCGATGGTGTTGCAGAGCATTTCTGCGAAGGTACGCAGGCTTGTTGCGAAAATACGCAGCGCGCGGCTGTAACGTATTTCAAGGAATTGTCCGATAGAAAGTGCTTTGGTTTCACGGAAACGGTAGGCACAGAATCCTGTGAGGCTCAGGAACATTGAGGTCGGAAGCATAAGACTCCACCAGAACTCCATCGCAAATCCTGTGGCATATTTCTGTTCGACCATGGACACAAGCGAGATGACTCCGAGGGCAGATTCGACTCCTGCGACGGATATGACGTAGCGTCCTGCGACGCGTCCCGCGACCAGGAAGTCGCTGACTCCGCGGATGAATTTGCGTGAGTAGATCGCCATTCCCATGATCATTGCGAAGGGGATTATTACGATCGCCCATTCCAGATAACCCATTTTTTACTATTCCTTTCCCTTTTTTATGTGTTGTTAAAAATGTGTCATTCTAATACTATACCACTCTTTTTCTTAAAAATCAAGGGAAACGATAATTTTTATAATGTTTTAATCTTAAGGATGTCTTTATTAAAATAGTATATTTTTTTGCGAACGGGGTCTTGCAATGACTTTATTGTGTGCTATATTTATTCCAGTCAACATTTTAAACTGCAACAATATACAGGGGGCGATCATGGCTAATGAACTTGATGAATTGACAGGTTATGTGAATGCAGAAGGACGCGACATCAATGTGATCGAAAAGCAGCTTCCGGTAAAGACGGGAGTTGGGTCGGTGATATTTGAAATAATGCTGTGGGTACTGGGAATCCTCCCCGGAATCATCTTTCTCTTCATGAAGACGAATGCAGCCAACTATTTCCGTCAGCTTCAGCAGAAGATCCAGGCGGATGCGTCTCAGATAGACAACTATATCGAGCAGCGTGTCCAGATTCTTCAGAACGTGGCTCCGCTGCTTGAGAAGGCAATAGATCTTGATAAAGATGTGATGAAGAGCGTAGCTGCATTCCGCGGAGGAATGAATCCCGATGCCGAGCGCAACGAGGTCTCACGTCAGCTTGACGGAGTGTTCGCAAGTTTGGTTCCTCACATGGAGGCTTATCCTGAACTTAAGGCGCATGAAGCCATTGCCGATGCGATGCAGCAGAACAGCTATCTCCAGAAGGAGATCACCGCTGCCCGTACTCTCTACAACGACACAGTCAACCAGTGGAATACCGATATCTATGACTGGCCGACCAAGATGATCGTTGCCGCCAAAGCCGGATATACTACCCGTATTCCGTTCACCGCTTCTGCCGAGACCAAAGCAAGAGCCCGCGGAGTCTTCTTCTGATAAATGGTTGAAGATATCTACGAACCACTTGTCCGCTACCGCGACGAATTCAAGGAAAAATTTGCCCGCATAGCTGTCGAAACCTTTGACTGGATGACAGAAGTTTCGGCTGTCGATATTCAGGCAAACCGTAAAACTGTATCTGAAATCGACCGGAAGACTGCCAAAAAGAACAGTCTTGAGGCGTGGCGTACTTTTTATACCTTTATTGCCGTATGTGCGTGGATAGGCGGTATAGGTTCTCTCGTTTACGGAATATATCTTTTGACTTCCGACGGAGATAATATATCTGCGGATACTGTTTTAAAGACGGTCATAGTGTTTACTGTGTCGCTTGCCGGAATAATCTTTTTCTGGAAAAAGCTCGCAAATCTGAACAGCATGATCGGTATTCTTGAAGCGGAAATAAAGACCTTGACCAATACCGCGTGGAATCAGATGGCTCCGCTTAATGCTCTCTTTAACTGGGATACGCTTACTGAAATGGTGTCAAAGTGTGTTCCGCGTCTTGAGTTCGATCCCTATTTCAGGGCGGACAGAATCAGCGAACTTGAGTATTCTTTCGGTTTTAACAGCTCGTATAATGACGGAAAGTCGATTCTTTTTGCCCACAGCGGAGTCATAAACGGCAATCCCTTTGTCATCGCCAAGTACCGCCGCCAGATCTGGGGAAGCAAGACTTACACCGGTACAAAGGTCATTACTTACACCGTGTATGTGACGGATTCTGATGGAAAACGCCGCCGCGAGACCCGCCATGAGACACTTGTTGCGACTGTCACTAAACCGTTTCCTGACTATACCGATGAGAGTATAGTCATATACGGAAACGACGCCGCACCCAAGCTCAGCTTCAGCCGTGAGCCGTCGTCCCACTCCGGAAAAGACGGTTTTTTTAGTAATATATCCAAAAAAATGGAACTCAAAAAGCTGGAAAAGTTAGCCCGTAATCTTGACGACGACTCCGACTTTACCATGATGAGCAACCGTGAGTTCGAGGTATTGTTCCATGCCGAGGACCGGGATGACGAGGTTGAGTTCCGCGTCCTGTTCACTCCGCTTGCGCAGCAGCAGATGGTGAATCTGCTCAATGATACCGAAGTCGGTTACGGAGACGATTTCTTCTTTTCCAAACGCGGTAAATTAAACTTTGTCGCTCCGGTACATTTGCAGGAGTGCGATATAGATGTCGATCCGCGTCAGTTTGTCAATTTCTCTTATGACCGGGGCAAAGATTTCTTTATCAGGCGCAGTAAGGAGTTTTTCAAATCGGTGTATTTCGCTATGGCTCCGCTGTTGACTATTCCTATTTATCAGCAAATGCGCACCCAAAACAGCATCCACAACCAGGAGTGGTGGAAAGGAGTCTCTTTCTGGGAAAATGAGAGCTTTGCCAATTATCTCGGTGAGTCCCGTTTTGAACACCGCAAGTGTATAACTCACAGTATATTGAAAGCCACAGACAGTTCTCATGAGAATGGAGGAACCGTTTCTGTCACTGCATACGGTTTCAGAGGCGAGGACAGGGTCGATTTTGTTCCTGTTTACGGCGGAGACGGCAAGTATCATGACGTTGCTGTTCATTGGGTGGAGTATCTCCCGGTAGAACGCACCTCCGAGATCGAGATCGGGGTCACAGACAAAGATACCGCTGACGCCCATACGCGAGATGTGCGCCGCCGCATATATATAACAAATTGATTTTATGCCTCAAAATGCTTGAAACGGAGCTGTTTTGAAGTTATATTACCTTTTGAACAAATCAAAACAGGAGTATAATATGGCAGAACTGCCTTCAAATGTCCGTCTCAATCCCGATGTTGAGCTGGTAAAAAAGATACAATCCGCCCTCGAAATGAAACAGGGATACTGTCCGTGCCGTCTTCAGCGGACTCCGGAAAATCTCTGTATTTGCAAGGAGTTCCGCGACCAGATCGCCGATCCTGATTTTGAGGGATACTGTTACTGCAAACTCTATTATAAGGAAAAATAGTTTATGGAAGTCATCCACCTTACAAAATCCTCCTTTGAACAGCTCACCAGCCAGAGTGAAAAAGCCGTTCTCATCGACTTCTGGGCTGAGTGGTGCGGCCCCTGCAAACGTCTTGCTCCGGAGCTGGAAAAATTTGCCAAAGCCCATGACGATATCGTGGTCGGCAAAGTTGATGTTTCCGGTGATCCGGAACTTGTCAGCGTCGCTGTCTCTCTCGGAATCGATACCATTCCTGCTCTCTTCTATTATAAGGAAGGTAAACTTGTCAACAAACTTCTGGGATATATGATCTGTTCCGAGATCGAAGATAAGCTGGGACTTTGAAAATGAAGAGGTATTTTATTGGAATAGACTCCGATGGAACTGCTTTTGACAGCATGACCATCAAGCATCGCAAGGCATTTATTCCTGCGATGATAAGAGTGTGGAAACTTGAGGAATACTCCGAGAAGGTTTCGGAGATATGTGAGTATATAAATCTTTACAGTCCGACCCGCGGTATAGACCGTTTTTCCGGACTTAAAGTCACATTCGACAGCTTCAAAGCTGCCGGAATACCTGTTCCGGATTATTCAGGAATAGATGGATTTCTTAAAGATGCCGGCAAACTCTCCAACGCAACATTGACAGAATACCTCAAAACTCACGAAGACGCCTTTTTGAAAGATGTTCTGGTATGGAGTGCTGAGGCAGATGCGGTGTTCCAGAAGGAAGTCGAGACTCTTATGCCGTTTCCCATGGTAAAGAAGTGCCTTGAAAAAGCCTGCCCTCACGCTGATATCGCCGTGATATCGAGCGCAAGTATGCAGAGCCTGGAGAGCGATTGGAAAAAAGATGGTCTGCTCGACTGTGTCTCAAAAGTTTACGGTCAGGAGTTCGGAAACAAGAAAGCCCAGCTCAAAGCCGCGACCGACGGCAAATATGAGAATATCTGCAAACTCATGCTCGGAGACGCCAAAGGCGATCTTGAGGCAGCCCAGTCTGCTGGTGCATGGTTTTATCCCATGATTCCGGGCAGGGAAGATGAGTCGTGGCAGCTCTTTTGTGACCGCTACCTCGACATCTATCTTGACGGAAAATTCGATCAGTTGATACAGAATGAACTTCTGGAAAAGTTCAATTCAGCAATAAAAGGATAGTAATATAATGGATATCGAAAAACTTCTTTCTTCAATGACCCTCGAACAGAAAGTCGGACAGATGTGTGTTCCGATCCTGCAGAAGGGCGAACTTACCGAAGATATAGAAAAGTGCATCACCGAATACAAGGTCGGTATGCTGCGTTACTGCCCCAATGCCGAGTATGACGGCAACAGCGAACTGGTCGGAGAGCCCAACTTTTACTATACTCCTTCCGGAATGGCTGAGTTTATGAATTCCATCCAGAAGAAGGCAGATATTCCGCTTTTCATAGCTGTCGATCAGGAAGGCAGCATCCGCAATGACGTCAACCGTTCAGGAGCTTTTGCTTACAGCGGACACATGTCTTTCGGAGCTGCAGACGATTATGATCTCACCTACCGTGTCGCTTATGCCACCGGCAAAGAGTTTGCCGCAATGGGAATAAATCTCGTTCAGGCTCCGATCGTCGATGTGCTTACTCAGAGCGGCCGCAAGACCATGAAATCAGCGAGCTTTGGGCAGGACGTCGAAAAGGTGACTGCACACGCGCTCGCCATGATGAAGGGATTCAAGGATGCCGGAATCGCCAGTATGGCAAAGCATTTTCCCGGTTACGGCTCAGTTGCGACCGATGCCCACAAGGGGCTCGCTGAGATAGTCAAGAGCTTCGAGGAGCTGGACTCTACTGATATTGCTCCCATGAAGACGCTCTTCGCCAATGGTGTTGATGGAGTTATGACAGGACACGTCCTCACCCATTGTGTCGATGATGAGTATCCTGCAACCATGTCTTACAAGATGATAACCGGGTACCTGAGAGAAAAGCTCGGCTTCGATGGACTTGTGGAGACTGATGCCATGCGTATGCCGGCGATCCAGAATAAATACGGAACTGGAGAAGCGAGTGTAAAAGCCGTTCTTGCCGGATGTGATCTTGTACTGCTCAGAGGCGATATCAATCATTTCACGGATGGATACTCCGCCATACTTGAGGCGGCAAAGTCTGGAAAGATATCCATGGACATCATCGACGCCGCCGTGCGCCGGATATTGACCAAAAAGAATGGAATCGGCCTGCTTGATAATCCCTATGTCGATCCGGAAGAAGCCGATCGTATAGTCGGATGCTTTGAGCACAAAGAGATTGCGGACGAACTGGCTGAACGCTCTGTAAGCTGTTTCAAGGGAGAAGATCTTCCGCTTGCCAAAGGCGCAGATATCCTCACAGTGTGTGTCGAGCCGCAGAAGATACTCGCCGCCATGGATCCCGAGCAGTCAGTCGATATGCTCTATCAGGCTGTGCGGCTGGAGTATCCGCTCACGGATTGTATGACCACCCATTTGAAGCCGACGGCTCTTGAAGCCAAACGTATTCTTGCCGCGGCGGAAAACTATGACACCATCATCATCGGCGCGGTCAATGCCATCCTCTACAAGGAGCAGGCTGATCTCATCAACGCCATTCTGAAACTCGAAGGCAAAAAGGTCATCGTGGTCGCGATGGATTCTCCCTACGACTACGAGGTGCTGGGTGAGTGCCGCAACTATATCTGCACTTACGGAGCGGTCGCGGCTTCGATGTACGCCGCAGTGAGTGTGATTTCCGGAGATCTTGCCGGAGATGCTGTGCCTCCTGTCGCCATCGATATAAAGTAAGGAATGGGAATAATGGCAAATCTCACCGTTGATTTTTCAACTGTCTGCGGCGCGGTCAAACCGATGCACTGCGTCAATAACGGTCCTATTCCGGGGCGCCCCAGCGGCCAGACAAGATCAAATCTTGCTGAATACAAAGCGGCAGGTATCCCTTTTGCCCGCAACCACGATGCCGCGTTCTACTCCGGATACGGCGGAGAACATACTGTAGATGTTGCCTTCATATTTCCGGATTTTTCGCGTGATCCTGAAGATGAGACGGCGTATGATTTTGCTATGACCGACAAGTATGTTGCCGACACTTTTCTTGCAGGTACTGAAACTTTCTACCGTCTGGGAGCCAAGATCGAACACGGAGTAAAGAAGTACAACATCCATCCTCCAGCAGACTTCAGCAAGTGGGCGCGTATCTGCGAACACATCATCCGGCACTACAACGAGGGCTGGGCAGACGGCTTCAGGTACGATCTCAAGTATTGGGAGATCTGGAACGAACCCGACCTCGATGCCGAACCCGGACGCACCAATTTCCGCTGTTGGAGCGGTACTCCGGAGCAGTTTTACGAACTCTATGACGTGACGGCAAAGCACCTTAAAGCGTGCTTTCCCGACATCAAAGTCGGAGGTCCTGCTCTGGCTCACCATGTGGGCGAATGGCTCGATAACTTTATCGGTTATGTGAAAGAACACAACTCCCCGTTGGATTTCTGCAGCTGGCACATCTACTCGCCCGATGTGCATAAAGTGGTCGAGCGTCACCAAATCGTCCGCTCCAAGCTCGACGCTGCCGGATTCACCGGAACCGAAAGCATCCTCAACGAGTACAACTACGTCAAGGGGTGGACGGAGTTGTTCATCTACTCCATCAGGCAGATCATCGGCATCAAGGGGGCGGCGTTCACTGCCGGATGTATGTGCGGCTGTCAGAATGCCGGACTTGATATGCTGATGTATTACGACGCCCGTCCGACGCCGTTTAACGGCATTTTCGACTACTACACCCTCGAGCCGCTGAAGGGATACTACCCCTTTGCCGCCTTCAACGAGCTGTACAAGCTGGGAACTCAATACGCTTCTTCCAGCGACGACAGCGACGTCTTCATCACCTGCGCCGGAAACAGCGAAGGCAAACGCGCCGTGATGGCGGTGTACTACACCGATGATGACAAGGCAAAGAGCCGCGGAGTTACTCTTTCAGGAGATGATTTCAGCAAATACTCTTTCAGATTGCTCGATAAACACCTTGATCTCGAAGAAATTTCCATTGCCGCCGATGCCGACGGTTCAATACAAATAGAGCTTCTGCCCAACAGTGTGCTGCTGGCAGAGAAAAAACAACAGGAATTATTTTGATACTATGACCCTGCTTGATATTTACCGCGAAGATCCGCACCGTTTCAAATCATATATGTTTGATATCGATGGAACGCTTTTGCTCGGAAATTCTCCTGTTCCCGGAGCCGCAGAGTTCCTCGATATTCTGAGAAAAGATAAAGTCCCCTTTTTCTTTTTGACCAACAATTCGACCAATACTCACGAAGAGATCGCTGTGAGGCTCAAAGGTGTCGGAGTCTATGCAGAACCTGATGAAGTCGTATCATGTTCCGATCCTGTGCCCGGGTATTTTAAAAGAGTAAATACCACCGGCAGGGAGTGGCGTTATTTTCTTATAGGCAGACAGCAGGATGTTCCCGGAGTCATCACCTATGAGAACGACCCAGATAAGATAATGGAATGCGACGGAGTCATCCATAACGGCGGAAAATACGACTGGATGACCACTATGACAGCTCTGGTGAACTTTTTTATAAAGTTTCCCGAGAAGCCCTTTCTGGTCTCCAATCCCGATATACTCAATCCGTTAAAAGACGGATTTTCCATTTGCTCCAACGGACAGATGGAGCTTATCATCCGTTTGCTCCGCGAGCGCGGAATTGAGAAGGAGCGTATCTATTTCGGAAAACCTTTTGCTCCGATCTACCGCGAAGCTATTGCCCGTCTCGGGGAGGGCAACGAACCAGCCAAGCATCACCTCGCGGTCGGCGACTGGCTCAACAGCGATATCCGCGGTGCAAATCTTTCCGGTCTCGGTTCATGCCTGGTGCTGACAGGTTTGTCCAGCAGAGAGGATGCCGAAAAGGCGGCTCCTGAATATAAACCTGATCTTATAGTTGAGAGGTTGTCATGAAGAAACTGTTGTTTTTTATTCCGTTCGTATGCGTACTCGCCGCTGCTGATGTGGATATCCGGGAGTATGCGTCTCCCAAGCTGGGAAAAAGAGTAGAGAGCATTGTCTGGAACGTGTCGTACAGCTACAATGCCCGCGACACCCGTTCTCCGCGCGCGCTTCTGGTCGGAGACTCCGTTTGCCGCGGATATCACGGATTAGTCCGTACTGCTCTCGGTAGCAAGGTCAATATATCCTACCTTGCGACCAGCAACTGCATTACTGATCCGCTTTTTCTGCCGGTTCTCGAACTTATGTTTGCCCGCGAAAAATACGATATCGTGATATTCAACAACGGTCTGCACAGCCTTTCAACTGACCGCAAGATGTGGAAAGAGTCCTTTTCCAAGGCTCTCGATTATATGGCAAAACGTCTGCCCGGAACCGTTATCGTGGTGTTGAATTCAACTCCCAAGCGTGACGGAGATAAAAAAGTCGATGAGATCAACGCGCTGGCTGCCGAAGTAGCAAAAGCCAAAAATCTTCCGCTGGCGGATATCCACGCATTGTGCAAAGATTGGAACAAAAAAGAGTGGCGGGATAATTACCACTTTTCCAAAAAAGCTATAAAGAAGCAGGCAGAATTTGTCTCCTCTGTCATTTTGAAACATATCAAACGTACCGCTGACGGAATCGTTCAGGCAGGAAGCGAAACCGGTCCGGACGGCAAGATAAAATAAATCTTCCGCAGGATTTAAACTTATTATTGGTAAAACAATGAAAAATTATTTAAAAACATTTTCCTATCTCGGATTCACTTACCTTATCAACGCTGTGATACTTCTGCTGTTTTATTTTATGGCAGATGACGCGGGAGTGAGAAGTGTTATCTATTTCATCCTCTCTGCTGGAGGATATACGCTCATCTATACTCTTCCTGCCATCATCGTTGCGGCAGCTGTTTTCGGAGCAACAGTAAAAGTGAAAAACGCTTCGACACGCTCCGCAGCTGTTCATTGGAGCTGTGTTGCGGCAAGTTTTATTTCAGTACTGTTGCTGCTCACCGATCTCGGACTCTACCGTGGATGGGGATTTCACTTCAATCCGCTGGTCTATAATCTCCTGACCACTCCGGGAGGTTTTGCTTCGATGGGACTGCGTGCCGAAAACGTTGTTCCGCTGGTCGCAGTTATCGTCTTTCTTGCGGCGTTTTTCGGAGGTCTTGGATACTTGTGCAGCAGGTCTGAAAAACTCAAATCCGTTGCCGGGAAACTCTGTACTTTGCGGATGAGCATAGCATTGTTTCTGGTGATAGCTCTCTCTTTTACCTGCGGAATATTCATGTACGGTTACGAGCGTTACCGCATGGAACCTGAGGTGCTGGCGTCTGCGAAAGTGATTCCGCTGTCCATTCCGGTTTCAATGAAGAGCTTTTTCAAAAAAATCGGAGTGAAAGCTCCTGACCGTCAGGAGATCCTTCTGCGTGCCGGAGCCGGAACCGGTTTGCGGTATCCGGCAAAAGCTGTGGTACGCGACGGAAAAAATATGAAATATAATGTCGTCTGGCTCGCCTGTGAATCATGGCGAGGAGATATGCTCAATGAAAAAGTCATGCCCAACGCCTGGAGGATGGCTCAGAAATCCATCCGCTTTACCAACAACCTCTCAGGTGGTAACGGCACGCGCATGGGCGTGTTTTCCATGTTCTACGGTCTCTATGGAAATTACTGGCATCCGGTTCTCAATTCCCGCCGCGGTCCGGTATTTATGGATTGGCTGATAGAGGACGGCTATAAGTTTTTCTGTGTTACCAGCGCAAAGTTTTCGTATCCTGAATTTGATCACACAGTATTTGCCAGAGTGCCCTCAGATTCTCTCCTGAGCGATGATAACGGAGCGACGTTCCAGCGTGATCAGCGCAATGTCAAAAAGCTCTGCAAATTCATTGCCGACAATCGCGATAAAGGACCGTTTTTCGGTTTTATGTTCTTTGAGTCCCCGCATGCTCCCTATGAGTTTCCTGCTGAGAACATCATAGAGCCTGACTACCACAAATCCATCAACTACGCTTCGGTAAGCAAAGAGGCGGGACCTGCGATCAAACGCCGCTATATGAATGCCTGCAATCATCTTGACTCCCGCTTGAAAGAGGTCTTTGATACACTTGAAAAGTACGATATGCTCAAAAACACTATCGTTGTACTTGTCGGAGATCACGGAGAAGAGTTCTTTGAAAAGGGACGTCTCGGTCACAATTCAACCTTTGTCAAGGAGCAGATACATACTCCGCTGGTCATACACATTCCCGGAGCCGGAGCAAAGATCTATGATAAAATGAGCAGCCATTTTGATATAGTTCCCATGCTTGCTCCCTATTTTGGAGTGACCAGCCCCGCAGAGGATTACTGTCTGGGATACAATCTGCTCGACGGAAAAAGTGAGCGTACCTATTCGCTTGCTTCGGGGTGGAGCGAACTCTTTTTTATCGGCAGTAAACACAAGATATTGCTGCCCACAACTTCGCTTTCGAGCGCGACCAACAAGCTCTATGATATCAACGATAAAGAGGTCGAAGGCAAGGATAAGTTTTTTGCCGACAACGTATCTCTGCTGATGAAAATACAGCTTGACAGCCAGCGTTTCAACAAGTAAGCGGCTGCCAAGCTTATATGGAACAGTCCTCTCTCCGCAAGGGGAGGGGATTTTTTATTGCAGGTAAAATTACTTCAGAAGTTCATACGCCTCCTGCAAGCCGATGACTCTGCAGTTGAGGGCTTTGAGATAGCTGAGCATTTTTTCAAAGAATTCCGGAGTATTCGAACAATGAGCGTGTACGATTTCCGGAATTCCATGAAGAACCAGCACCACAGGCTTTTCGGCGGTTGCCTTGCTGACGGCTGCGTAGAAACTTCCGTAACTGTTATTCATGATCGGAATCGCCGGAATTTTCATCGGATCACATTTTTTGACATCCCATACCTTTTCGATAGTGGTGCGGCCGAGAGAAAAGCCCGCTGCTTTAACTGTTTCAATGACGTTATCATCGAAAATTCCGCAGGGATAAGCAAATGAGTTGCTGACTTTGACTCCAGCCTGCCTGAGGTATTCATTCATGGTAGAAATTTCACGCGCGCACTCTTCTTCTGAAAGTTTTGTCATATCCCATGGGTGACTGTCGGTGTGGTTTCCTATTTCAAAACCGAGCTCCTGAAGTTCTTTGAGCTGAGACTGAGTCATCAGGTGTTGACGGTTTTTCTGTTGCCATTTTTTATCGAAGTTGCAGGGGAAAAAGGTAGCTCCGAAACCGTATTTTTTCAGCAGCGGAGCTACCGTAGTCAAGTGGTTGCAGGTTGCGTCATCGAAAGTCAATACAACGGTAGGTCCCTGTTTTGTATCAGGAAAAGAGAAATTTCCGTTGTGGATAAGGAACTCCTTTGCCATCTGCGGCCAGGCAGAAATATCTTTTCTGCCGTAACCGAGGGCAAGACCGTGTGATCCGGTCTGAAATATACGCATTTCGCAACTGTTGCCTGCTTTCCACATACTGCGGGCGAAAGCAAGGCTGTTTTCCACCGGAACTACGCTGTCTTCGGCGGTGTGCCAGCAGAAGGTCGCCGGATAACCTTTTTCTACGCGTTTTTCAAGGGAATACAGGCTTTTTTTACTTTTATAATCTTCTCCCAGCAGATTTTTGAAACTTCCCTGATGTCCGAATGATGAGGAGGATATCACGGGGTAGGCGAGCACGACTCCGTTTGGAGCACAAGTCTCTTTTCCGAGCTCTTTGGCAAATATAGCGAGGGATGCCGCGAGGTGACCTCCGGCGGAAAATCCGCAAACGGCTATATTGTCAGGATTTACCTGAAGCTTATCCGCATTGTTCCTGATATATTCGATCGCCTTGTATGCGTCAAGCTGCGGAGCCGGAAAACGATGTGGGGCTACTCGGTATATCAATACAAAACTGCGGAAGCCGATATCTGAAAACCGTTTTGCGATGGGGTATCCCTCATGTCCCTGACAGACGTTGGCGTATCCTCCTCCCGGAATGACCAGCATGGCGGGACGTATTCCTGTTTTGGGGTTTTCGTAACATTGCAGTTCAACTTCTGTTTCTGAATCCTGCCACAGTCTGATGACTTCTTTTTTCATATTGTTTGCCTCTTGAATGGTATTTTTATGTTGTGCTGATGAAATATACATGTTTTATGCGGGAAATACAAGTTTTCCCAGCTCTGCAAGTGGTATTTCGTGGAATTTAGTGGTATATTATATTTCATTGTATCTACGTTAAAATAAAAATGGTGTATATTTATGATTATCGAAAAACCGCTGACAGAGCAGCAGCAAAAAGCATCGCAATTCAATTATAACTGTTTCAATGCTATCAATGGAATTTCCTATATGTGCCTCGGCGAAACCGTGATGATTTTGCTTGCGGTCAAGATGAATTCGACGGATTTCACGGTTTCAGCTCTCGGCTCAATGCTTTACGTCGGATATCTGCTGCTTCCGCTTGGAAAAATGGTTGCCGCGAAGTGGGGAGGGGCTTACACCCAGAGCTTTTTCTGGATATGCCGCAACGTTGCCGCTCTGATGGTCGCGGTTGCCGGAGTCCTCTCTTATTTCAACTGGAAAATATCCGCCGTTATTTTTCTGCTTGCAGGCTCCTTTTTCTTCTATGGGTTCCGCGCCGCCGGCGTCGTTATGTCTCAGCCGCTTGTGGGAGATATCACCAATGACAAAAACCGCGGCAGGTTCATCGCTATTACCAATGGAATATTTTTCCTTGCCCGCATGATAACCATACTTGCTATTGCTCTAACGACAAAGTACAGCGATAATCTCTGGACGCTCGTCGGAATTATCGTATTCGGAGCCGTTTGCGGAATAAGTTCTTCAAAGTTTATGCGCAACGTGACCGAGACCACCGCGATCCGCGACTCAGCCCGCAAGCCGCTTGCTCCGGAAATCAAGTGGGGGCTGCGCGATTTGACTATGAGACGCCAGCTCTATGCCGGATTTGTCCTGAGTTTTGCGAGCACCATGGTTATCCCGATTTCAACGCTCGCTGTCAAGAGAGGTTATTCAGTAAGCGACAGCGATGCGCTGTTTTTCACCGTAAGTCTTTCCGCCGGAGCGAGCATTATGGGGTTCTTCAGTTCGCGTCTGGTAAAATATATCGGTCCGCGCAAAGAGATGATGATATGCCAGATGATCTGCATACTTTGTGCTCTTTCATGGTATATACTTCCGGATAAACTGCCCTATGTGTTCATGCTGTTCTACTTTTTCCTGCTTGGAACAGTTCCGGCCCTTGTAACGGGAGCACCGGTGCACTATTTTTTGCAGACCGTTTCATCCGAACACCGGGTCGGAGGTTCTGTACTGCTGGCTGTCGTGACCGGAGTTCCATCAGGAATAGCAGGTATGCTGGTGACGGGAACTTTGCTTGAGCTGGTTCCGAGCTTTGTATCGACTCCGCTTGACGGATACAAACTGTACTTCCTTATAACAGGATTTATTCTTGTCCCTGGATTTTTCATTATAAGGAGTCTCACTCCGCTTCCTGAGGATAAGCGTTCCCGTCCTTATGAGTGGATTTTGATGCGTATATCGGGATTTCTCTCTCCCCGGCATTGAAAAATTGCTGTAAACAGTTTATATTGTAATGTAGATCAAACAACGAAAGGTTTTGAATAATGGATGAAAACAACTATACTCCGAATAACGGAAGACCGGTAGAGCTTTCCGGTTCGACATTTTCCGGAATATTCCGCGCAATAGGCGGTTCGCTGATCCTGAGAGGAGTCATTATGATCATCTTCGGAGTCCTGCTCTGGATAAATCCTTTCAAGACGCTCGATATCCTCATTAAAATCATAGGTATAATGCTGATAATCGACGCCGTTCCGCTTATCGTTTCGACCTTCAGGCTCAAGGGAGACGGACGTATTGTGACGATCATTCCGGCAGCGATAATGCTGATACTCGGACTGCTCTGCATCTTCAATGCGCTCGGCATCGCCCGCCTCGGAACAGTCATCATTGGAATCTGGCAGCTCATATCCGGCATCCAGAGCATATCGACCGCAAAGAGCTCAGGAATACTTGGTATAGTTTCTGCTCTGCTTACGATCCTTGTCGGAGTAATTCTTATCGTATCTCCGCTTGTCGGCCTGCTCGCCTACACTTGGCTGCTGGCTTTCTGTATCATAGTTTCCGGAGTATCTACTTTGCTCCTCGGAACAAAACTCTGCCGTTCCTGAAAAGACTCCGGGGGAATTATTATGAAAAATCTGCTCGAAAAGATCCGCAGCCGCGAGGCGAAGATCGCGGTTATCGGTCTCGGATATGTCGGACTTCCGCTCGCTGCCGAATTCGGAAAATATTTTGTCACCAAGGGGTTCGATGTCAAGCAAAAGCGTCTTGATATGTTGAAAAAAGGCATCGACAACACTCTTGAAACTTCAACGGAAACGCTGCTTGCCGCAACCAAACTTACCTATACCGGAAACACTGATGAACTGTCAGAGTGTGATGTATTTATCGTAACGGTTCCGACTCCTGTTGACCGTTATAACCGTCCTGATCTTACTCCGCTGATTTCCGCGAGCCGCACCGTCGGCAGCGTAATGAAGAAAGGAGCTCTTGTCATCTATGAGAGCACAGTATATCCAGGGTGTACCGAAGAGGAGTGTGTTCCAGTTCTGAGCGAAATGAGCGGATTTGAGTTCAACAGCGGTTTCTTCTGCGGATACAGTCCTGAGCGGATAAATCCCGGAGACAAACAGCATACTCTTACCGACATATTGAAGATAACTTCAGGCTCAACTCCTGAGGCGGCTGAAGCGGTCGATGCTCTCTACCGCTCCATTCTGAAACGCGGAACCCACCGTGCCAGCAGTATAAAGGTCGCCGAGGCGGCAAAAGTCATTGAAAACAGCCAGCGGGATATCAATATAGCATTTGTCAACGAGCTGTCAAAGATATTCCACCTTATCGGAATAGACACGCACGAAGTGCTTGAGGCCGCGGGGACGAAATGGAATTTTCTCAAGTTCACTCCCGGACTTGTCGGAGGTCATTGTATCGGAGTCGATCCCTACTATCTCACTCATAAGGCGCAGTCGCTCGGATACCTTCCTGAAGTGATACTCTCCGGACGCCGCATAAACGACGGTATGGGCAAGTACGTTGCGACCGAAGTTGTCAAACTGATGATTAAAAAGGGACAGCGCGTATCAGGAACCAGAGTACTTCAGCTTGGAGTTACTTTCAAAGAGAACTGCCCGGATATCCGCAACTCCCGGGCGGTCGATGTTATCCGCGGTCTTGAGGAGTTCGGCTGCAGCGTCGAAGTCTATGACCCATGGGCAGAGCCTGAAGACGCAAAAATCAAGTGCAACGTAAAGAGTTTCAAAGACGCTTCACAGCTTGATTACGGAAAGTACAACGCCGTTGTCCTTGCCGTTGCACACCGTGAGTTTGAGCAGCTTGATATCAAATCTCTGCTTGCCAAAGATGCGGTGGTCTTCGATGTAAAGGGAGTACTTCCCAAGGATATCGTTGACGGAAGACTGTAAAATATGAAGGAAAAACAAAAGGCGCAACTGCTAATCCGGCAGCTGCGCCTTTTTAGTTTTGAGTTATCAGTTTGCGGCAAATTCCGCTCTGAGTTCAGAGAAAGTTCCCTCTTCGAGAGACTTGCGTATGCGGGAAGCAAGGTTGAGATAGTAGTGCAGATTGTGGATGGTAACAAGCTGCATACCGAGTATCTCATTTACGTTGAGCAGGTGTCTGATGTACGCTCTTGTGAAGTTGCGGCAGGCGTAACAGCTGCATCCTTCCTCAATCGGAGTGAAATCCTTCGCGTAGCGTCCGGCTTTTACCGGAAGCAGTTTTCCGTTGCCCACATACGCGCTGCCGTGTCTGCCCATTCTGGTCGGCAGAACGCAGTCGAACATATCTATTCCGCGGGCGACGTTTTCCACTATCTGACGCGGAGTTCCAACTCCCATAAGGTAGTGCGGAGCGTCATCAGGAATATATGGCATCGCGCTTTCGACGGCGAGATACATTTCGGGTTCTGTCTCTCCGACAGAAACGCCTCCGATGGCATAGCCGTCAAAGCCGATATTGCTGATTTCAAGAGCACTTTGTTTTCTCAATTCAGGAAAAACTGATCCCTGAACGATTCCAAAACGCAGCTGACCATCGTTGAGCGGCTGTTCGCGCGACATTGTCTCCCAGCGGGTCGTGATGGCGATGCTTTTTGCAGCCTGCTCGTAAGTAGCTGGGTAGGGAGTGCACTCATCGAATGCCATAACGATATCCGAGTCGAGAGTCCTTTGGATATGCATGGACTCTTTGGGACCGAGGAAAAAGCGCGTTCCGTCAATATGAGAGGCGAATTTTACTCCATCTGGCATGATTTTTCTCAGGTTTGCAAGGCTGAACACCTGAAAACCGCCAGAGTCGGTCAGTATCGGCTTGTTGTAGCTGATAAATTTATGCAGACCTCCCGCCTGACTGATTATCTCAAGACCTGGCCTCAGAAAGAGGTGGTAGGTGTTTCCGAGAATTATCTGAGAACCGAGTTCATCGAGTTCACGCGGAGAGACCGCTTTGACACTTCCGCGCGTACCAACGGGCATAAAGACTGGAGTCTGGATATCTCCGCGCCTTGTATGTACAACTCCGCGGCGTGCGAGACTGTTTTTGTCGCGGCAAAGACACTCAAAACAAGCCATATTAGCAATGCTCCCACATCATTGCCGAGTAACAGGCTTTGCTGTCAACTCCAAGCTGCTGTGCCACTTTTGCAGCAAAATCAAAGACTGCTCCCGGACCTTTACCGGTCACCACACTGCCGTCGGCAACCGCGCTGTCGGCGCAAGGAGTATCTCCATCGGCAAGGAAATCGCTCATTCCGGGATACATGGTAAATCTGCGGTTTTTGAGGACTCCGCACTTTGAGAGTACCATCGGAGCAGCGCAGATCGCGCTGGTGATTTTTCCGGAGTCAGCCATTGTTTTTACGAGAGAGCATACTCTTTCGTCATCGCGCAGGTTGGTCGATCCCGGCATTCCTCCGGGAAGGAACACAGCATCGAAATCAAGATCCATTACTTCATCGAGCAGGGCATCTGTTTCGATGACTATTCCGTGTGCTCCCGTGACCTGCATGTCGTCAAGACCTGCTATTGTGACCTTGAAACCGAGGCGTTTCCAGATGTCGGCGGGAGCGACCGCTTCGATCTCCTCAAATCCCGGAGCGAGTATGACCAGTATGTTTGACATAATTACAGCCTTTCTGTTTTGCAATATTTCTTTTATATAAAGTACAACAATTTGCCGTTAAAAGCAAGTTCTGCCTTGCGAAAGTTGCATAAATGAGTTATATTATTACTGTGGACATCATTTTTTGTGGAGATTTTACACATGCAGAAAAAACAGGATCAGTCTGCTCTTCTCGGGGTGGGATTTGATAATAACGACGGACACAAGCGCGTCACCAAAGGAGATAACTTCTATCTCGTCGGAGGTTCTGAAGAGACCCATGAACGGATGACCGAGACCGCCGTCAAATTCAATGAAAAGCTTTCCCGCCGCGGCAAGCGCATGGATGAGCTTTCACCTGAAGAGTTCCGCGATATGATACGCGAGGCCTCTGGTAAATGAACGGCAGTAATTTTGCATTCTTCGCTTGATTTCAGCAGCGCAGGAATGTATTTTATAAAACGGCAGTTTAACAAAACAACAGGAGTTTTTTATTATGTCTCAAATAAAAGTAGTCATTTCCGGATTCGGCAACGTTGGACGCGGTGTCGTTGAATCCATCAAACGCAACAGCGACATGAAGCTCGTCGGAATCCTCAGCCGCAACCCCGACCGTGTCCGCCGTGAAGTTGGCGATGTGGCTGTTCTCAATGTCAATGATACCGATACATGGCTCAAAGAGTTTGCTCCCGATGTAGTCATCCTCTGCGGCGGCTCAAAGAATGACCTTCCTGAGTGGGGACCCAAAATGGCGAAACTTGTCAACACTGTTGACAGCTTCGATAACCATTCAAGAGTTCCGGAGTACTTTGCAGAAATGGACAAAGCGGCTTTGGAATCCGGTCACGTTTCAGTTATTTCCACCGGATGGGACCCCGGAATTTTCTCCCTTGAGCGTGTCCTTGCCGGAGCTTTCATTCCCGGAGCACGTGCCTACGGATTCTACGGCCTCGGAGAAAAAGGCGGTTTGAGTATGGGACACAGCGACGCCCTGCGTACCATCAAAGGAGTCAAAGATGCCCGCCAGTACACTCATGCTATTCCGGAAGCCATCGACGAGATCCGCGCAGGCAAAAATCCGCAGTTCCAGCCCGGAGACATGCACACCAGAGAGTGTTTTGTCGTTGCCGAAGAGGGCGCCGATAAAGATGAGATCGTTAAGACCATCAAAGAGATGCCCGGATACTTTGCCCCCTACAAGACCAATGTGACTTTTGTTTCTCAGGAAGAGCTTGATTCTAAATATGCCGGTTTCCCGCACGATGGTCTTGCTATTGCCGCCGGAACCACCGGTAACGGCAACAGCGCCCGCGTCGAATACCGCTGCGTCTGGGGAAGCAATCCCGAAGCCACTGCCAATGTCCTTGTTGCTCATGCCCGCGCGGTCGCCCGCCTCGCCAAAGAGGGTAAATCCGGAGCCATGACCATTCTTGATATTCCTGCAAGCTACTTCACCAACCTCGATCGCGCCGAACTGCTCAAGCATTGGATTTGATCATGGATCAGGATACCCGGAACACTCCTTCTCAGGAACTCTCTTTTGAAGAGGCGATGGCTAAACTTGAAGAACTCGTTGCAGCTATGGAAAGCGGTAAGCTTCCGCTCGAAAAACTCATCAGTTCTTACGAGGAAGGCAGTAAACTTGTCAAGTTCTGCCGCTCCAAGCTCGCCAAACTCGAAAATCGCATAGAGATCCTCTCCAAAGACGACGGCTCATCAGGCGACTGGGAACCCTTCAACCCCTCCGACCCATCCGGAGCAAACGCCGGACGCCAGAATACCTCTGTTACTTTTTGAATGGGTGGTTGGAGTCGGGGGAGAGCGGAAAACTTCTTTTTTCGAAAAAAGAAGTTTTCCGCTCTCCCCCGAACCCCCTCTCACCTTTCAAGAAAAACGGGATTCTTTGGAGGCTTCCGTTGGTCGCCGCCCCGGAATGGTGGCACGCGATTGTTTGCGTGCTTTTTTTGTTTTGTTTTTTGTACTTTGGTGGCAGAAAAAAGGGGAATTTTCTTTTGTTTTGAAAATTCCCCTTCGGTTGTTTTTTATAAGAGATATGTTTTCTGTGGAAAAGTTATTCGCACCATCCCCAGGCTTCAAACGGAGTTTCTGTATAGTTGAGGAAGAGTTGTTTTTTATCTATTCCGTATTTTGAAAGCATTGATGCGAATTTTTCCGGAAGGGTTGGGCGTACATCAGGAGAGATATTTCCTATCATGGCGATAGAGAGGAATGCAGAGTTTTGAGAAACTTTTCCTCCGAAAGAGATGGTGACATTGCTTTCTATGCGGACTTGAATAACTTCTATTGGTTTGTTGAGAAGGGCTGCTGAAAGATCGGTGATTTCGAGCGCGAGAGCAGCTTCCTGGTCTTTTGTCAGGACTGCAGATGTTTCAAGTTTGATCGAGGGCATTTGAGATATCTCCTTTATTTAATGACAAAAATATATCCTCCGCAATCAGGGGAGGGCGGTGTTGTTGAGAAATAGAGGGCGCAGCTTCCAGTACGGTCTGTGCTCTGCTCGAACCATGGATTGAGGCGCAGGGAGTTTTCCGGAGCGGGAAATTTGTATAGAGACTTCGGATATGCGATGATAAAAGCCTTTTCCAAACTGTTTTTCTCTGAATATGGTTCAAGTTTATATGTGTGGTAAGTTCCGAGTACGTGGTCGTTGCCCGGAGTTCCTTTGAGAGTTGTTGCAACACTTTTTTCACCGAAAGAAGAGTCCATTCCGTTGAATACCCCCTGCGGAGCATATACTCTGATCGAGTCAAGATAGCTTTTTCCGACATTGGCATGGTATTTGTTCAGGAATTCTTCTCCGTGATTCCAGAGTATGGGATAACCGCTGTTTGCCGGATAGACACAGATGGTTGTAGTGTTATAGGTTGGTACGTCTGCTGATTTCCAATCTGGAAGGATGTAGTTTTTTACGTTGTAAATCTGTCCTGCGGCAAAAAGCAGAACAACAGCTCCGGAGAGCAGCCAGTTTTTTCTGTCCGCAAAACGGGCGGCAGTTATGGCGGCTGTGACAGCAAAGACTCCCGCAAAGATTATGTATGTGCGTTCAGGACCGAAACCAGTGAAAACTCCAGACAGCAGAACGATTGCCGGAATTACAAACAGCGGAAGGGTTTTCCAGGGCGATATGATTGCCGCCGTAATGGAGGCAAGTACAGCTCCTGCTGCAGTCTTTGCCAGTATGTTTGCAGCTTGAATGAGAGGAGGTGTTGCTATACTCCATTTTGTTGCAGTTGTGAGGTCTTTGTAAATGGCAAGATAGTAAGCCGCTGCAATGATTGCACCGCAACCCAGCACAGCAATGAGCGGGCGCGGAGGCATTTTCCGGCAGCGTATAAGGCAGGCTGCGGCAAGTCCGGCAAGAAAGACTATTCCTGTTGGAACGCTGAGGATGGTTCCTATTCCTCCTGCCAGTACCAGAACTGCTCCTGTAATAGAGTGTTTCACAACATATTTTTCGCTGAAACACGCCATTCCTGCCGCAGTCAGCGCGAAGAAAAACGCCTGCGGCATATATCCGCGAGCGAGCGTGCTGTAAACGATAAATGGAGCAGAAAATACACAGAACAGCGCGGAAAAAATACCTGTTTTGCGGTCATCGCTCCAAACGGAAACTGCAAAATACACAGCTGGAATCATTGCCATTGAGCAAATCAGCGAAAAAATCCGTATGGCAAACAAGTCATCTGTTATCGCGCTTATAATCTTGATAAACAGCGTATTGACCGGATGATTGTTTGGAAGAGAGAGATCAAAGAGGATCTGTTTTATGCCCAGCGGAGCAAAGAATTGCCAGCTCCACAACTCATCATATTGCAGACTGCGGTAAAACAGCAGCATACGCACTGCGAGGGCCGAAAGCAGAACTGCGATGATACCGCAGCGCAGAAGCGTTTGCTGACGCACTTTATCCAAGACAGTTACTCCATGAAGAGGTTGCGGCTGGTGAACTGCGGATCGCTGGTGAGATGGATTCCGAGTCTCCGCAATCCAAGGTCATCTCCTGTCGCGGGAATATGGCTGGTGTGCATCTCGCATCCGTCGAGCTCTGGAAGCATTGCCATCGCCATTCTCGCCGCCGGGTTTGCGGGACCTGAAACGCTCAGCGCGACCAGTGTCTCGTTGAGTGAAAGACTGATCTGGCGGTTGCGGAAAACCTCCTTCTTGAGTTTTCCTACAGACTCAAGCACATTGTCTGAGAGCAGAGGCAAACTGTCCGGAAGTCCGGCAAGGTATTTTATAGCATTGAGTACACAGCTTGATGCCGCATGGAGCAGCGGAGAATTTTTGCCGGTAATGATAGTTCCGTCCGCGAGTTCGATAGCAGCTCCGCAATAGATGTTGTCGCTGCCTTTGTCTGGCTGTTTAGAAGCAAGTTCAGCCGCCTTGCGTGCCGGAAGCACCACTTTACGGTCGGTGTCGTTCACTCCGAGTTCATCCATAAGGAGCTTTATGCGGTCGGCAGTCTCTTTGTCGCAGTCTCCCATGGCATAATCACATGAGGCTCTGAAGTAACGGCGGATGATTTCCTGAAGAGCAGCCTCACGTACAGCTTGATCGTCGGTGATGGCAAAACCTACCCGGTTGACTCCCATTTCCGTCGGAGAGACATAGAGCTGTTCCGGAGCCATGATACGAGCACAGATTCTGCGTACCACCGGAAAAATTTCAACGTCGCGATTGTAGTTGACCGTCATCTCATTGCGTGCTTCAAGCTGGAAGGGATCGACCATATTGACGTCTCCAAGGTCGGCAGTAGCGGCTTCGTAGGCGAGGTTTACAGGGTGTTTGAGCGGAAGGTTCCAGACGGGGAAGGTCTCAAATTTGGCGTATCCAGCCTTGATTCCGCGTTTGTATTCGTGATAGACCTGACTGAGACAGGTTGCCATCTTGCCTGAGTTGGGACCGGGACCGGTAACGACCACGATCGGACGCTCAGTTTCGATATAGGCATTAGCTCCGTAACCGCGGTCGCTTGCGATGGTGTCGATATCAGTTGGATATCCATCAATGGGACGGTGGGTATAGACCTTGATTCCTCTGCGTTTCAGACGGTTGAGAAACACTTTGACTGCCGGCTGGTCGCAGTAGCGGGTGACTACGACTGCGCGGACATCAAGTCCCCACGTGCGCAGATCGTCGATGGTGCGCATCGTGTCGATATCGTATGATACTCCGAAATCGGCGCGCATTTTCTTCTCTTCAATGGCTCCGGCATGGATGCAGATGATGATATCGACTTTGTCTTTGAGACGTTGAAGCAGTTTGATTTTGGCATCGGGATCAAATCCCGGCAGGACGCGTGCTGCGTGGAAGTCACAGATAAGTTTGCCGCCGAACTCAAGATAGAGTTTGTCACCGAACTTTGCGGCACGCTCGAGGATCGCCTCTGATTGTTCTCTCAAATACTTGTCGCTGTCGAAACCGGTCTTCATTTTAATAACTGTCTCTTTCTCTTTGGAATTTATTGCATCTCAAACCTGTTTAATATAGCGTCCGTCAGCGATTAAAACAAGTATATTTATAAGATTTTGTTAAAAAAACATCTCTCCGGCAAGGTATGACTTGAGGATGCTGTCAGCTCTTCCGGTCTTGCCCTGAATAAGGATGACTCCGGCTTCCTCAAGGGCGTCGCAGAGAGCCTGAGGAACTTTGCAGGCTATAAGCAGATCGGCTTCCAATCCGTTGAGCTGGCTTGCGAACTCTTTTGCTCCGCCCGGAGCAACTCTGACCTCTTCTCTTTCCCTCACGTTTCCGGATTCTATTCTGTAATAGACGAAACGGTCGAAGTTTTCACCCCATTCGGTGGATACAGCTATTACCATGTTTTTACCCCGTAAAAAAGCGGAGAGGCTTTGCGCCGTCTCCGCTGTGGTTTGTGATTGTTTGAGTGTTATGCGAGATCCTGGGCAGCTTTCTTTATTTCAGCTTCCGACAGGGGTTCTCCCTTGTGTGATGTGATCTTGTCGCGGAGCGTTTTTAGCTGCGCGCAGACTTTGTCATACGCCATATCGAATGCTTTGAAGCAGTCGAAATCGGTGGTTTTGGCAGTGAAGACATGAAACTTGCAGTTGACAACCAGACTTGCGGTGAACTGTTTGTTTTCATAATCAAGCACCACGTTTGCCGATGACACTTTGAGCACCTGATCTTCGATCACGGGAGCAAGCGCGCTTTCCACATGGGCGCGGATATCCGGAGTTACGGTAAACTGACGTGCGTTGATAGTGATGGCCATATATACACCTCCATTTTCTCTGCGGGACTCATTCCCTGCAGTACGTGTCACATTACATCTTGAAGCTTTCGCCCAGATAGACCTCCCTTGCCTTGGGATCTTTGATGAGGAATTCGCTTGGTCCCTCGACAAGGATTCTGCCCTGGAACATCAGGTACGCCCGATCGACCACTTCGAGTGTTTCGCGCACGTTGTGGTCAGTTATGAGGATACCGAGATTCCTGGTTTTGAGCTTCAATATGATCTGCTGTACTTCGTGGACCGCCAGCGGATCGACTCCGCTGAATGGTTCGTCAAGCATTATAAAATTAGGGTTGGTAACAAGTGAACGGGTGATTTCGAGACGGCGGCGTTCACCTCCTGAAAGAGTCATTGCCTTCTGTTTGCGAAGTCTCGCAAGATCCAGTTCTTCAAGCAGCTCTTCGAGTCGGTCTTTGCGCTCTTTTGCGGTCATATCAAGCGTCTCAAGGATTGCCATGACGTTCTCTTCTACGGTAAGTTTTCGGAAAATCGACGGCTCCTGGGCGAGATATCCCATGCCCATTCTACCGCGCTTATACATCGGAGTATGGGTGACATCCACACCTCTGAAGGTCACGCTGCCTTCATCTGGGCGAATCAGTCCCATGACCATGTAGAAGCTCGTGGTCTTACCGGCACCGTTGGGGCCGAGCAGACCGACGATCTCGCCGGCGTTCACCGAGAGGGAGACTCCGCTCACTACGCGGCGGCCGTGATATATTTTTACCAGATCAGTGGCTTTTACCAGTTCCTGTTGTGCGATCTCTGCCATTGTCAATCCAATCTTTCCAGGAGCTGAGCTTGTTTCACCTCAGCTCTCTCTAACTTTATTATACACACACTTTGCACTTCATTCAAGTCGGAAATGCAAATTTTTTCAAATTTTTTTCTTTTTTTTCTGTTCTGCGGGCAAAATCAACTCTTCCACCTCAGTTTCCGAGGGATTTACGCCGTAGAAGCTGTCCTTTGCCATATCGTAAATAATTTTGTCACACCATTGTCTTCTTCCCTGACCGCTGAGCCAGGTGCGGCGCGGACGCAGGCTGTTGATGACCAGCTTGCGGGTGGAAGAGAGATACTCTCCGGTATCGCCTCCGGCGCGGAAGGTATTTGTGTTTTCGATGGTGCTGAGTACAACGTTCTTTTCGCAGAATACGCGTTTGAGTTCCAAATCGGGATTGAGCATGATTTTGCCGGGAATGCCGTCTTCAGCAGTTCCGAGTTCAAACGGATCTGCATCCGGATCGTCAACCTTTTTGATCTCTTTGTCCGGAGCGTCGGCATAGAGAGTCATCTTCTCGCAATCGAGACGGTTGCCGTCATCGAAGAGAGACACTTTGTCAAACAGACGCGCGACATTGCGCTTGAGATCGGTTTCGGTGCGTCTGGCAAGAACAGTGCGTTTTCCGCTGGACTTGCCGAGCAATCCGGAAGAGGCTCCGACATCGCCCTTTGAGGGATAACTTTCGAGACGTACTCCGCCGTTGCAGGCGATCCAGGTGACTCGGCTTGAACCGGACTGAAGCATTCCGGGAGTTGCTTTCGCTCCATCCGGAATTTCCTCGAAATGCATGACCAGATGTTTGGTGATCACTTTGCCCTGCGGATCGGTCATTTCCACCCGTTTTCCGGTAGCAACAGCTTTGGTCAGCACCTTGTTGCTGCCGCCGACACCGACGATTCCGGTCTGGGTGGTTCCGGGTTTCTTTGAATTGCTGAGGAAAAGGTCAAGCTGGTCGCAGTCAAGTTTGGATTTCTTATTGACCAGATGAACATTGTCGTTGAAGATGAGTTGATCTTTTTTGTAGAGGAAAACTCCGCGTTTGGCAGTGAGGGTTCCGGCATTTTCGCCTGAGCCGACGATTTTGACACCTCCGGAACAGTAGATGCGGTCAACGTTGCCGCTGCCGGATTTGGGATCGGCTTTTTCGTCGAGTTTGATTCTCAGTTTTCCGGCATTGAGGGTCATCTGGCTGTCGAGCAGTCTTACGTTGCGCTCGAAGTCGATGTGTTTTGTCTTTGCGTTGTAAACTCCGATCTCGCTGGTGAGGTCGAGCGGTTTATCTTTGGAAGAGCTGAAATCCTGTACTCTGATTCCGCAGGGAAATTCAACTCTGTCGAGCTGGCGGGAGCCCCCCATATCGCTTGATGTCACCGAGCCGGGAAGCATACGATCCTGCTGTTTTTTTGCCGTGGTATTCTTTTTTGCTTCCTGTTTTTCCGGAACATTTGACATTTCAAGATTGGCTCTCGGACCGCTGATGACCATTTTTCCATCGCGCACTTTCACGTTGCCGTCAAAGGCTCCGCGGTTGATTTTGAAATCAATATCTCCGCGCTCGGAAGTTATGTGACGCAGAGCTCCTGTTTCGGCGCGGCTTTTGATGCTGCAGTCGCCGATTATACGTATCTGCTGTTCTTCGCGGTAGATGATGATGTTTTTGCCGCTTACGACATCCTGTTTCTGCTCAAAACGCGGATTTTCGGAGTCTCCGTAGAAAGAGAAGATTCCGAGTTTGACATCGTAAACCAGGTGGTCTGAAACAGCTCTCTGTACCTCAGATCCCTCTCCATTTGTGATGACGACATTACCGTCGGCAAGAATGCGGGAAACACCTTTGTCGCCTTCAAGGGGAACTCCAGTCTGGATTTTTTTATCCTTCTTGTCAGATTTTTTTGCCTGCTCTTCACGGTCGAGGAAGATGGTCAGGCGGTCACAGGTCAGCACTGATGTGCGGTCGATGACTTTGACGCTTCCGATAAGCATGATCTGATCGTGTTCAATGTCGATAAGAAGCGAATCAGAGAAGGCTCTTACAAAGCCGTAATCGGTCTTTTTGATACTCTCTTCAGTGAGTTTCCGCGGATCGCTCGCCGCAGTACGCAACACGAGCTGCACTTCATTGTTGACCTGGATCGTGCGGTTTTTGAAGTTGACATCAAAACCGATTCCATCGAGGTCGATCATCGGGGAGCGGAAGAATACCGGAGCCGTTCCGAATGCCCGGTTGTTGTCCTGATCGATATTGGCTTTGCCTGTGATGACAACTCCTTCGCTGTAGGAGTTGCGCGGAAACCAGAACGAGAAGACATCTCCGAGTCCGGCTTTCAGAGAATAGTATTTAATCTGCCATGCGTCGCCGATGACATCGACGTTGCTGCCTTTTTTGATAATGTCAAGTACGGTGTTTTTTCCGACGATGATTTTTCCTTCACGGACAGCATTGTCCACGAAGGTCATCATCTGGATGCGCTTCTGGCTGTCGTAAACCGGAATTTTTGCGTTGTTGAGCGCAAGTCCGCGCAGGTCAGATATATCGTTCTTCGCGGAAAAAACTGCGGCGCAGAACAGCAGCGCGGAAGCGGTCAGGAGTCTTTTACTGCATATCATATATTTGCTTAACCTTTGTCAAAACCTTGCGGGCAAGGTCGAAATCAAGTGAGTTGGGACCATCAGAAAAAGCCTTTTCCGGACACGGATGCACTTCGCAGAAGAGCGCGTCGATGCCGACAGCCGCGGCGGCGCAGGCGAGGGGAGAGACGAATTCTCTCTGTCCGCCGGATGCATTGCCGAGACCTCCCGGAAGTTGTACAGAGTGAGTGGCGTCAAAGACTACCGGAACTCCGATGTTGCGCATGATGACAAGCGAGCGCATATCGACTACGAGATTGTGGTAACCGAAAGAGCTTCCGCGTTCGCAGAGCATGATTTTATCATTTCCTGTCAGGCGGACTTTATCGACGGCTCCCTTCATATCTTCCGGAGCCATGAACTGTCCCTTTTTGATGTTGACTGGCTTCATGGTTTTTCCGGCAGCGACCAGCAAATCGGTCTGGCGGCAGAGAAAAGCCGGAACCTGAAGCACGTCAGCAACTTCTGCTACTTCCGGAACAGTGACGCTGTCATGGATATCGGTCAGAACAGGCAGTTTATATGTGCTTTTGACTGCATCGAGATATCCGAGTCCCGTATCGAGTCCGGGACCGCGCACGGAAGTCGCTCCTGAGCGGTTTGCTTTGTCGTAAGATGCCTTGAATATATAATCTATGTCAAGTTCGGCACAGAGTTCTTTCAGAAATCCTGCTACTTCAAGACAGAGATCTTTGCTTTCGGCTGTGCATGGACCTCCGATAAGGGTAAGTCTGCCGCTGCCGATGGTGATATCGTTGCTGATTTTTACCGGAGTCATTTGTTCATCTCCGCAAGACGTGCTTCAGCCTTTGCAA
The DNA here is from genome assembly GCA_015061775.1 of Lentisphaerota bacterium. Classification (GTDB taxonomy): domain Bacteria; phylum Verrucomicrobiota; class Lentisphaeria; order Victivallales; family Victivallaceae; genus UBA1784. The sequence goes on along the minus strand of SUVY01000002.1, from coordinate 18,158 downwards.
GATCGTCCGGAGTATCAACGCCGATGCTTTCGAGATTGCGGGTGAGAACGTAGATAGATATTCCGTTTTCCAGAGCGCGGAGCTGTTCGAGCATCTCGCTTTTTTCCAGGCGTCCGGCGGGGAGGGTGACGAATTTTTCCAGCGTCTCCCTGCGATAGGCGTATATTCCCCAATGCAGATAGACCTGATCGGGAACTCCTCCTTTGCGGGCGAAGGGAATCATGGAGCGACTGAAATAGAGCGCTTTTCCGTCGCAACCGAAGACGACTTTGACGTTGTTTTCGGTCATGGTATCGCGATTTCCGGGAACAGCGATTGTCGCCATTTCGCAAGCTGCGTTGCCTTCCATCAGGTCGATGAGGTCATCTATTGCGCTGGTCGGAATCAGCGGTTCGTCTCCCTGGACGTTGATAACGATATCGACGTCGGATGCTGCTTTTTTCACCGCTTCCGCGATGCGGTCGGTTCCGGATGGGTGATCGCTTGCCGTCATTACAGCAGTATATCCATATTGAGTTACCACATCAGCGATACGCTGGTCATCGGTGGCAACCAGAACATAATCGGCTTTGCTTGCCGCAGCTTTTTCGCAAACGTGACAGATCATCGGTTTGCCTGCCAGCATGGCGAGCGGTTTACCGGGAAAACGTGAACTTGCGTAACGTGCAGGTATCACAACAGCACTCTTTGCAGCCATAATAATCACTCCTCGCTATCAAAACTTTTAATCAATTCATCAAATAAAATGGGAGCTGTTCCCACCTTTCCTACCACGACTCCTGCTGCGCGGTTTGCGATCTCTGCGGCAGTTCTGGCAGGAGCACCTGAAATGGCAGAAACAGTGTAGGTTGCGGTCACAGTGTCTCCTGCTCCTGAGACGTCGAAAACTTCGCGCGCTCTTGTCGGAATCACTTCAACCTCTTGTCCACGCCTGAAGAGAGCCATTCCCTGTGAAGCAAGAGAGAGCAGCAACAGGTCGGGTTCCCAGGTGTCCAGAAGCTTTTCGGCTACCTGTGCGAGCAGGGAATTGTCCCTGACGTCGCACATGGAGTTATCGTCCGCCATTCCTGCGAGCGCGAAAGCCTCCACTCTGTTGGGTTTCATCACCGAGAGTCCTTTGACCGGAGCAAGACTGCCGGGTTTGGGATCAAGCGCAGTTATTACATTGTGCTCTCTTGCGGCGCAGATGATCTCTTCGAGCATCCACGCGGAGAGCAGTCCTTTGTTGTAGTCTTCAAAGATCACGGCATCGAGCTCTTTTGCGCGTATTCTGGATATGACTCCGTCCACGATCTTTCTTCTTATGGAGTCATCGACTTCAAATGTGTCTTCGACGTCGATACGCAGAAGCTGTTGGCTTCCGGCGACGACGCGGCGTTTTTCGGTGGTGCGTCTTGCGTCGTCAAAAAAGAGACCGCTGTCATCTATTCCGAGCTCGCGGAGATTTTCTGCCAGCTCTCTTCCGAGATTGTCATTGCCGACGACACCGTAGGCAAAAGCCGCCGCTCCGAGTGTACGCAGATTGCGCATCACATTGGCGGCTCCGCCGAGACAGCTGGTGCGTCTGTTCACATTCACTACCGGAACCGGTGCCTCAGGAGATATTCTTGAGACCTGTCCCCACAAATAGATATCGAGCATCACGTCTCCGACCACGGCTACCCGCGCTCCGGAGAAGTGCTGGAGAAACTCAATGCCCTGTCTGTTTTTCATTTTTTCTCTTTCCGCTTCATCATACTGTTGATATAACCGCCGGTATCAAGCTGGCTTGCTTTGGAAAACGATTTGTTTTCGTGGATATATTTCAATATCGCGCTGGACTCGTCAACGATCTTCTGGAGACGGGCTGTCTCATCGCTGTTGAGGTATTCAGACTCTTTTCTGAGATAGTTTGCAAGTTTATTCATCTCCCAGACAACGATGTCGCGCTCAAGCTTGGCATTGGCGTTTGCGCAGTCCGTCTTGAAGGACTGCCAGCGGACCATGTCGAAACTCTCCCGGAGTTTTATTCGGCGTACCTCGTTTGCCATCGCACTCTCTTTACCCAGATATGCAGGAATACTTACCGCAATGACGATTTCTCCAAGTACGATAGCGAAAAACAAACCGAGCGCGAAGTATGCAACATAATCGCGTTTGAAGTTTGCCGACTGTATGATATTCTCTTTTTCTTTCACGTTTCAGTGATTTCCCCTGTTTATCCGCCGCGGAAGAACAGTTCCGTCAAGCGGGACAATATACATTTATCTGCCGCATATACAAGGCATTGACAAAATATACACGTTCAAACTGTTTTTTTCAATCCCTTCTGCTGAAAACTCCGAGTCTCCAGAGGTAATAAAGCAATGTGAGCAGGCTGCTGACCGCTGCTGCGACGTAGGTGAGGAACGCTGCGTTCAGTACTTCGCCTGCGCTGTTTGACTCTTGTGATGAGACGATTCCGGCAGAGACCATCATCTCTTTTGCACGGCTGCTCGCGTTATATTCTACTGGAAGCGTTACCAGAGAAAAAAGCACAGCTCCGCAGAAGCAGATTATGCCTATCCAGATAAAGGCAGGACTTGCGAAAAAGGCTCCGATGGCGATAAAGATGTAGGACATGGGACTGGTGATATTGATTACCGGAACAAGACTTGATCTCATCTCGAGCGGACCGTAATTGTGAGCGTGCTGTATGGCGTGTCCAGCCTCATGACAGGCAACTCCGATGGCGGAAAGGCTGCTTGAGCCGTACACGTCAGGAGAGAGACGCAGCGTGCGGCACGACGGATCATAGTGGTCGGTGAGAAATCCGTCTGTTTCAACGATCTTTACTCCGGAAACGCCCGCAGCGAAGAGCAGACGCTGCGCAGCTTCGGCACCGGTGACTCCAGAACGGCTTGCCACGCGGGAGTAGTGTTCAAAGGTGCTTTTGGTTTTGAACTGCGCCCAAAGAGCGAGCAGCAGTCCGGGGAGGGCGAATATAAAGTAGGCGGGATCAAAATACATAGTGTCAGATACTCCAGTTTAATATGGTGAAATCAAGTTTCTGAGCTTCTTCCAGCAGAGATTTGCCGGGAGAAACTGCATGCGGAAAGCCCACGCATTTAAGCAGGGGCAGGTCGTTGATACTGTCTCCATAAGCGGCGAAGAGTTCGAGCGGGACTCCGGAAGATTTTTCGAGTTCTCTTGCGATAACAGCTTTGCCTTCTCCTGCTGTGTAGATGCCGGTGAGGTTACCTGTAAATGTTCCGTTGACAAGTTCGATTCGAGAACCGTAAACTTCAGATATTCCGAAATACTCTGCGACGGGGCGGGCGATCACTTCATTGGTCGAAGTGAGGATGATGCACCGTTTTCCCTGCGCGAGCAGCTCTTTTACATAATTTAACGCTTGAGGACGCACTTTGGATTTGACGTATTTTTCAAAGTGTCTGCGGGTGAGGGCATACATGGTTTCCGGAGAGTTTCCGGTGAACTCTCTGAACTGAAAACGGGTGAACTCATTAAAGTCGAGTTTTCCTTCAAGATAGAGCTGGTAGAAGCGGTCTGCCTCCTGGATGTCTGATTCCGGAGCGAGTTTTTCGGCGACACAAAACTCTTTCCAGCTCACATCACAATCGTTTTCGATGAGAGTGTAGTCCATGTCGAATATGTGTATCAAAGGGGAGGCGGATGTCATTTGTTTTTCTCCACGATCAAATTGCCGTTGTGATAAGAAATGATGCGGCAGAGTTCTCCGGTTGAGATGTGCTCGCTGGAAGTAGCATTCCACAGCTCTTCGTTAAAAACAACTTTTCCGGAAAATTCCGGAGTTATTCTGGTGACAGCTGTGGCACTGCTTCCCAAAATGTTTTCAGGAACGGGTTCCTGATAAGTACTCTTTGATTTGAATACTCCGGGCAGAAAACGCCTTGAGAGCAGAAGCAGAAGTGCAGCTGACAGCAGGAAGAGTATGATCTCTGCCACTATTCCTGCGCCTGGACAGAAGAAGCTGATGATAGAGACAGCACACGCCGCAATGCCGAAAAAGAATACCACGAACCCGGGGACAAAAAACTCTGCCCCGAGCAGTATCAGACCTGTTGCCAACCAGAAATAGAAGCGTTCCATAGCTTATTTGCTCTGCTTTGTCAGATGAAGAAGCCGTAGTTTGCGAAGTGCTCTATTCCGTTTTTGGTGATGCCGCCGAAGTCATCTTTGTGGACTTCGCTTTGGTTTGTTACCAGACGCGGACATCCGGTTGCCAGAATGTTGCAAATGCGTTTCCAGTCGATGTTGCCGTTGACTCCGGGAAGCTGATGGTGGTCTCCTCTGCCGTTGTTGTCGTGCAGGTGGGTTGTGACGATGTGCGGAGCCATCTTCTCAATGCAGTTTTCGCGGTAGGTGATCGTGCGGTCAGGCCAGGCAAGCTTGATCATCTCATCCATCTGGTCTGGAGTCTTTGTCGCCTCTTTTTCCACCACGTTGGCGTGGCCGGCGTCGAAACAGATTCCGAGATACTCTGAGTTATAGTGCTCAATATACTCAGGAAGCTCGTCGCTGGTGGCGGTTGGATGGAAAAGGTTCTCAAGGGCGATTATGACTTTGTTCTCTTCTGCGACCGGAAGCATATCATCGAGGATTTCAAAAGTGTATTTCTTCACAGTTTCCGGAGTGCTTTCCGCAATATCAGGGTGAAAACAGAGCCTGCCGATGTGCATGGTGAGCGTGGTAAGCCCGAGCAATCCGCCCACCTTCAGACAGTCCTTCTGCATCTCGTGGATCCACTTTCTGTCGCGAAGAACGGGGTATCCGAGATTTTCGCTGGGACCGAATGGCGCATGTGCATCTTTGAGCACAAGGCCGCGCTCTTCGGCATCCTTGCGCATCCGCTCACAGAGGGACATATTTTTGATGAGATATTTTATGACGTAGTTGTTGACGACCACATTTTTTACTCCATTGGCGGCAAGGTCGTCGAGTTCGGCGTAATATTCAGGAGTGAACAGGACTTTTTCATAGAGCACCCAACTCAACTGGGCAGGTTGTTTTATCATAGCAGGTATCCCCTTTTTTTAAGTGTTGACTGTATTTTGAATAAATATAGACGGTTGATTATTGAAATACAAATACCATCAGCTCTTTTTTATGCATAAAATGTATATTTTTTTCTAAATGCTGCTCCCTCGATTGAAAAGAGGCGGTTTCCGGTGTATAGTAAATGCTGCTGCAAAATACCATAAAACAAGCATACAGGAGTTGCAAAAACATGAATATTCCACGACCGGAGTACCCCCGTCCACAGTTTGAAAGAACAGACTGGGTCAATCTCAATGGAGTCTGGAGTTATGAATTTGACTTCAGCAGAAGCGGCATGGAGCGCGGGCTTTACAAAAGCTCAGGATTCAAAAACCGCATCACCGTTCCGTTTGTACCAGAGAGCAAACTTTCGGGAGTAGAATACACCGACTTCATCGAGGGTATGTTTTATCATCGCAAGCTTACCATTCCGGAAAACTGGGGAGGCAGACGCATCATACTCAATTTCGGAGCTGTGGATTTTGCGGCAGATATTTTTATTGACGGGAAAAAACTCTTCCGTCATGTCGGAGGTTCAACTCCGTTTTCCGTCGATCTTACGGGCGAGGTCGAGCCCGGAAAAGAGTACGATCTTGTCGTCGGCGTGACCGATCTTATCCGTTCATTCACCCAGGGTGCGGGAAAACAGAGCCCTGAGTATCACTCCCATAACTGCGTATATACCCGTTCCACCGGAATCTGGCAGACCGTCGATCTCGAAGCCTGCGGTATGTACGGAGTCAAATCCTGCCGGATAACGCCAGATTTTGACGGAGCGAAATTTACTTTCACTCCGCAATTCTACGCGGTGAAGAGGGGATACACCTTCAACGTGGAAGTCTATGATGGAGAAAACCTCTGCGGAAAAATTTCAACTGCCGCCGTTGACGGAGTGAGCTGCGAGATAAAACTTGAGTCTCCGAAACCATGGTGTCCGGAAACTCCGTTTCTTTATGATGTGGTTTTTACCGTCAGGGATGAGGATGGAAACATCGACGACACCGTGCGTTCATACGCCGGTCTGCGCAAGATACATGTCGAGGGAAGCAAAATATTCCTCAATAATCGCGAGCTCTATTTGAGGCAGGTGCTCGATCAGGGGTTCTGGCCGGACAGTCTCTGGACAGCTCCCAGCGATGAAGAGCTCGAGAATGATGTTCTCCGCGGGTTGCGCTGCGGCTTCAACGGAGCCCGTCTGCATCAGAAGGTCTTTGAGCCGCGTTACCACTATTACGCCGATAAACACGGATATCTCACGTGGGGAGAGTTTCCCACCTGGGGAATGGCGTGTACCAGCGATCTGCGTTGCGGAGATGCAAACTACTATGAGGCAGTAACCAACCATCTGCGCGAGTGGATGAGTGAGATAGAGCGCGATTACAACCATCCGTCTATTGTGGCATGGGTTCCGCAGAATGAGACGCGTCCCATCGATGAAAAGCTTACGCGCTATCAGGATTATATTACTCTGCTCTACGATGTGACAAGACAGCTCGATCCCACCCGCCCGGTGAACGAGTCGAGCGGATGGTACCATGTGAAGACCGATCTGTGGACTATCCATTGCTACGTTCCGACTCCGGAACTGCTCGCTGAGCGTCTGAAAAAGGATGAGGTGTCAGGAAAAGAGTTCAAACGCCAGAATGATAAAAACGAAGTCGAGTATTCCGGGCAGCCCTGTCTTGTCGATGAGTTTGGAGGTTTCAAATATATACCTCCCGACCGCCGTGACCCCGAAGACCGCAGCTGGGGCTATGGAGGTCTTGTTCTTGAGACAGAACAGGATCTGCTCGACCGCATCGCTCCGCAGGTAGAACTTATGAATAGCGATGAGAGACTGTCCGGCTACACCTACACACAGCTTACTGATGTCGAGCAGGAAAAGAATGGACTCTATACCTATGACCGTGTTCCCAAGTGCCCAGAGAGTGATTACGCCGCTATCTTCGGAAAAACTCCGAAACGCATAGGGTGAGATGTTATCTGGTGTAAATCGTCTGGTTTTTCGCAAAAAACGCTTGACAAATTTGCAAATCAGCCGTATAATATATCGGCGGTAGTACTGTGTATTGCCGGATGTAACGAAGAAGCAACTTCAATAATAGAGAAAGGATTATAAAATATGAGAAAAAACTTTACCCTCACCGAGTTGCTGGTGGTGATCGCGATCATCGCCATCCTCGCCGGAATGACCATGCCGGCGTTGAGCTATGCCCGTGCCGCGGGACAGCGCACCAAGTGCATCAACAACAAATCAAACATCATCAAGGCGATGCAGATCTACGCCAACAAGAATGATGATGTTATCCCCTTCAAGCTGGGCGGAAAAAGCTATGCTTACGTGATGGTCGGCGGAGAAGACCGCGATTATAAAGCAAACTATCTCCAGAAGGGACTCCTCACCTGTACCGTTGCCAACGTCGATTACAACGACAAGGACGATGATACCAACAATGCAATCGGAATGCTCGACGTCACCGGAGATACCTGGACCGGAAAATGGAAGGGCGTCAACGACAATCCGACTATCATCAAGCAGTTCGGACGCTTTACCATGAAGGCTGACGCCGACAATATCGCCTATACCTTCGGACGCATGAAGAACGCGAGCAGTATTCCTCTGTTTGCTGACAGCTTCAAGGCTGTGAGTGAGTCTGACCCGACTCCGAAACCGGCGTGGTTCTTCCGCCTCTGGGATGCCCCCGGAGACAACGGCGGATACGTTGCCATGGTGCACGGAGATCAGTCAACATTCGCTTTTGCTGACGGAAGTGCCCGCGCCCTTTCCGCAGCCGGAATCGCCGATGAGAGCGGACTTAAAACCACTCTCAACGCGGAACTTGATACTACCACATCCAAGTTCTGATACAGCAGATTTTCCGAAAGCCCGGTGTTACCCACCGGGCTTTTTTTGTATTTGCATTTTTAGAGTGAGAAGCGGCGATAGCGCGTCGCGTGGACAGCCCGGTACAAAACGCGCTGTTCCCGAAAAAGCATTCTTATGTGCAGAGCTTTGTCAAGCACAGTTCTGTTCTCGCTGGTATCTGTCCATACAGGTATGGAGTCTGCAAAAAAGGACTGGCGTACATTTCAGTACGCCAGCCCAGATAATTGTTACAGCAGATTTCTCTGTATTCTATTTTGAGGCGTTTATATTTGTTGATGCTTCATGTCTTGTGAAACAATATTTAAACGCATAACAGAATAGTGTTTTTCATCAATTCAGAAAAGCTTTTACAAAACTTTGGACAATAATGTTTATCTTTTTTTGAGTATCAATATACCTAATGACTTAGAGGATAAAATCTTCGAGTTCTTCAACGCTGTCAAGCCAATCATCAAGCATATCTAAAACATCTTCTTTACTTTCAAATTTTTCCATTTTTGGAAGTTTTATTTCTTGATCATCGAAAATAATGAAAGCGCTGTATTTGACATTACTAAATTCATTCTCTTCGACTATTTTTTTTGCTTTATCAATATTTTCTTTAGTAATAGGTTGTTTGATAATGGCCTTAGTAGATATTTTGTTAATGGTCTGAATAGGTGTGTTGACAAGGTCGATGGGGTTGAGGGTGGAGTTGGGATCGAGAACTAATGAAAATTCAGTAGTGATTTCTTTTACGTTTTTCAGATTAATAAAACCCCCCTCAACGGGATACCATACACCATCATTATTACCACAGCCGAACAAGCACAAAACAGCACACATTACAACCAATGGGAGAGAAAAGATTTTTACTTTCATTTTTTTATTTCCTTTTAAGTTTTTCAATAAGGCTCTGTTTCCGATTTACTGTTGGTGTCCGAATTTTACCTGCCAGTGTCGGAAACAAAGCCTTCTATAATAGATGAATTTTGTTATTTTATTTCTTTCTGATTTTTGTCAGAATAGTTATAAACTTTTAGCTTTTGCAAATGGAATTCCGTTGCCGTCTTTTTTGACCACAAGCATTTCAGTGAGCACCCAAAACAAGAGAATTACCATAAGGATAGCCTTGATGCCCTGAGATGGTATGAAGACTTGGCAAAGACCGAGCACCAGCTGAATAACTCCGAATACGTAACGTTTTGCATAGAAGTTGTGTATTCCGAGTCCTCCTAAGAAGAGCGCAAGCAGACCATATACAGTTCTGCTTTTGGGCTTTGCAGGCTGCTGCAGGGTGTTGCAGCTGGGGCATGAGGTTGCGTTTTCGGGGACGGGATTGTTGCAATGTTGACAGTTCATTTTGCATTTTCCTTCATTTTTTTTGTTTTTGTTATGTCACAAGGACGGTACTATTTCAAATCAAAAGTGCGCAGGCGGCAGTAGCTATTCCGGCGATTGCCATTCCTTTGCCATCCTGTTTCTGACAGAGAGAAATGATTCCGAAAACAAGAGCCAAGATCGCGAAGAGGCAACCGCCTGCTGCTACGTCTTCCTCTAATTCCTCCTCCCCCAAAAAGACTAAAAGGCTGGTGATTCCAAGTACCATGGAAGTGATTGCCATCCAGCAGGATTTTGCTTTTGTATCATCAGCCGGTACCTGTGTTGCCTGCTGCTGAGCAATTGGTGCGCCACAGCCGGGGCAGTTGTTCGCATTTGCAGGGATTGGATTGTTGCAATTAGGACAGTTCATTTTATGATTCCTTTCTGCTTATTTGTTGTTATTGTCCCAATTTTTGTGAAAAACATTTGTAATTGTTTTAGACGCCTGTTTTGTTTCAGGAGTGTCTGGATAGTAATAATAATTATTATTATTATTGCAGATAACTATCACGCCTCATCCTTTTTTGTTATTCTTTGATTATGTATCGGTTGTTTCGGAGAGGCTTTCGGCGGTTGTCAAAGCGCATCGGCGAAGCAATCAAGATGCTTGTTATTTTATAAAAACGTAATATAATGTAAGTTTTTTTTTTTCAAGCACTTATGCAAAAAATTCTAAAAATTTTTAAGTCGTGCATTGGAATAGCGATATGTTACTGTGTCGTTGCAACCGGGAAACTCTCAGAAGTGAAAGAGAGATATTTTGCAACAAATCCTGCTTGGGCGTCCATATTTGCTTTGCTTTTCAGAGGGGAGGTTGCTCAGCGTGGTTGCAGAAAGATATAAAAAAGGACTGGCGTACATTTTTCTGTACGCCAGTCCGATATGGTTGGGGATTATCAGTATTCTGATTTGTAGCCGAAGCCAGGCTGGTCTTTTAAGGATTCTATCACAACGACTCCGTTGCGCCGTTCATAGAGACCCGGGTGCTGTTTCTCGTAGTCGTTGGACTCTGCCGGATAGAACTGCGGAGCGTTACATTCGACTCCGCAAATTGTTCCGATATTGGCGGCAAGAAGAGTGTGCGGCATCATGGCAAGACGCGGATTGGTGAGGTCTTGTACCATGAGCTGCATTCCGTGTTCTTTTGCCCAGATGCCGGAGAGCAGGGCTCCGGTTTGGGTTTTGCAAACCTTGAGAGCAACTCCGTTCCAGCCGAGCGAAAGTCCGAGTTTGACGTGCTGCCAGTCGTGGGCACTCTCATCCATAAAGAGCGGCTTGCGCTCTGATACGCTTGAGACATCCACCAGATATTTCTCTATCTCATACGGAAACGGCTGTTCCACGTAGAGCAGAAGAGCTGATATCTCGGGTTCTTTTTCTGAGAGTTCATCCACCAGACTGTTGACGTACTCCGGATCAGTCACCATGCAGTTGAAGTCATAGCTTATTGCGGTGCAGCCATACTCAAGAGCGATTTTTCCCACATTGACCATGCGTTCGTAATCGAATTTGCGGTCAACTCCTGTGAGTTTGACTTTCAGCGCAGTGATTCCGTCACGTTTGATCCACTCTGTGAGGGTCACAGGATAGCCGTCATCGGGCTCATTGCCGGTGAGCTCTGCGTCGGTGAGCAGGTCTTTGCCTCCGACAAGATGCCATACTGTGAGTTTGTCCGGAACCGCTTTGACGAAGTAGTCCTCCGGATATTTTCCGGAAAACGCCGGGTCGCAGTAGAAGTATTCGAGATCGCAGGGCATGAACTTTCTGCTGTATATCTCATAGACCGGAACGTTTTTAGCCACCGCATAAGCATCATGCAGCGCGATATCGAATGCTGAGAGCGAGATCAGCGCGGCAAGATAGGGCATCTCGCAGTTGTTCTTTTTATTGAACTCATCGAGCCAATTTGAAAGCTTTTCGGAGATGACCTGATATCCGGTCACCATGGGATGCTTTTCAGAAGAATACTCGAGATTATCCGCAAGGAAGGTGCAGAAATTGCACATCATCTCTTCTCTGTATGCGAAGGAGAGGTTTCCGGGCCACGCCCAGCCGACTGAGAGCGGAGTCTCTCCGCGTCCTGTTGCTCCATAGTTTTCGAGCGTAACAGAGGCGATTTTGATAGAGTCGACCGTCTCTGAACCGAACTTGAGCGGCAGACGCATTTTTACCGGAACAAAATCTACTTTGCACTTCATATCGTCACCTCTTTATCATCACCTGTTTGCCGGTTGCTGCAGATTCATAGATCGCGCAGATGAGTTCTATTGCGCGGCGCGCCTCTCGTCCGTCCACCATCGGAGCCCGGTCGTTCCGGATAGCTTCCGCAAAATCATTGATCTGGATGGCATGGCCGGTAAAACTGATATCCAGCGGAGAACGTCCTCCGTTCTCATGAGTTTCACCTGAAAAACGCTCAAGAATTGCATTATCTTCATCGGTCTGATCCGTGAACTCCCAGCGGGATATACGGTCTTCGATGATGGTGACAGTTCCGTTTTCGCCTGAAAACTCCATGCGGCGTGGAAATCCCGGAGCACAGCAGGTACTCACTTCGACGGTACCGAAGCTGCCGTTGCAGTATTTAAGCACTGCGCAGAGGTTGTCTTCGACTTCGATATTGTGGGTGAATGTTCCTGAGTACGCCATGACGCTTTCGACGTCTCCGTTGATGTAGAGCAGGGTGTCCATGATGTGGACGGCTTGATTTATCAGTGCACCGCCTCCATCGAATTTGAGAGTACCTCTCCAGCTGGAGTTGTCATAATAGCTGTTTTCCCGATACCAGCGCATGACGGCACTGGAGAGCAGCATTTTTCCGAAACGTCCAGACTCCATGAGCTTCTTGACTTCGCTCACCGAAGGCGAGACACGCATCTGGAAAATACAACCCAGTTTTACATTGTTCCGTTCGCACGCTTCGATGATGTCGTCGATACGCTGAGTGTTGATTTCGAGAGGTTTCTCGCAGAGTACGTGCTTTCCGGCATTGGCGGCGGCAATCGCGCTCTCGCGGTGCATTCCGGATGGAGTAGCGATGATAACAGCGTCAACTTCCGGATCGGCGAGCATCTCTTCGGCAGAGGCATAGGCGCGGCAGTTGAATTCCTCAGCCTTTGCCTTTGCTGCCTCAAAAACGCGGTCGCAGAAGCCTGCGAGAGTGACATTGTCGAGCGTAGCGATAGCCATGGCATGGAGCCGTGAAATACCTCCGGCTCCGATTATTCCCATTCGGACATTACTCATTTACCGTGCTCCATGGTAAAAATTACTCCGAGTGCTTTGTCGGGGGTTTCGCAGAGCAGATCACCGGCTTTCTCCGCATCTTTGAGCGGAATGATGTGAGTAGTCATCGGATCGACAAGCAGGCGTTTCTCAGCAATAAGTCTGATGAGTTCGCGGGCATTGCGTTGAGTGGTGAACTGGACGAATGCGGCGGGGTAATCCGCGCCGTATTCCCAGTTGCGGTCGTGGTATCCGGCACCGGTTCTTGAGGAGACGTGGATATTAAGATTTCCGGAGGCGGCTCCTCCATCGACCGGAACGCGGCAGCCGCCGACGAGAACGATATTACCCATGGCGTGTCCGTCTGCGGATACTTTCATTGCTTTTTTGATGGACATGAAAGCGCTTTCAGCGTTGCCTCCGAAGGCGAAGAGCGAGAAGTCAAGACCATAGGGAGCGGCAAAGTTTTTGCGGTACTCTTCGACATTTTTGCGTTTGAAGTTGACGGTCTCGATTCCGCAGCGTTTGGCGATCTTGGTGCGGATGGCGAATCCGTCTTCACCGAAGACGCGGCAACCGGCAAGTTTGTAGAGCTGGGCTGCGATGTTTCCGACGATACCGAGACCGAGTACGTTTCCGTACTCACCGAATTTGACATCGGTGCGGCGCACAGCCTGAAGTGCGGTCGCGGCGAGTGAGAGGTAAGTCGCCTGCTCAAAAGTTACATTGTCCGGAATCGGAACGACAAGGTTTACGGGAACAATGGCGTAGTTGGTGTGTTCTGCGGCACCGGCACCCATAGCTGCAACTCTCATTCCGGGAACGATATCTTTGCAGTCTCCGCAGGTTTTGAGGACTATTCCGGCATTGGAGTAGCCGAATTTGACATCGGTATTTTCTCCCTCTTCAGGGGTTTCACGGCGTTTCTTTGCGAGTGACATCTCTGTTCCGGGGCTGATGAGAGAGGCGTGGACTTCGATCAGTATCTCTCCGTCCTTGAGTTCCGGAACATCTTCGATCACGGTTGAGAGTTTTCCGTTTCCGCGGATAACGGCAGTCATCTTTTTCATTTTGAGTTCTCCTGATATTGTTAAAGCAGATGATTTTGTGACTTTCTTTGACTTAATTTATCTCCATTTCACGGCAAAAAAAATATCAAAACAAATAATTTTTTATCATTTTGTATAAAAAACACACATTTGTATTTGAAAATATACGGTTGCGGAGTTATTTTTTTTACAAAGCGCAAAAATATCTGCTATAAGGGGAAATATGGATCAAGGCAGTAGAGATTTTCCGGAGTTGCTGTACTTCGGGTACGGAGACACTCCGTCTCACGGAATGCACAGTCATGAATTTTATCAAATCGAATTCTGTATATCGGGTGTCATTCCGTGTTTGACCCCCGAGGAGACTGTGGAGCTTCAGCCGGGAGAGCTCTGGCTGATTCCCCCCGGACTGAGTCACCGTTTTCTCAAAAGCGAAGAAAAATACCGCTATATAACGCTGAAATTCCAGTCTGACGCAGTCATCCATTCTTTCAGCGGCAGGGATCAGGTTTGCGGAACGCTCTGTAATGCAATATCCAATATAATCAAACATGACGCCGGAATCGATCCCAACTCCGCAGATGCCAAATTTGTGATAGAGACCATGCTTGCAGGCATCATCGCGCGGTTGAGCAAACATCCTGCAAGCCGTCACGGAGAACCCATTATCTGCAGCGCGATAAGGGAGCTTGTCTCACGTTACGGATACAATGTGAATATTCCGTTTGCGGCGCAGAAACTCAATATGTCGCGCTCTCAGCTGCACTACAAGTTTTCAAAGAGTACGGGGGGAAGTACGGATATAAAATCCTTTATTGAGGATCTGCTGCTGCACCTTGCGGAAAAACATCTGCGTTACTCTCCCATGAATATATCTGAGATAGCTGCCGAACTCAATTTTCCGTCAATATACAGCTTTTCGCGTTTTTTCAAACGCAAGACCGGACTGTCTCCGCTTGAGATGCGGAAGAGCGAAAATCATTGATCAATAGACCTGACGCTGTTTTTTGATTTCAGTAAGCTCTTTTATACGTTTTTCAGGAAAAAGTTCCGGAACAGTTGCACCTGCTGTGTCAGCAGCAAATTTCATGGCGCCGCAAGCATCTTCGGTAGTGAAGCGCGATTTTACCATAAACATCCGGTCAAGAGCGTCAACTATCATTTTCGCGGTCTCCCGGTGCATAGCTTTTACTGTATCTTGAGGAAACTCCTGACGCAAGCGGTGGTATTGTTCCATAGCAGATATCAGCAGCACTTCGGTGCGCGGATATCCGGAGCACATCAGATTCCACGGATCTTTGCCGTTGTCTCCCTTTACCCGGAAATCTGTTCTCAGCAGTACGGCCGGCAGATCGAGCATTTTTGCAAAGCAGAACTCTACCACTGTTCCGGAGTCAAGTTCGCAGCCGTCAAAGTTCGCCACGATACAATCTGCGCAGAACAGCATTTCAAGGTCTCTGTCGCGTATTTCGTGCACGTTGCGCAGGTTGTTGCTTTCGCTGTCCTGCGGAAGTATGGCGGTATATCGGCATTGCGAGACCTCTTTCACAGCTTCTGCAAGCAGCAGATTTCCGGAGATATCCTTGTGGTCGAAAAGGTCTCCGGCAAAATAAATTTGGCGTGGCTCCATCATAAACTCCTGTGTATCGTGTTGCACAGTTGGAATATAACACAGATAAAACGGTCTTGCAAGTTGCAGATTGCAAAAAAATGCTGTATATTGTATCAAGTACTATTTAATCAAATTGTGTCAAGGAGGACATCATGTCACGTTCTAAAGTATATTTTGCCGATATGCGTACAAAATTCGGAGAGTCTCTTCCGCAGAAGCTTGCCCGTCTCATCAGAAGTGCGGGCATTGAGACACTTCCGCTGCAGGATAGCTTCACTGCTGTCAAAATCCATTTCGGAGAGCCGGGAAATCTCGCATTTCTGCGTCACGCTTACGCCCGCAGCGTGGTCGATGTGATATCAGCCAAAGGAGCGCGTCCGTTTCTCACCGATTGCAACACCCTCTATCCCGGACGGCGCAAAAATGCGCTCGAGCATCTTGATACCGCTTACTGCAACGGATTTACTCCCTACGCGACAGGCTGCCAGGTCATCATCGCCGATGGCTTGAAGGGAACTGATGAGGTGGATGCTCCGGTTCCCAACGGAATATTGCTCAAGACTGCAAAAATCGGACGCGCAGTCATGGATGCCGATATCGTCATTACGCTCAACCACTTCAAGGCGCACGAACTCACCGGCATCGGTGGCGCCATCAAAAATGCGGGAATGGGCTGCGGTTCGCGCGCCGGTAAGAAAGATATGCATTGCGATGGAATAACTCAAGTAAACAAGGATCGCTGTATCGGTTGCGGCAAATGCCTCAAGGCGTGTGCACACTCTGCTCCGCAGATAACCGACGGAAAAGCTGTGATCCACGCTGACCGCTGTGTCGGATGCGGAAGGTGCATCGGAGTCTGCCCCAAAGACGCAATATCTCCCGTCTGGAGTCAGGCTACGGGACTGGTGGATAAAAAGATGACTGAATATGCCGCGGCGGTTCTGGCAGGACGTCCGCAGTTCCATATTTCGCTTGCGGTGGATATCTCTCCGTATTGTGACTGCCACGCGGAGAATGATGTTCCCATCGTTCCAAATATCGGAATGTTTGCCTCTTTCGATCCTGTTGCCATTGATCGCGCCTGTGCCGATATGGTCAATCAGGCTCAGGTTATGCCCGGAAGTGCACTTTCTGAGCGTCTGAAAGAGGGGTGCGATCACTTTACGAGCCTCTTTCCGGAAACAGACTGGCGCATCCAGCTCGACCATGCCGAAGCCATCGGTCTCGGTTCGCAGGAGTATGAACTTATCACGATTTGAAGCAAACGCTGTTGCAAATAATGCAGAACGGCTGTATATTATCAAAATAACAGTAACAACTTGAATATAAAGAGCACATGCCATGAACATCTATCAGGAACTCAAGGCGCGCGGATTCATCTATCAGGAGACCGACGCAGAAGCCATTGAAAAGAAGCTTGCCACCGAGAAAGTGGTGTTTTATTGCGGATTTGATCCTACTGGATCAAGTCTCCATGTTGGTCACCTTCTTCCGGTGATGGCGATGCGTATGCTCCAGAAGGCTGGACACATTCCGACCGTCCTTGTCGGAGGTGCTACCGGAGCTATCGGCGATCCTTCCGGACGCTCCACCGCCCGCAATATGCTCACCATGGATATCGTAAAATCCAATGTCGAGTCGCTCAAAAAACAGCTCTCTCATTTCATTACTCTTGAAAATGGAGAGGCGAACTTCGTCAATAATGCCGACTGGCTCGGAGAGCTCAAACTTCTCGACTTCCTGCGTGATATCGGCAGCCGTTTCTCGGTCAACCGTATGCTTGCCCAGAAATCGGTCGAAAGCCGTCTTGAGAACGGATTGTCTTTCCTTGAATTCAGCTATTCCCTTCTTCAGGGATATGACTTCTACTACCTCAACAAAGCGTATAACTGTACCCTTGAGATCGGCGGTCAGGATCAGTGGGGAAATATGGCGGCAGGAACTGAACTCATCCGCCGTATGTATGAAGAGGAAAAGAACGTTTATTTCATGACAATTCCGCTGCTGATGAATCCCTCCACCGGACAGAAGTTCGGCAAGAGTGTCGGCGGAGCAAGTGTCTGGCTCGATCCTGAACGCACCAGTGTCTTTGACTACTACCAGTTCTGGAGAAACTGCGATGATGCGATGCTCGGAGATCTGTTGAAGAAGTTTGCCATTGAACTTCCGCTCGAAGAGTGTATCGCTCTTGCCGAGTGTTCCAATATCAACCGGGCAAAAGAGATCCTTGCATTTGAAGCTACCAAAATGGCTCACGGAGAGCAGGCTGCCAAAGAGGCTTACCTCGCCGCCGGAAGCCAGTTCGGTTTTGCGGATCCTGAGCTCAAAGTTGCGACATCAAGCTCCATCAGAAATATTTCGTCAGAAGCTGTTGCCGTCTATCCGGAAATTACTCTTGATGCCTCCTGTCTGGATGGAGACGGAATCTGGATCGTCCATCTGCTCGCTCAGAGCGGACTTTGCAAGACCAACAGTGATGCCCGCCGCCTCGTGACCGGAAACGCTGTGAAAATCGACGGAGAGAAGGTTTCCGAGCTCGAGAAGATGATCAAGCGCGAGGATGTTCCCGCGATGGAGCTGCTTATCCAGACTGGAAAAAAGAACTTCAAAAAGGTCATCTTCAAGTAAAAGATATTTTACTGAAAACAGCTGTAAAGCAAATCACACGGGCTGTTGCAAAACCTCAAAAAAGGTGAGCAACAGCCTTTTTCTATTGTTTGAACTAAAAGTTTGAAATATAATAATTCGTGACAGAAAAGAAATACCTTATTTCACCAATTCACAAGGCTGTTTGTTCTTCAGCTCAGACGTTTCATTTGAGGAAGCTTCCCCGAAGAGCGTGCAATATACAAAAGTAGGAGTGAGCCGATATAAAAATCGGCTCACGACGGGTGCAGGGTGCAAACCCTGCTGCAGGTCAAGGAATGCATAATTCCTTGCGCATCGCACGGAGAGAGTGCCTGAGCAGCCAGAAAAGGCTGCT
>SUVY01000057.1 GCA_015061775.1 Lentisphaerota bacterium | reverse complement strand
GCAGCCAGAAAAGGCTGCTCAGGGGCGGCTACTATGCCGCCCGGAGCCGAACGCAGGGAAGAGGCGGATGAAGCCGGGAGCAGAAATTCGCAGAAAAAAGAGCAGAAGTCTCAATTTTCCATCCCCCAAAAAAGCGTCGGACACATGATTTTATTCAAAATCATGTGTCCATAGGTGCAGGGGACTCTCCCCTGCCGGGAGATTTTTAAGAGGCAAGCAGCCTCTTAAACTCCCTCACCATACGATGCTGAAACAATAAGGTTTTGCAACAGCCCCTTTTGCGTTCACGCTGTTTCAGCGTACCCACGATGCCTGCATGATCTCATCGGAGTTAGTGATGAGGGCAGCGGCTTCGGGTTTGAAATCGGCAGTATAGACGATTTTGAAGATGTTTTTACCTGCCTTGAGTTTGAGCGGCTCATTCTTTTTCTTGCGCTTTGACAAGTTGAAGTAGTGCTTTGTTCCTTCAGGTTTGTTGACACGCTGGTAGGAGTGAGTTATTTTCGCAGTATAAATCTTCTTGCCGTTGAGATATACGGTTGCATTTCCGACTACTTGTTTTCCGTAAAGCATCAGGAAGTAATTTCCTGCCTTCTTCACATCGAACGACACTTCAGTTGAGCGTTTACCGTTTTTGACATTTGCAAAGATAACATTTTTGCGGTTCTCTTTGAGCAGTTTGGCACATTTTGTTGTGTCAGCAGAAACCGTTACAGGACGAGAAGAACCATCCTTGGTACGGATAAGGAACACTGTATTGTTGACGCGGGCAATACGGAACTTTTCAGGAACTATGCTGACAGTAAGTGTGACAGGTTTTCCACTCTTGATAACTCCGCTTTTCGGAGTAACTTCAAGCCAATCCGCCTCAAAAGTACGGGCGACAGTAAAAGGAATATTGACATTTTTACCGGTGGCAATCAACTGAATCTTGCGCGGAGCAGCTTCGATTGATGAAAAATCGACAGCCGCAACAGAGGTAACGAAATCAAGTTCGCGCAGGGGCAGAGGTTTGACATCTGCACTCTGGAACGCTCCGATATCAACTCCTTCTGAAGCAGTAAAGTTGTCGATGACTCTACCTGCACCGACAGCAGGACTGTCAGACGCAAGAGAGAAGTTGCCATCCGCAGCAGAGACATACTTGGGAGTGCCGCTTAAACTGTTGTTTTCCTGATTATAGTTTTTGCGGCACTCTTCGACGGTGAGTCCGGCAGAAGCGTTATAGAAATTGTAATCGCTTACGCTTTTTGCCTCACGGAACCATCCGTCACCGCAGCCGACATTGATGACAGAAAAGATATTGTTGAAAAATACAAGTTTATCCAGACGGGGTCTGCATTTGTCAGCACTCGGATAATTTGCTCCGCCTTTGTAATCGAAAGCAGTATTGTTGAAGAAGTGGACTTTGCCGCTTCCCCAGACGCCCATACCGTTCTTGAAGGCGAGAATGCTGAGCGAATTGACATCTCCGCTGCGCCAGACAAGGTTGTTGAAGATGTATGACGGACCGCGTGTGCAGCATCCGCTGGAAACTCCGCACAGGGTGTTTTCGATTCTGTTTCCGAAGAAACGGGTGTTGATTTCACCGCCTTCGAGTTCGATACCGTCATCGTTGGCGAGAGCGAGAGTATTTCCGTAAACTTCGGCATTGCGGTACAATCCGCCGACAGGATTGCCGTTACCCTGACACTCGATCACATCGTTCCAGCGGTGGACATCTCCGCCGATAAAATCGTTGTAGCGGATAGTGGTATTGGCGCACATACCGACATTGATTGCCTTGGGGCCTGCCGGATGGCTGTAAAACCACGGATTGGTGTAACCTGAAGCATCGTGAATAAAGTTTTTCTCGATAAGCAGATTTTTGGCGTTTTCAATATAGATTCCGGCGTCGCTGTTGAGTATGCGTTCTTTTGTTTTTTTGCCTTTGATGACCTCGCGGTAATAATACTCACCGCCTTGCGTGGTACGCTGAACTCCGACTCTGCCGAATTTTGAAATATCGCAGTTGCGGACAACGATGTTTGAGGCGTTCTCAATACGGATTCCGTTCTCTTTTGCTCCGCAAATGGTCAATCCGTCTATAATAATATAGTTTACATTGGATACTTTGATGGCGTCAATGCCGTTGCTGTTGAGTACTGTTCCCGGCTTTGCGGTGTAGCGGATATATCCGTCGGCAGTTCCGCTTGCAGGAACAACAAAACCATTTTTGACCATTTCAGGCTCAAGATACACTGTTTTGGCGACCGGCAGAGTTTTGCCGAGAGTACGGAACTTGCGGGTAAATTCCTTTTTATTGCCGTTGTCATCAAGTTTGATTTGAAGTTCGTATTCAGTATCTTCCTTGAGATTAACCAGCACGCCGCGCGCCTTGTGTTCCTTCGGAGGGAAATCAGCTTTGTAAGCCTTCTGAAACTCTTTGCCGACTTCGCGGAAACTTACTTCAGCATTGAACTCGCCGGCAACAGAAGAAACAAGGTCGCTCAACTCGTAGCCTGCTGAAACATATCCCGGAGTAATTTCAAGTTTGACATCTCCGTTTCCTGTAGGAGTAAAAGCCTTGAGATTTGTGATTTTGAACTCTTTTCCGGTACTCGGAGTAATATGGCAGACCAAGTGTGAAGCCGCTTTGGTGCGAACATCAGCCTCTGCAATCAATTTATCCGCCGGAGCATAGTTGACGCGTGATCTCCAAACACGTTTTTTGCCACTGATAATGTCACTGCAAAGAATAGAGAGTTGAACAGCTCCGGCGACAGAAGTTTCGACATCTGCAGTAAAATTGAGACGGCTGTTGGCAGGAAAACTCACTTTCTTGCTTACTTCAATAGCTCCGCCGCCACCGCGCAAACACTTGGCAATAAATCCACCTTCGACCGGAGTGATTTTGTGAGCCTTCTTACCATAAGTCACCACCCAGCCGTCATCAAGTTTCAACTCCGCCGCGCCAACAAAAACAGCAGCAGCCAAAGCAAAAAACAAACCAATCCGTTTCAACATAAAAACTACCTCTCTTTATATATAAGTGTCAGTTAAAAAGCAAACCATATTAAAATAGCACATATTATGGATATTGTCAAAAATTTTTGAAACAAATTGTTTGATAATGCCGGACTATTTTGCTGGATACACTTACCGTCCGCAGTTTGCGCACAGACCGTCAACTTTCTTCTGGATGGGAGATTGTTACAGCAAACTGTATAACTCCGCCTGGTATTACATGGGTTTTTCTACTGCTGACAACGTTGCGTATGCTGCTCATAATAGCAGAATAAATATTTTGTGGGCAGATGGTCACGCAGACACAAATGGTCAAGGCGATTTGTCCAAGAAAATGTATGGGGCAAAAAAAGTTCTTCTGACTTCCATGGAACTTGCTGATTTCTAAAAAATCAGGATATCTTTTGTTACTTTGCCATATCGAGAAGCGTTGTGCCTACGGTATGCAGGTAGCGTAATGTCTCTTTTATGAGAGCGTCAGGAAAAGAGGCTCTGAGCAGTTCAAAACTAAAGGGACCATCGTAATTTATGCTTTTCAAGTAAGGCATGATATTTTCCCAATCCACATTGCCGTAAAAGGGGATGAGATGCAAATCTTTTTGGCTGTGGGAGTCGTGGACATGGGTGGTCGCAAGAAGGTGTGATACCTTGCGCAGTTCAACAAGATTGTCTGATCCGAAAGCGGTCTGAGCGTGACCGAAATCCCAGCAGATACCGACATCGCCTTTGAAAAGGTCGGCGAGGGCAAGCAAATCTTCTGTTTCCGCGGAAAAGCGTGAACGACATCCCGCAGGGACGTTGAGATGGTCTTCGTATAAATTTTCGATGCAAGGCAGGATTCCGTACTTTTTACCCAGAGTTGCCACAGGAGAAAAATAATCGGCGGTTGTTTCAAGTACGCGGTCAAAGTTCCACTCTTCTCCGGGAGAAAGACGGTATTCGTCAACGTGGGCTACGGCGAATTTGGCTCCCAGAATATCGGCACACTCCATGGCGCGCGGAGCGTTTTCTGAAAAGAGTTTTATTCCGTCTTCATCTTTCCTGAAACGGAAGAGGGGCAGGTGTATCTGGTGTACCTTGACTTGAGCTGCATCATATTGACGCCGCAAATTATGGGCGATATCAAGGTAATCGGGCTTTTCGGTGAAGTTGATGTGACAGTCAACGCACTCAAATCCTGCTTCGCGGCAGAGGCGGGCAACATCTTCCTGAGTTCTGTAAACGCCCTGACGCGCATTGCCGAAACACACCAGATTTATTCCAAGCTTCATAAAACGCTTAACTCCTTTGATATGGAACTGCCCAAACGTTTTATAATATATCCTCGCGGATGAATATTGTCAAGCAGACCTCGGCATATTGGAGCAATGCAGCTTGGCGGCGGAAACATGGGCTCAAACGGAACCCATGAGTTTTACGTGTTCAAGGTGAATAACGCCAATGCTTCCGGCAAAACTCCCTCCGGTCAGCCGCTTCCCCGCATCATCTCCCCATATCGGGAACAAAGCTTCCGGAAAATGAAAAAGTTTTGAACAACTCTCTTTGAAGCTGTATCAGTATGCGGTTCGGCGTTTCCTGTAATGTTTGAATTGCTGTGGTTTGTTTGATGGAGCGAGGTTTGATTTCAAATAAAATGATTTCAAGGGTTTGTATCCGGCTTTTTCCATAAGTATATCCCAGTTTTTGGGAAGCTCGATTTTTACTGATGTAAAAGCTCCTCCGGGAACGCACATGGTTTTGTTGCGGTTTGCGTCTCCGGTAATAATGATAGCGGTTTTTCCCTGCTGCATCACACCAACTGTTTCCATTTTTCTGTTTTTTGTCCATGTCAGCCACGGCGGAGTTGCAGTCTGTTTTGCATTTTCTTTATCGGCGATACGGTAACTGTGACGGTGCAGGGAGTAGGTGTTTTCGTTGAATGAGCTTCCGGGATTTGCCCAGTAATTGGCGTATGCTCTGGCGTCAAGAGGAAGTCTTGCCGTAGATATCAAAGCCTGCTCAAGTTTTTCTTTGCTGTTGTAACCCTTTGCCAGATCCCGGGCGACATTACCGGTGATCAGCATTGCCCGATAGACAAAAGGAGTTCCGCTGCCGAGGGCGAACTGTTGTTTTTCAACGGCGTCCTGTGCCATCAGTTCCATGATCTTTTGCGGCTTTGCGGTTGCCGGAGCAAGATTGTTTCCCCAGCACAGAGAAGAGCCGGCAGTCAATACATTATCATTTAATTTAAACCCCTGCTGCATGTGATAAGGACGCCAATTCAGCTTCACCGCCATGATGTCATCCTCAACAAGACACCACGGCATGAGATATCCGAAGGTTCCCATGCGGTTTTCTTTGATATGATATCCTCCGAGATTGAGCATGGCAAGATTGATAAATCTTCCGATTTTCGCATTTCGGATATTGGAAATCTCTCCCTGTCCGCAATCAAGCTCCAACTGTCTTGCCACAGGGCCATTCAAAAAACAGTATGGAGTCCATGCGTGAGTGCTGGCGAGAGTTCTTCTGAAATCTCCATCGGTCATCGCTTTGGTGAATGCAATAAGTATCGGCATATATTCCGGAGGACATCCCGCCATAACTCCATTGACTGCGACCAGCTTTGCGGTAGCTTTACGGTAACTCGGCGGAATAACTGCAATAACATCGTCAGATGCATAGTCTGTATATTTCAGAAACTCAGCAACTCTTGCTTGTGTCGGAG
Source organism: Lentisphaerota bacterium (assembly GCA_015061775.1). GTDB lineage: Bacteria > Verrucomicrobiota > Lentisphaeria > Victivallales > Victivallaceae > UBA1784. The sequence goes on along the minus strand of SUVY01000057.1, from coordinate 12,459 downwards.
GTATGATCGGCAATCCATCCGTCCAGCTATCATAAAAATCTTGAGAAAAAGGGTTCGACCATTGAGGGACGAATCTTCTGGGGCATGGTTGAGGCTCTTAAATGATGAGATTTGTGTTTTCTGTTTTTCTGTTGGCGTTGGCAATACCGCTTTGCGCTTTTGATTTTTCTTTGTGGAAGGCTGAGCACTTATCTTCAGCAAAGTTTGAAAATAACGTCTTGCATCTGACCAAAAGCAATAAAGCAAAAAATAACGCCTCTCTTTACCGTAAATACACTAAACAAAACCTTCAGCAGTTCATCGGCAAAAGAGTGACTCTTTCCGCCGAAGTGGAACTGCTTGCGGCAAGTCACCCCGATTCGGTTGGAGTTTCTCTTGTCTGCAAACTTAAAAACGGCAAGAGTCTGACAAGCCGTACCCTGCTTCCATTTTGCGGCAAACGCCCTAAAACCAAAGTGTTCACCTCAATAGTTGTGCCGCGGGATACGGTTATGCTCACCGCAAAAATCGACGCTCCGCGGGCGTGGAACCGTACAGCGGATACTCTGTGGAGCAATATCGAACTGAAAACTTCTGATCCGTCAGAACCTCAGTGGAATTGCGGAACAGGCAACTTTCTTGCGGTCGGCAAAAATCCGCTTTTCTGGAAGTGGCAGGCAGCGGATGGTTTGAAAGCTGATTTCAAAAAAGGAGTATTTTCTGTTGCCGGTAAAGGCAAACTCTCACTCCGCTGCCAGGATGCGTATTACGAGCTGAGCGGAAAAACTCCCGAAGCGGCAAATCTGGTTATTGACGTAACAGAAGCTACACCTTTTGCCATTGAAATAACAAGTTACGGCAAAAAGAATGCGACGGTCAAGGTTCCGCCGGTAAAGGAAAATAAAAAAGGAAGGCGTGTGGTAAGGATCCCGCTTTCAACATTCGCTCCATTTCACGACCTTGTACGTCTGGAGGAAATATCCTTTATCATTGACGGCAAACAGACATTCAAAAATTGCACAATAGCGAATCTTGATCTTGATTCAGATACCAAAAACCTCATCTTTGATCCGAGTTTTGAAATCTCAAAAACTCCGGGCGGAGCCTACAATATGTGGGGAGATTACAGAACGGAAAAAGCAACTGCGGGTCTTTCTTTTGACACATCTGAAAAATTCCACGGCAAACGCAGTTTGAAAATTGCTCCCAAGGGATTTATCTATTTGTTTGCATCAGATGAAAAAGGCAAAGGAGCGGTGTTTTCTCTCTATGCCAAAGGCAAAGACAACTTTCAGGTCTTTCTCCAAAAGCAGTACAGCGATATGCACGGCGCCGTGGGTATGCCGTTTGTCAAACAAGAGTTCAAGGCTGCCAAAAAGTGGAAACGTTATGAACTTGTCATCCCTGAGAGCCGCAAAAAGGACAGATTTCAGAGGCGGTATATAATACTGATAAAAAATACCGGCAAAAGCGATCTTTATATAGATGCAGTTCAAATGGAGCAGAATGTGCTGAAAGCGACAGCATTCAAGGCTGAGCGCGACACAAACTTCCGTTTCCGTGTGAATGTAAATCTGCCGATGGGACCGCGTCCTGAGCCCAAAGATATCCCTTCCAACAAACAAGCCGGGAACGTAAAATTCACAGTGGTCAACCTCAGCGGAAAAAATTACTCATCAATTCCGGTCAGGGGAGCTATCCCGTTTGCTCCGGGAGAACTTTTTGATCCCTCATGTGTAAAAGTTGTTGACTCCGACGGTAAGACTGTTCCGGCGCAGTTCAACGTGTTGGCAAGAAGAACTCTTGACAAGAGCATTGTTTCTCTTGGAGTTGATTTTAATACTGTTTTGAAAGCAGGAAAAAATTCTAACTATACCCTAAACTGGGGCAAAGAAAAGTTTTCAGCAGCAGGTAAAAATATTGCCGTTGCCAAAGGCAAAGATATACATATCGATACCGGAAAACTTAAACTCGTGCTGACTCCGGATGAGAACTCTTTCCTTAAAGGAAGCGATGCATTCTGCGGAGTGACGACTGCTGATGGAAAACTTTTCCGCAGCAAGGCAAATATCGTGCGCATCGAAGACAACGGCCCTCAGCGAGCAACTGTTTTTCTGCGGGGAACAGCTCTCCTTGCCTGGGAATTGCGCCTGACTTTCTACAAAGACCAGCCGTTCGCAGCCATAGATTACAGTTTTGAAAACAACTTTTCTGCCCAAGACCCGCTTTACCGCAACGTGAGATCTATCTTCATTCAGCTGCCCTGGAGCAAGGAGTTCAAACTCGAAAATGTTTCAGGCAGCCAGGATGCTCTTTTCGTGCAGCGTCATGCCAGAAGCGGAACGTTTGAATGGGATGTTTATCAACGGCTCGGAAACAACCGCAGTATCATCAAAGATCTCAAGCTTTCCGGTACTGCCTCCGGAAAAAATCACGCAGTCAATATTTTGGAATTTGCCGAACTTGCTCCGCGTGCGATAGGTTTCAAAGATGGAAATATCCAACTTTACCACTATCCTCCTGAGGGGACGCTCACTTTTGATGTTCTTTCCGGTTTGTCCGGAACTATGCAGTTCAACTACTCTCCTGTGACGAAAAATGTTCCTGAATATGCTCCGGCGATCATCTATGCTGATCCAGAGTATGTTTCCAAAAGCCGGGTTTTCGGAGAGTTCATATCCGACAAAGATCTCCATAAACACTTTCCCCGCTCGGGAAAAGTGGTTGCAGGAATCTTTAATGTTTTGGAAAACAGCGCTGAACTTTCCGCATTTTACGGACTTGGCGACTATGGAGACGCTGGTTCACGCAACTATTACTCCAACCACGAAACAGCCGTTGTCCGCAATATGTGGCTGAACTATCTTGCTTCTGGAAGAACCGCTGCGTTCAGATATGCCGCAGCTCACTCTCTCCACCAGCGCGATATAGATCAGGTGCATTTCAGGTATGGTACGACTGGCGTCCACACCCACAATCCATACCGCAATAACAACTTCAATTTCCATACCGGACACTTCTGGCTGACTGGAGTCGTTTATCACTATCTCATCACAGGCGACCGCCGGAGTTTTGAGTCTGCGATAAGCGCAATGGCTGTTCTGGTACAGAAATCAGTTTTGCGTTATAAAGGCGGTAGAGAACGTCACCGTATGCTCTACCATTTGGCGGAGCTTTACGAACTAACCGGCATAGAACTGTTGAAGACTGCTTTTGAGCGTCAGTACAATTTTGGAGCTCCATCCAATTCAGGCGCTTACTACGGAGCATTGGCATACGAGGCTCTTGAAAAGCTTTATGCAGCAACAGGTGAGCAAAAGTATCTTGACCGTTTGACAAACGAAGTCAAAGAGTTCTACAAAAGCAACCGCATCGACGTTGCCGATATGCCGGCAGATAGAACTGCAATGCCGACCTATCAAGGTTCTGCAGAAGAGGGAAGGAGTGTTATGACACTCTATGCCGGAGCTCTGGCTGCAAGGCGTTTCAATGATCCGAAATACATACCGTTCCTCAATCCCGGAAAGAACAATGATCCGGTAATGACCAGGATCCTCGATCCGTTATCGCGTGATGCAAGCGTCAACTGGCTGCGCAATACCTTTGCTGTAATGCGTGATGCCGGAATAAAAGAAAATCCGTCAATGCCGGACTCATACAGCTTCATCGCCGGACTTACCGGAAATCAGACGGTATTCAACAACTACGAACCGTTTGTGTTTGAAATCGTTCCTGATGCAGACAAAAAGGCATCTATCGACCTTTTCCGTTACCGTAAGTTCCGTTATTGGAAATCAAAGAAAGACAATGATTTTGTTATCTGCAAACTTTATGACTCCAACGGAAAATTGCTCAAGAGTGTAAAGCTTGACGCCAATCTTCCACACGAATATAAAAGAGTTGCGGTATCTTTTCCGGATGGTAAAAACATCCGGGCGGAGGTGGTTTTCCAGAATGACTGCTGGGGCGGAGTATCGAGCAGCAACAAAATGCGTCTATCTTCCAACCGCAGGTTTGGAGCAAGAAGCAGAATATCGGTTCCCTTCGCCTTCTACATCAAAGTTCCCATGTCCGGAAAGTTGAAGATCAACTGGAAATGGGATAACAATGAAAACCGCAATGCCGGAGTTATTCTCGCTGCCATGCTCAAAGACAAATCAGGAAAAACCATTGCTCATACGGCATATACCATTCCCGATATGCATGGTGAAACTTACTCAGCAACACTTGATATTCCGCGCGAATACCGCGGAAAAACAGTCAAACTCTACATGAACGACTTCAAGTGGGTATCCTGGAAACTCGAAAATCTGGACTACCCTTGGCTGGGAAACACTCCTGAAGACCTCTGATTAAAATAAAAGAAAATAAAGAAAAGAAAGACACCCTTTTCCCGGTAACGGCATTACCGAAAAAGGGTGTCTGTTTTCTGTAAAAAGAGTGTGTTTACAGTATCATCACTTTGCAGGAACTATCATCAGCATTCCCTCAAACGCGGGAAGGTTGAGTTGGTCTCCGTCGAAAGAGACGCGAGCTGTTCCGTCGAGTGTCACCGCCTGATATTCTGTGCCCTGAAGGTTCGCTGGAACAGTAACTTTTCCAGCCGGAATTTTGGTCGGAGCTGAGATCAGGATGGCGGCAACTTTTCCGTCTTTCATTTTGACCACGGGGTGAGCCGCCGTATGGAGATCAAACGCAATATCCTGAGTGAAAATGGTTTTCCAGTCATCCTGCACGAAACGTATAACGATTTTCCAGTTGGCTTTAGATACATCGTGCTGAGGAATTTCTACTTTTCCAGCTGCGATATCTTCAAACGGAAGCTCTGCGCGTTCACAATAGTTTTCATCGTTTGAGCCGTTTTCATCTCCGGCAAGGTAAAGCTTGCCTTTGAAACGTTTTATCGCCTCAACGACCGCGTCGCTCAGGCAGTTTGCCTGCGGAAGGATAAGTATATCGCATTTGGACAACGTCTCTTCATCGATGTTGTCACCGAGCGCGGAAACCAGACGGTAGGGAATATGATTTCTCAGCAAACTTTCCTCACAGCGCAAATATGCATCGGCAGCTTTTTGGGAGAATGCCTGAGAGTCCTCAGAGTAAAGCAGTCCTACAGGCTCATAGTCAGGAAGGGCAAACAGCTCTTCGTATTCGCGGGCGATTTCATGCAGTTTATCCAGAACAGGCTTTCTGGCATTTATCACATCCGTATTAAGATCGCCGCCGCGTTTGGGTTTCATGATGATACGGTCAACGGGAATGGAGTTTCCGAAAAGTGACTCAAAAAGCGGACCGGAATATTCTCCGCCAGTCGCGATAACGCCTCCGGCATCGGAGTCATTCAGCGGAACAGCGTGGGTGTGGAGCGCTTTGCTGAGTTTAAGTTCCCGCGCCTGGGATATGACGCAGTCAGTTCCATTCCAAGAGCTCTGATTTCCGGTTTGCGAAAGCGGCAGGTCAAGGTACGGAACGATTTTTGCCGGAGGCATATTGTAGTAAATCAAATCCTGTCTGCGCATCATGACAGGAAGATTTGCTGAAATTATCGCTTCAGGATTTATAGATTTGATGAGATCGCGGTAATGTTTCACCGCATTGGCAATGGTTTGGTGTCTGAAGCGGACAAATTCGACCGCGACCGGGTCCATGATTTCCGCCGGAAGCTCCTCCGGGGGCATTTCGACAAACTCAGGATAGAGGAAATCAAAATTCTTTTCCTTCAGCTGTTCGGCAAACATCCTGCGGCAGTCGGGGCAGTAGCAGGGATAGTTCATCATGTTATCGAACAACACTCCGTCGAACTCGCCTGATTCAACGATGCGGGTGATGACTGTATCCATATACTCCATGAATCCCGGACGGTTGGGGCAGGGAATCCAACGCCAGTAGGAGTCAAGGTAATTCCACAGCTTGCCGTTGCGGTCAACTGAACACCACTCCTCGAGATTGGGAATTTCTTTCCGCATGATTTCCGGATAGACGCTCGCGTGCTGGATATATGCGAGCACCTTTATACCGCGCTTGCGGCAATGGCGGGCAAAGGAGACTACATTGGGGAAATCCTCTTTTTCGGCTTCCCAGCCAAGCCCCTTGTAGCAACGGCAATGCAGGATGTTCAAGTTCAGGTTCGCCATCGTCTGGGCGCACTCCTCGGAGTCGTACCAATGGTGCCACTTTTCCAGCCACTGAGCGCTTCCGGGAACTCCTCCTGTGCTTTTTCTTCCGATTCGGCGGTACATGCAAAGCGGTTCATGATTGCCGAATGTCCAGATGAAATGGTTTGGATGATCTACGATTTCCATTTTATTACCTCCTTTTTTCAGGTTGTTGATTAGTCTTATTTTATTTTTCTGTGCGCTGTACAGATATTTTCTGGCTGAGCGTATGTGGAACTCCGGGCAGCAGCAATCTTGCATCATCGGTTGCGTTAGCAGTTTCTATGCAAACCATTTGCCGGTATTCGTCGTTTCCGAAATCAGGCATGGCGCAAGCTTTATCTATCCATGGGTTCCAAACTACGGTCGATTGAGAGCCGGATTTTTCTATGATAATATTCCTGTTCCATACCGGGTCAAGAATCTCTACCGTTGCGGCTGTCGGAAAAAATACTTTGGTGACAGCATCAGAAAAAGAGATATTGCCTTTCTGGGTTCCGTAGTGGTGTACTTCTTTTGATTTATCAAAAAATGCCGCTCCATCCAGACCCATGATTTGAATATTGCCGATATCGCTTACAGAAAAATAGTTGTGCAGAGCAGAAGTTATTTTCTGCGGAGTATCAGAGCTGTTATACATCGTCAGAGCAACAGCAAGGGATTTGCCCACCGTGATTTTCATTTCAAGGCGGAAATCCCATTTTGCCATGGATATCGTGTTTTTGGCGGAGTCGAGAACCAGCTCAATTTGAGTCGCACCATCGGCAAGCTGCGAAACATCTTTGATGCTCCAAGCCGAAATTCTGGCGAAACCGTGAGCAGGAAGTCTTGTATCAGAAGCTGCTCCGAACCACGGCCAGCAGACAGGAATACCTCCTCGCAAGGGATTTCCTGCCTGATACATGGACTTTTCACTCATCCACAAAACGGGACGCTCCCCTGCTGGAGTATAAGAGACTATATGCCCACCCATCAGGGATATTTCAGCGGTCGCAAATTTATTTTCTATTCTAATAAATTGCAGACCGCCTTTTCCCGTAAACAATTCAATACCCGGAAATCCGTATATTCTGGACAGCATATCACAAATTATTCTTTTCCTCCGTCGAGCGAGAGCGACCAGACCGGACGTTTGCGGAACGGAGTTTTGAATTTGCGTTTGAGCACACCCTTTTCTTCAAGATGCACATAACAGGCTGTATCGCAGTTTCTTCCGCACATACTGGCGACAAAACCGTGTTTGTTTGGAGGATAAAAGTTGATCTGGTCGATGATCTCCCTCGCGTGCTCCGGAGTAAGATCGGCTTCACCCGCGATGATTTTCAAGCGTTCTGGATCATCGGCAAATGCATCCGTAGGCATAAAGGGATTTCTGGTGCGGTTGGCGCCTTTGTAATACGCAGCGCACTGCCAGGAGTCACGTTTTCCGTCTTCGCTCAAGGCGTGTCCGGGACAAGCTTTGATGCACTCTTTGCAGTTGTCGCACAAATGCGGAGTTACTTTATCGTCAGCAGGAAGTTCCGCATCGGTGATGATAAAACCCCATCTCTGATTCGGTCCGAAGTCATCGGTAAGAACTGAACCGGATAGTCCGATCTCTCCGAGTCCGCAATCGACGGCGCAGCGTTCAAAGTCGAGCATGACTTCAGCTTTGGTGTTGCGGAAAACTTCGTTGTAATCAACTTCAAAATTGGTATCATCATCGTTTGAAATAAGCAGCTGACGTTTCTGGGGCAATGCCTCAAAACCGGCCTCTTCCAGCACCGAGCATCCGCGGAGCAATGCTCCCGGAATCATCACCTCTTCAAGCGTTTCCACGCTGGTCGAATACTGATAAAATACAGTTCCGTCTTCGATTCCGCGTCTGGTTCCGCGCAGCTGGCGGAAGGCCACGCAGATGACAGTTTTAGCCTCGGGAAACAGTTTTTTGACTGCGGGGTCGCTCATGCGTTCGATGTTTCCGCATACGACGATATCTGCGGCACTCTTTTTCAATGCTGCAACAAGTTTATCTTTAAGTGTCTGCATCACAGGACTCCTTTCTCTTTCAGGTGGCGGTAGCACGCCATATCGCAAGCCTTGCCGCATATACACGGAATGTAACCTGTCGTGCGGCTGGGCAGGAATTTTATCTTTTTGTAAATTTCTCTGGCATCTTCACGCGAGAAATGTTTGTTTCCGGAAATGATATTTTCCCTTTCAGGATCATCGTTCAGAAACTCTCCGTCCATAAAAGGATTGCTTTTGTGGGCGCCGCGGTAATAGACCGCGCACTGCCAGGAGTCTGTTCCTGCTTCGCTCACGGCATTACCGGGGCAGGCTGATATACATTTGCCGCATTTGTCGCAAAGAGTTTCTCCAAACGGAGCATCTACTTCCAACGGAGCATCGGTAATAATGAATGCCATTCTGACAAAAGGACCGATTTGAGGAGCGATGAGATGTCCTGACATACCGACATCACCCAAACCGCATACTTTTGCGGCAAAGTTGTAATCGATTATTACATCAGGAGCAGGTTTTCCGGGAGCGACCGGTTCAGCATGGATAAGCTCATAGGTGTCAACCAGTTCAGGGTTGGTTGATTTGTCTCCTTTGATGCGCAAGTTTGAAACATTGCGCTGCAGACAGGCGTCAAAACCTTCGTTTTCGATGAGAGCTCCCATTTTCAACAGGAAAATCTCGCTCATGTCTTCGTCGATGTATTTAACTCCGATCGAGGTGTACTGCATGAATTGATTTCCCTGTTCCATCGTGCGGTAGAGAGCTCTCGGTACGCGGAAAAGGAAACCGATAATAGTTTTTGCATTGGGCAGGATCATTTTGGGATCGCGCTGCGGATCACATCCTTTGAAGAGTTCTATATCACCGATACCGACGGCAGCGGCTCCGTATTCAAGAGCTTTTTCTTTGATGATTTTTGCATTAAGCATGACAGTATTCCTCCTCAGCGATCCATTTTCCAGGCTTTGCCGGTACGCAGGGGTTTTTCAAACCGTCCTTCCATACAGCCGCCTTTTTTCTCAAGCATACTGACGCAGGCGCGAATACAGCCTCCGCATTTTGCCATATTGTATCCGACCCAGGTCGGAAAATATTTTTCCAGAGCAAGATAGACTTTTTTGACGTTGTTTTCGTCGGCTGTGACGCCCTCTTTCTCCATGATGTCGAGGTCGCCGTTTTCGTTTTTGTCCCATACCTCTTTGGGAACAAACGGATTGAATTTTCTTCCGCCGTGGGTGTAAAACGCGTAACACTTCCACTCATCGAGTTTGCCCCATTCGCAAATTTTTCCGCCGACAGACACTTTGATGCTCTCGGTTTTGCTGAGACATCCTCCGGGACACTCGCGTACACACGCCATACAGCGGCGGCACAGGGGTTCCCCGTCATACAGCGGATCGGGTTCCAGCTCGGCATCAGTAAAGATGAACGCTACGCGCTGAAGCGGACCGAAATCTTTGGTCAGGAACATTTTGCTCCAGCCGATCTCGCCGAGACCGCAGGCGACAGCCGCCAGACGGAACTGGAACTGCAGATCAGGAGCCTCCTGTCCCGGACGGGCAGGGCGGGTGAACTGAACAGAGCGGTGATGGTTGGTCTTGCGCTTTGCCTGATTCATTGCCTCAATCTGCTCTTCAGGAGAGAGGGTGTTTCCGGGAGAGCCGTCCATATCGGATACGCTTCCGCGGGCTCCGGTGTTGCGGTAAATAAAGGCTTCATATCCCTCATCTTCAATGAGCTGTCCGACCTGATACAGCACCGACGGAGCAAAAATCTCGTTGATACCGCCGTAAGCCATCGACGGATATTGATAGAATTGAGTACCTTCTTCGATACCTCTCTGAACGCCGCGCGGAATTCTGAAGACCATACCGATCACCGATTTTGCTTCCGGAAAAATAAATCTCGGATCCATTTCACGCGGTGCACCCTCAAAGCGGTCCATAGAGCCGATACCGCACATATCGGCTCCTGCCGCAAGAGCGGCATCTTTGATCATTTGACTTGTCAACATTTTTTGTCCTCTCTATATTAGATTACAAATCAGTAAAATTTTTGTCCAGAACAACCGTGGCATTTTTCTGTACTTTGCGGCAGTAGCCGCAATTATTGCAGTTCCGTTTGCAATGCAATCTTTTTTCTGCGTAATCAGATGGAATGCTGCGGTTGGAAAGTATTTCAGGCAATAATATTTCAGAGTGAGCTGGTTCAGTAAGATCCAGCAGATTTCCGTTCCATTTTCCGGAAAAATAGGCTGATACTACTGCGAGCGGATTGAAGTTGGTTCTTGTGGCAAGTTTCATTCCGTCGCATAAATCTTCATACTTGGAGACATCTTCCGGACGGATGAAATTGGTTTTGCTCAATAAGTTCAGCCGGTTGTCGCCTTTTTTGAGAAAAGTTGTACACTCTCCGTGGAATTCAAAAGCGTTGTCCATTTCGGATATCTCATGCTGGTGGGCGACCAGATTATCGTGAAAAGTCCGAGCCGAACAGAAGTTGAGACATCCGCTGTTGGCGAGAATATAGAGTTTTTTGCCGCGTTTGCGGCAGAAGTCACGCATCTGTACTATTTTTTCGAGGTCGTAATTGTATTCACGCTTCAAATAAAATGAATCGAAGTAGTCTTCAACGTATTCGATGCCTTCCGGAGTGCCGATCTCCATATTGACCGACGCTCTGATTTCCAAATCAGGAAAGTTGCGGCGCAGAAAACGGGCGATCAAGGGAGAAGCTGTGGTTACTCCGGAAACCGCGTACTCTCCGGAGAGATGGTCAACTGTATCGCCCAACTGCTGAAAGAAGTTCCGGCTCAATGCGCGGTGCCCGTAACAGTTACCGTTCAAAAGCAGACAGAGTTTGACTCCTGCAGCTGAAAAACTCCGCAGGTCTGCGGCAAGATTGTTGCGGGTATTGTCTGAGAGGATAACTCCCCGTCCGGTAGTGAAATTTCCCCATGGAAAATACACTTCTGATACATCTTGGATATGCCGCAGCAGATAATCAATAAACTGCCGGTTATCCTGATAGCCAACCTGATATTTCATTTCAACGACCTTGGATAGTAGCTAACTGTCTCCGTGATACACTTAATAATATAATCCAACTTTTTCAGTTGTCAAATCGAATCTTGAAAAAAGTGAAACGGGATGTATATTAATATCTATGATAACAGTAAAAGAGATCGCCCGTCTGGCGGGCGTTTCCGCAAAAACAGCGGAGCGGGCACTTTCAGGAGTGACCAAAGACATACGGCGCGATGCCAGAGAACGCGCTGAGCGGGTACGCAAAATCGCCGAGGCGCATGGATATCAGCCAAGCGAGATCGCACTTTCCCTGCGCCGGGGCAGAAATCAGACTATCGGAGTAATGATCGATATTCTGACAGACCAGTTTCTGGCAGCTGCTGTCGAAACGATGATGGACGAAGCCGCAAAATATCAGTACCGCATAGCCTTGCAGGTGGTTCGTTTTGACAAGGAGCAGACACATGAAGCAATAAAGCAGCTGCTCTCATCAGGAGTTGAAGGAGTCATCACTTCCTGCGGCTTGAGCCGGTTGCCCCGGGAGTTTATCCATACACTTGAGAAACGCAAGTACCCGCTGTTTACTTTGTGCGGAAGGAGCGGGCATGATTTTTCAAGTTCTGCTCCGGATTACTCGCAGGCACTTCCGCAGGCGGTCGAAACGTTGGTGAAAAAAGGACACAAGCGTATTACGCTCTGTCTGTTTGACGGAAAAGAAAAAGACAACGCCCAAAATGGTAAAATATTTGCTGAGAGCTGCAAAAAGTTTGGAGCAGAGCCAGATTTCCGTATCAACCACGACCTGACGCAGGCGGCAGAACTTGCCGACCAGCATCTGGAAGCGGTTATCCTGTATGGAAAATACTCCATGAGGATCTACCTTGACCGATGTGCTGAATTGAATATCCGTCCTGATGTGATAGGTTTTTACAATGAGTGGACAGTTGCATCAGCTCTGAATTTTCCTCTGTGCGGAATAATCCTTGAGCAGGCGGAAACCGTTGTCCGTTCAGCTGTCCGTCAGGTGCTTGCACAGATAAAGGGGGCAGAAATATCCCATATAGCTCCTCTGGCACGTTTCATATCAACAGAAGAGTTCGGTTCACTTCAGCTGCCCAACCTGACTAACCAGCAGCTTTTTGACTATCAATAAGGAATGGCTCTGTTTCCTGTATATTATTCCCGGTTATCAAATAGCAGCAGCTCCCTTTGGCGAGAATGGGTATTTTAACTCGTCGGAGCCAAAGGTGAAGAGCTGCTGCTTGACTGTTAGCTGAAGTGATGCTATGGTAAAG
>SUVY01000056.1 GCA_015061775.1 Lentisphaerota bacterium | reverse complement strand
GATGTCAATATAACTAAAAATGACATGATGATAGGAACTCCGGCATATCTATCTCCAGAGCAGATTGAAACCCCGAAAGATGTAGATATTCGTTCTGACATTTACAGCCTTGGTGCTACACTTTATGAAATGCTTACCGGAACAACTCCGTATGCAGGAAAAAACACATATGATATTCTGCAAAAAATGATTTCTGAATCTATTGTTGATCCGCGTAAAAAAAATCCGTATGTATCTGCAATTACAGCAAAAATCGTAATGAAAATGCTGCATAAAAATCCCGCTAAACGTTATCAAACCCCACAAGCTCTTTTAGACGCATTGAATGAAGTTTTACAGCGTTATCCAGTAGATGTTACCCAGAACATTATACGATCAGCTGTACTGGGGACAGAATTGCCGCATGGGGTAAAGAAAACTGTTTCATCCGGGGTAAGAGCAAGCATTAATTTTATGTTTTTCAGTTGCCGCCAAAGTATCGCCGAGATTTTCTCTGCTTCAGCAGGAAATAAAACGAAGCAGGATAATGAAAATATAATTTCCGGTAAATATTTTTCTTTTCAGATTGAATCAGATACACCTTCTGATAAAACTATTGATTTTACGATTTCCGCTTCTCCGTCAGAAACTTATAAAATTTCATCTATTAATGGATATTCTAAAGAAATCAAAGCATCTGATGACGGAGTTCTGAAAATAAACAACCTGTTCCCAGGAGAATACAGGATTCTTTCTCAAACCAAAAAGAATTCATAGGCTTTAAAGAGGAAAAATGATAACACATTCCGACAATGAAACAGATACAGCAGTAACTGTATTTGCAGATGACAGCATAAAAGAATTGCTGAAATCTGGAAAAATTGAAGACGTGCAGAAAATTGTGCAGGACGGGCAATCCTCCCTTCCTGTCACTGCCTCTTGCTTTTCCTGGAGCAAGGGACAGATCGTCGGGAAATACGAAATTATCAGAAAGATCGGTAAAGGCGGTATGGGGGTTATTTATCTTGCCCGTCATACTCAACTTGATACTTTACGGGCATTGAAAGTTCTGCCTGTAGAAAGTGCAGAAGAAAATCCTGTTTTTGCCGAAAGATTTACCAGAGAAGCAAGGATCGCCTCCCAGATCCGTCATCCGAATGTTGTTGAGGTTATGGATGTTGAAACGGATCCGCAACTGAATGTTTCCTATATTGTTATGGAATATGTGGATGGAGGCAGTTTACGTCAAATTCTCAAGGGACAATCCAAACTCAATATCGAACAAGCCATTGTTACAATACAGAGTGTTGCATCCGCTTTATCTGTTGCAGCGGAACATGGAATTGTTCACCGGGATATAAAACCCGACAATATTATGTTTACCAAACTGGGCGGCGTTAAGCTCGCGGACTTGGGAATCGCCAAAAAAGATGATGAGGACGATAATCTCACCAAAACCAATGTGATGATGGGAACTCCAGCTTATCTTTCCCCTGAACAGGTGGAAAATCCCAAAGCGGTGGATATCCGGAGCGATATTTACAGTTTGGGGGCAACGTTCTATGAAATGTTGACCGGGCAAACACCTTACCCCGGCAAAACATCATACGATATTTTGCGAAAAATTTTCTCTGATCCAGTCCCAGATCCCCGGTCTGTCAATCCGGAAATTCCCGGGGGAATCGCTTCTGTGGTAATGAAAATGATTGCCAAGGAACCTCAAAAGCGTTACCAGACTCCTGCCCAGGTCCTTGAGGCGTTGGCAAAAATTTTACCGCCACTGTCTGATACCAATATGCAGTTGATTGTAAAAAGTATCATCAGCATAAAAGGTGATTTGGGTTCTGAATATACCAGTAACAATTCTGTTTTTACCGGTACAATATGCAAAATGCGAAAACGCGATCGGCGGAAAAAAGTTTTTGTTTGGGCAGGGTGTGCTTGTTTATTGCTCGTTTTATGCGGCCTGATTGGAACTTTATTTGTCAAAAAAACAATCCCTAACAGAGTCGTTCCTCACTCGATAATCACGGAAACAAACTATTCTGTGCCAGAATCAACAGAGCCTGCTGTGCAAGCAGTGACACATTCACTGCAGATTAAAACTACACCGTTGGCAACTTTACGCTTAACTGCAGAAAATGGACAAATTCTTACTTATGCAGGTAACAGCAATGGAGAGTTCAACATTTCGGGATTAACAGCAGGTTCCTATGAAGTTGAAATTTCACGACCTGATTATATTTCATACAAAAACAAACACTCTATTCCGACTGCCGGAGCGTTGCGGTTGCTGTTAAGACCGGATGTCAGAAACATTATTGTATCCGGTGTCGCCGGCACAAAACTTGAATTGCAATGTCCGGATGGCAGGGAGAGAATTTTTACCGTTCCCGTAAATGGTGTCATTGAAATTGAAAAACTGAAAAAGGGAAGTTATTTGCTGAAAAGTTCTCATCCGGAATATATTTCAAGTGAAAAACGTTTGGTTCTGGAAAATGATTTGCAGATTTCATTACAAATGGAAAAAATGTTCAAAACTTTTTCACTTACAACTTTGCCGGGAAGTCAGGTCGAACTGCTGCAAAACTCGCAAGTAAAATTTGTTCAAAAAACGGGAGTGGAAGGGAAAAGCATTTTTTCCAAAGTAAAAAGAGGAGTGTATGAATTAAAAATCACCGCGCCACATTATAAAACTCATTCCTCCATTCTTCATATTGAAAAAGATACATCCATAACTGTTCCTTTGGCAAAGTCTCTTTACTCCGTTACTGTTTACGGCGATGACGGAATAACTGGAGAAATGTTTGCCGGGACTCGAAAAATCAGAAAATTTGCAGTTTCCTCCTCCGGATATGCGGTTATAAGCGGAGTTGAGCAAGGAAAATATACGCTTACATTTACCCGGCGGGGTTATGTTCCCCAAAGGCAGAACATCGAAGTCAAAGAAAATACCTCTCTGCAAATATCCCTTGCAGAGGTTCCGGGGCGCAAAACAATTGAATCGGAGGTCGTTGCTCCGTCCACTGGCACATTGAGTATTTATCTGTCGGCTTCTGATGATTTATTGAAATTCATTCAGAGAAAAGGTATTGAAATCAAAATTAACGATGGAAATTGGATAAAAACAAAAAAATTTCCTCTTGCCTTCAAGCAGAATATCGGAGAAAATCTTATCTGCGTTCGCGGAGATGGAATTTTACCTCAAAACAATTTATCTGCACAAGTTATGGCAAATAAAAACACTGATTTCCTATTGGAAATAAAAGCGAAACCTTCCACAGTTGTCTTTTCATCAAACCGCATTGATGCGATGTTTGCAGTCGATGACAAGATTTATCCGGCCGATGAAGAAATACTCATAAAACCTTTTCAGGAATATATTGCTTCGTCAAGTTCCCAAGGACAATCTGAAGAAAAAAAACTGTTCAGCTCCATCCCGGGAGAAAAATTAAAAATAGACTTCTTTTTTGCAACAAACATTCACCCCAAACAGAAGCAATATGACGAAGGAATGAAGTTATTCAATGAAAAGAAATACAAAGAAGCATTACCGCTTCTGTTAAGTGCAGCCGAAGCAAAACATCCAGATGCAGTATTGCAAGTTGCCTACATTTATGAAAAAGGGCTGGGAATGTGGTTTTCGGATAACAAAAAAGCTTTACAGTGGTACTGGAAGGCTGCAGAATTGAATGATCCGGATGCTGCAATCAAAATAGCCAATGCCATTTACAACGGCGATTATGAAGCAAACGCAAAGCAAATGCTGGATTTTTATTTGCTGGCTGTAAAAAATAACAATCCGGAAGTCACTTACAAAGTGGCTCTGATATACAAAAAAGGATTCAGAGATATAAATCCGGATGATGCAAAGGCACTGAAATATCTGCAAAAAGCTGCTGGGCTTGGCTTGCCGGAAGCGATGTATGATTTAGGAATAAGGTATGAGAAAGGACAAGGAGTGCCTTTTAATAGCAAGACCTCGTTGTTCTGGATAAAAAAAGCAGCCGATCAAGGTTACGGACAGGCCGTGAAATATTGGAAACAACTCAATCAATGAAAGGAAATATTTATTATGGAAATCAAGAACATTATAACAGTTGCGGTAATGGGGAGTGCATTGTTTTTTAACGGCGGTTGTGCCAACCATTTGCGTAATATAGATATTGTTTCGCAGGAAAATGACCGCAAAGTTCTCAACACAAAATATGAGTTGAAACTTTCACCGGAAACGATCAAAGACTCTTCTTATCACGTAGAAATTCAAAAACTGGAATCTGCGGAAGTCAAAAAGTATGAAGTCCGTACAGTTAAAACTATTGCAACACCGTATCAATGGTGGCGTGAATTTTATGAAGTTCCAGCTGGGATCGGTCTCTTGCCGGTTTCTTTGGGCTCCCATTTGCTCTTTTTGTGTTCATTCGGTATTCTTCCTTATGATGTTCCCAAGACGATCAATGAACTTTCTTTTGCCGGAATGAATCCTGCTTTGAATTGGGAAAACGAAGCACGGAACGAGGAAACTCTTGTTTCGCTTGACAGAAAAATGCTCAGTCACACCACCGAAAATGTAAAGACTCCGCTTGCAAAAAAGAATATCATTGTCCGTTCCGGCAATCAGTCCAAAATTTATTCAACGGATGACTTCGGCGGATTTGATTTGAATTTTCTCGCCTTACAGGAAAAAGATACCTTCTTTCCTGCCGCAAGAAAAGTTTCATTTGTGTTGGAATCTGATGAAAACAACGAATTGAAACGCTTCATCCTCACTCGGGACTACCTTTCTAAACTTCTGTGGGCAAAGACAAAAATCAATGCCTATAAAATGAATCCTACCGGAAAAAATCTGTTTGATACGGTGATTTACCTTGAAAAAAACGGTTTTGAACTTCTTGCCTATACCCTCGAAGAAAGTGAACTGAACCGCAAAGCTAATGATAAAAAGTTTCAGGCAGATTTCAAATCAGCCGCAGCACAGCAATAAACTGTTTTTCAAAAATGAAATATAAACCGATACGACAACTGATGGCTGATGGGGAATTTAGCAAAGCTCTGGATCATCTTGTCCGGATTTTGCAAAAAAATCCGGATGATAAAGTGGCTAGACAGTTGGAATACACCTGTCGGGAGATGATCCATATTCAAAATGCTTGTGGAGATGAACCAGAACAGAAAAATGAAATATCTGTAGAGGAGTATGTTTCTGTTCATTTCAGGCGTATTATGAAAAAAATATGCCACAGGATATTTTATCTTTTGAATAAGTTGCCAGGGCAATGGCAGAAAAAAATAAAAGCAGATCGTTTTCGTGTATGGGAAATTCATTTTACTCTTGATTCAGATTCCCAAAAAGATTGGCTGTGGGAGTTGCTGTTTTGGGATTCAAAACGCCGAATAACTGTTTTTGCCTCTCTGATAACAGCAATACTTTTATGTATATTATTGTTTTTGTTGTTGGCTTTCGGAGGATGTAACAACTCAAAAGAAACTGAACAAAGAGATTTTTCTGCCATAATAAAATCTGCTTATGATGGAGATGCTCAAGCTCAATTCTTAATTGGCAAGAACTTTTATTACGGAGAAACCGTTAAAAAAGATGTAGATCAGGCTTTGTTTTGGTTGACAAAATCGGCACGGGCTGGACACACTCAAGCTGCCGATCTTTTACAAAAAATATTGGTAGAACAAGATATTCGAGTTCATAAAGGTCAATATCTTTGGAAACAGAATGACAAGAAAAAATCCGGGATAAACGAATGATTTTTCAAGTTTTTTTCAAAAGTAATTTTCATTTTAAAATTTCTCAATGGTGTTCTGTTTTGCCTATAAAGCAAACATGGCTTACTATCATTTTGTATTGCTGCCTGAATTTATTTGTCCCTTTTTGTTTTTCCTCTCTGGCAATGCAGTTGACTGTTGCCCCTTGGGGAGCGTTGCTGCTGCTTGGAGGATTTTTATATTTTTCAAAGAATAAAATCTCTGAAATATGTTCATTCCGTCATTTGGAATCTGGTGTTGCTTATAAGGTAGTTTTTTCAGTATTCCTTATTCTGTTACTGTCTTTTATATGTCATTATTGGAGTTGTGAATTTTTTAAATTTGTTGGCTTAACGGTAGATGAAGAACAGCCATTGGCAGAATCCCTAAGAGAGGCATCACTTCCAGAGATAATTATAATTGGAATAACAACAATTATTTTTGCCCCAATAGGAGAAGAGATTGTTTTCCGGCGAATGCTCTATGGACTTTTATTTCCATTAGGGAGTGTTAAAGCACTGTTCCTAACTTCATTTTTATTTAGCATCGCTCATTTTTACCTTGTTGGTATTCCCGGATTATTTTTTCTGGCGATGATATTGCAATTACTCTATTTACATACCAGAAATCTCTGGTGTCCGATCCAGGTACATATGATTACCAATTTATTAAGTTTCATATCTGTTTTAAGTAGCAGTTCAGCCGCATAGGAAAAATTTATTTATGGAAAAGTCAAAGTGTTCCCGAAAAGCAAAGCCCCCCCGTATAAGTAAATTTGTTCTATTGTTTTTGCTGTTTATTCCATGGGGTATTATGACCCTGGCAGATCCTGTATATGCAGACAAATTTGATAATATCTCAAACATATTGATGATAAAATCATTGTATGGGATTATTATTATTTATCTTGTGCAAATAATTACAATATTTTCAATAGATAATTCAATGCGATGCACGGTATGGGAAAAACTTTATGTAAAAGAAAATTTTGCAGTTTTTGTGATTTGCTTTACAGAGTCTTTGTTTATGTGGAGTTTTGTCGTAATCAGGCAGGCAATTTGTACAATAATATTGCCCGCATTTTCCTTGTCAGAGGCAATATCAGGCTGGGTGATAAGTTTGATATTGTTAAGTCCGTTCATCTATTTAATGAGAAGATGGCTATGAAAAAGACTGTTATATTATCGTTATTATTTTTTATGTTAACCATAGCCGCTGATTCGGTCAAGTATCAATGTAATAATTGCCGGGAATATGTCGCACGTTGGTGGACATGGAATGTTTGCGTTGACAGTTTAGAATTTAAGATAAACTTATGTTCAGTCTGTACAAAATTACCCAAATGTTCTGAATGTTACGGAAGAGTCTCCGAATATCAACACATTGACAAAAGGTATTTTTGCAAAGAATGTAAAGTAAAAGGTGTTTTTGCAAAAACTCAAGGACAGAAAATTTTTGACAGTACCAGAAAGTTTCTGAAGGAACGATGGGGGATTTATACCGATCATAAAATATATTTTTCTTTGGAAGATGCTGATTTTATGAAACAATTCTCCAATAACTATTCAAACAATTGGCTTGGATATTTTTCTCCATTGGGAAGTGGAGGCAAGATCCGTTACAGCAGTGGCGTTGAATATGATCGCCCGAAGGTATTTCGCATAAGAGTTATGTCTGGACTATCTCCCAAAAAACTTGCAAGCATTATAGCTCACGAACTAACTCATGATTGGGTATGGGAATGTGTACCGCAAATACTGAAATTCGAGAGATTAAATGAAGGAATGGCAACCTTTATTCAGTGGCTTTACCTGAAAGAAATAGGCGAATGCAATATGGCAAAGCGGCAGGAAAGCTGTGCAGACTTGGTCTATGGTGCTGGGTTCAGGCAGATGCAGCAAATTATGATCAACTGCAAGAATGCAAAAGATTTTAAAGTCGTTTTACTTAAACAAAGCAACTGATTTTTCACAAGGTAACATCTCGTTTTTGAAAGTTATGTATCCTTTGTAATAAAGGTAGAAAATCTAAAATGGCAGAAAATAGCAGAAAAAAATGAGATTTTGAGCGTAATGTAATAGCGATGATGGCAATTACTACGAGCAGTTCTATAAGTGTAAAGCTGTGCTTTACACTCATTCCCGGGAATGAGGCGTTTGGCATTTCATAACTCCTTGATAAGTTTGCAAATACGGTCGTTCACACAGATATAATATAGCACACATATTCTGTTTTTCAATCTGTTACTCTTCGTCACCGAAACTTGAAATCAGCCGCAGAGCGTCGGCAAGCCGGGCTACCTCAGAAGCGAGCCCCTCTCCGTCCTTCGACAGAATGGACTCCATTCCCTGACAGACCAGATGGTAACTTGCCGGATTGGTGATGTTGTAACGCGGAACCACGTTGCTCAACGCCTTGGCAAAGACCGCGTCGTGCTGGTCACCGTTATTGAAACTCTGCTGCGCCGGAGTCTGCATGATGTGAAATCCGCATCCGGAAGCACCGATGATATCCCGCTGGCACTCTTCAGAGAGCAGCAGACGCAGAAGCTCCTCGGCGAGCTCCATATCCACACACTCTTTTCTCACGCAATAGAAGTTGGCGGCGAGCATCGCACGGGAAACCATTCCCTTTTCCCGCACCGGGATCTGACGCAGAACGATATCCTCTTTGGAAATCACTCCGGTCGAAATCATAGCGGCGAGCGTCTGGCGGGAACTGAGTATTATGGCGGTATTTCCTGCGCGGAAGTCATGGAGATGATTATATTCTTTGGCAAGATGCGCCGGAACAGCGTGCTTTTTGAGCAGCTCAAAGAAGAACTCCAGAGCCTGTATAGACTCAGGAGAGTCCAATTTCACCAAACTTGCGTCGTCGGGATCGACTATCGAGCTCCCGTTGACCGTGACGAAGCTCGCCCATACCGTGAGGTGGCGCCAGATGCCCAGTGCCCGGTAGGGTTCGATATGGCGGGCAAGTTCAGCTGCCGTCCTTGCCAGATCATCCCAAGTCCAGTCTTCCGGAGGAAGTTCACAGCCGCAGCGTTCAAAAATCCGGCGGTTGAGCAGCATCACCTGAGGAGAAAATACCAGCGGTATTCCGCAGAGATTGTCTCCGAATTTTCCGGCATCGACTATCTTGCTGCTAAGCATATTGTTTTCGGGAACCACCCTGTCGAGCAGCGGTCGGAGATCACAATACTGGCGGTGATGGCTGACCAGGTAGTGCGTCACAGCCATTTCCATCGGAGCACGCTCAAACTCACGGCTGATAAATATTTCCGGAATACGTTTGGCTATACAGCCCTGAATTCCGCGGATGATGAAATCGTCGGCGTGGGTCTTGAAAACTCCGTTGACCTGCCGCTTTTTCCAATAGGGATGCGGAGACATTCCGCTGCGCGGAAAAACCTGTATCACTCCACGTTCGGCAAGATCATCGACCACCCGCTGGACAAACTGAAAACTCACGTCGAAGTCGCCGGCAAGTTTGCGCGCCGACGGAAGCCTTCCGTTCTCCGGACACCCGGGCAGCAGGGAAAGTATATGATTTCTGATCGCGAGTGCTTTATCCATAAGGTTATTTTACTCCGGTGAACTCTCCGTAGCTCAAGGCGTGGTACATACGGAAATAGTTATCTATACCCTCTTCAAGTTTCATTCCATTGAAGAGTTTAGGCTGGATATCGCAGCGGCTCTTCATCAGGATATCCGACTTGTTGAGCCGGTCAAAGAGATATATCCACTCATTGTACGGAACGACTCCCGCCGCGCAGACCAGACGTCTGCCGAGCTCCCACGCCTTCATCTCAGGAGTGAACACCCGGGCATTAGGCAGCTTGAAGTTCGACCAGACAAGGTACTCGGTCTTGTGATTGGACTTCTTATTGTTCGCCAGAAAATCAGGGTCAAGCAGTCCCTGAATATCATAGTCATCGACGTGCAGACTCGGATAGTGGTCTCCGAAAATCACTACGACTGTCGGATGCTTCACTTCGCGTTCAAGGTCAATGAAAAACTGCCGTATCGCCTGATCGGTAAGATGGATTCCCGTCAAATAACGCTGGAGCAATACTCTGTGGGCATCGGTAACATCGCGCAACGTGCTGAACTTGTACGGCGGAACATGGCGAAAACGCGGCGTGTCATAAGGTCCATGGTTCTGGATGGACACACAGTAGAAGAACTGCGGTTTGTCTCCCTTTGACTTGAGCTGTTTCACCACGTTTTTATAGAAATCCATGTCAGGATAGAAGGGGAAATCCCCTTTGCTGCGTGCCGGTGGAAAGTGCTCGATATCCAGCAGATTGTTTATTCCCATATTGGGCAACGCCTCGTTTCGTGAATAGACGCTCTTAGGGAACGGATGCAGAAAACTTGAAGTATATCCGCGTTTACCAAGCTCATTTGCAATCGAACCGCATTTGTTTTTGGCAACACGGGCATAGGGGATATACGGCATCATATAGGAGTTTATTCCGGTCAAAACCTCGAACTCGGGTTTGACGGTTCCGCCTCCAAACACAGGTACTTGAAGAACTCCCGTAATGACATCGTGTTTACTGCTGTATTTAATCTTTTTGGCGATTTTTTCAACATCAAACGGTGAACCGTCAGGAAAATTGAGGTTTTTGAATTTAACCGGATTGACTCCCGCCTCGTTGAGAATGATAACTACGTGCGGTTTTACCGCCTTCTCATCGAAACGGTACTTTTTCTGCTCTGCGGCAATCCGTTCAGCCTCTTTTTTGAGCAGTTCACGCGAAGAGTCAGCCGGAGCTGCTGCCGTTTTACGCGCCTGATCGATGAAACGCAACACCATTCCATCGACACGGAACAGGTACTCCACCTTGCTTATGATTTCCGAGAATCGCAGTGGAATAAATGCTTTGGGAACATTACAACGACCAAGCGCAATCACCACGGCAGATGCAATTATGACGGCAGCCACCGTTTTGAAAAGAGTGAATTTATGCTTCTTATCAAATACCGCACACAGCACAGCCGCAATGAGACAGGCAAAGGTAAATACCGCAGTAAATTTGAACGAAGCAGTACCTGACATAAGCATTATTGATTTCCACACATGAGTAAATGAGATGAACTCATCCGGCATAAGCGGAATTCCCCATACAGCCTCTTTCACATAGTTGCTCAAGCCCCACATAATGGTAAAGTAAGAAAGAACAACAAACGCACACGGAATTCCGGCAAATATCCTCAATGGCAGTATCATACAATAAATGACAAACGCCTGAAAGAGCAGATTTTCGGTTACAGGCATGATATCAAGCAGCGTTCCGCGGAAGATATACTCCATCGCCATCATCATAACGAAAACGAAGTAGAAGAAGAGGCTCTCTCTCGTGACTGCCTGATAAATTTCAGACTTGAGCCGTTTGCCGAGCAGATGGAAAAACTGGATGAAACAGTTGACGGCAAGCATTATCAGAAGCGGATACATGATATCCATAATGAGGTGCTCTTCGATACCGTGATTCGCCAATCCGGGAGCAAAAACCACCAGCGGAGACATCAAAAGCGCAAAGTGCAGCAATGCGGCGCAGGCTCCCTCCTTTTTGCGGAACATCGCTGTTATATGCCACAACAAAAGCAATACTCCGGACACCATGATGAAAATGACAAAATTGTTCGACATGAAACTGTGGCTCACCGGAGTAAATCTGAGGGCATCCTGTCCCGGTTTGGAACGTGCAGACATTCCGGGGCGGGAATAGATCAATGATGCACCCTCCCAGTCGTTGGTATGCGAACGGTTCAGCTCGGCAAAACTTTTGACCGCAATGCGCGGATCGCGGAACAGCATACCTGCACCCGGCATATTGGGAAGTGTCTGCAAAAAGTGTTTCTGATACAGCTTGTTGTTGGAGTAATAATCGCACATAAGATTGTTGCCGACCTCATTGATTGCTCCTGCGGAGAATCCGTGACTTCCGAGAAACTTGTGCGGCTTATCCATATTGGGCAGCAGATGGCGCATATAGAAGTTGAACTTCTTGGGAGCTCCGATACCGTCAGTTCCGAACACGTGATACAGCGGAAACGCCGCCGCGAAAATCACGGTCAGAGCCGCCGCGTATGCGATGTATTTCTTCTCTCCGGCAGGGAAGAGATCGCGGCAGAGTGCCGCAAGCATAAAGGGTGCAAAACAGAAAAACAAGCCGAACGCAAAAACATTGAGAAACACAAGAGCACTCAACGCTCCCGCTTGCAGGATAAAGAGTATCACCGCTCCCGTTTTGGAGTTTCTTCTCAGCCCAAGCGTGCAAAGCGCGGCGCACAGTGTAAAGAGTGAGACAAACGCTCCCGGAAGATAGAATGTCGGCATATAAGCCATGAGCGACGGATATGTGGCAAAGAAGGTCAAGGCAACGGATCCTGCGGCAGAACTCCACGGATTTTTCACCTTGTATAAGCCGTAGAGCAGGATGGCGACTCCGGCAAGGAGGGCTGTTATCCACAAACTTCCGAGCCAGCGGATATCGTAAACGTTATTGTTGTACTTCGCAAGTTTGCGCGTCGCCTTCACCGCGATATCCAGGGTATTGCGAACAGGAGTCTTGGGAGCGTTTTCTATCAGTTTGAAGTTGACCGGATCAGAAAA
Organism: Lentisphaerota bacterium; assembly: GCA_015061775.1. GTDB lineage: Bacteria > Verrucomicrobiota > Lentisphaeria > Victivallales > Victivallaceae > UBA1784. The sequence goes on along the minus strand of SUVY01000056.1, from coordinate 5,988 downwards.
ATTGAAGTATTCCGGGCGTTTGATGTAAGTTATTCCGTTGTGTCCGGCATACTGCCAGAACGCTCCGCTGTCGGCGTAGCCGTATTTGAGCTGGTATATCTGGAAAAAGTCGGCGGCGGCAATAAAAAGAAAAACCAATATCAGCAGAAGAGCTTTGACTGCTTTGCCCGCTGATATTTTTTTGAAAGGTTCTGTTCCCGACAAAGGCAGGTAAAAGTAAGTAAAAAAGTACCCCGCTTTTCTTGAAAGGGTGAGAGGGGCGCGGGGAGAGAGGGAAAACTTCTTTTCTCGTGAAAAGAAGTTTTCCCGCTTTCCCCGCATCATCTCCCCATATCGGGAACAAAGCTTTTTGAAAAACTGTTTCATAAACGGTACTCCGGAGTATTATTGGCTTTACAGCTGCTTAATATACCTCGCGTTATACCGTTTTTCAAGATATTTTACCGTGCGAAAGAGGCATCGAACAATACATTGCGGAAAATTTCCAATTCACCTTTGCCGGGAGCCGGAGCCGCCGGAGCTTTTCCGGAAATCACCCTGCCGTCAAATTCGATACTGTTTCCGAATGTGATATTGAGAGTGCAGTATCTGTCGCGGTTGAACGCTCCCAGATCACAACGGCTCTCTCCGCCGCCGCTGCGGCAGATGAGGACGGCTTTGCCCTCCTTCGCCTCAAGCGATATGGAGTAATTTTTTGCCGCAAACAGACGCCACTTGCGGACTATGCTCCTTTCGTGCGGACGCGTGCAGTCGGCAAGCCTGAATACTGCGCGGAAACGTTTTGCTCCGGCGGGAACGGCGAGCGGGATCTTATATGCCTTGTCGAAGCTGTAAACCGCCCAGCTTCCCGCTTCGGGACCGGCACTCCGCAAAAGCTCAGGATGATAGTAAACCGCGCGTCTGAATGGAGTGAGTTTGTCAAGTTTCGGAATATACTCCGTTCCTGAGACCATTTCAAATTTTTCTCCGTAAGGAACCGCTCCGCAGTCGGTCGAAGCGTCGGGCTCGAAGAAGTGCAGTATTCCGCCGTTTCTTGCCGGACTCTTTTCTGTGAGAGTCCAATCGCTGTTCATGCTGAGCGTGGAGGCGTCTTTCAGCAGTTTTCCTCCCTCCTTATCCATGATGCCGCGGTGGAAATCATTGTGCGGAGAGTCGATGACGATATTGCTGTAAAACTCCACCAGCGGAGCCTTCCACGTTTTGCTCACGTGCATTTTTTTCGTCAGGATTATGTTGTTGAAGAACCTGAAGTTGACCAGTTCGCGCAACGCCCGGTTGTCGAGCGGATTGGGGGTGGTCATCAAACCTCCGTCGGGATGGATGATCGTATTGTTGAACACCAGAAATCCGGGGTCGGGAGCTCCGACAAAACGCTTGCTGGTGCGGGCGGCGATGACACTTACCGGAACGTTTCCGTGCTGGGGATACTGCCAGTTGCGGCCGGAAACTCCGAGTTTGAACACTCCGGGAAGAAAGTTTTCGAGAGCCTCCGCGTGCAGCTTGAAGTCAGGCGTCGTCTTTACGACATTGCGGTAAACAAACACCGGCCCCGGCCATGGAGGTCCGGCAAGCGGCTGCCACGATACCGGCTCAAACACATCTTCAAAAAAGTTGTTGTAAACCCTCACATTGCGGGAACTGTTTTCAGTCTCGACCGCATTGTCAACGATCTTGCGGAATACGTTTCCGTACACCTGAAAATCCTCGGCATTGCTCGCACACCAGGTCGAAAATCCCTCGAAACTGTCGTCGATGCGGCAGTTGCGGATATGCCAGTTGCGGCCGACTCCGCAGACGATTCCGGTCTCGAAGTTGACCATCTGTTTTTTGCTGTTGCGGTTGATCTTGTGCGCCCAGAAATAGAAGCGTATCTTTTTGTTTATTCCGGATCTCTGAGCTCTTCTGATAAGCTCCATCGTGTCGGAGTGGACTCCTTTCTGGGTGTAAAAACAGCTTTCGACGAAGACGTTGGCGGCTTTTCTCACTCCGGCGACTCCGAAACGGCAGCCGTGAAAGGAGCATCCGGTCACGGCGACATTGCTTGCGTAGGTGACGACTCCGGCAGTTCCCGGAGTCTCAAAGGTGAGGTTTTCAAGTTTGATATAACCCCTCTTCGCCGCATTTTTGCCGATGTGGAAATTGGAGTGCTCCGCCTGCCAGACGTGATGGGCATTTGAACCCTTCGCTCCGGAAGGGGAGACGCAGAGCAGAGTTTTTTCCGGAGACTGCCCCTCTCTGAAGCGCACGTAAAGCCGTTTGCCGTCAAAGCAGAATCCATGAGGCGGAGCAGGATATCCCGCGTCAGACAGCTCCGCGCGTTTGAGAAATCCAAGCGACGCATAAGGAAACAGCTCATAACCGTCAGCGAGCACCCGCGACGGCTCATGGTCAAAGGAAACGCTGTAAAGGTTCTTCTCTCTGTCCTCAAGTTTCCACTCTCCGCGCTTTTCGCGCAAGGTGCGGTCGGCGGCGGTGATTATAACTTCTCCCCTTCCGCGGAAGGTGATGTATTTGCCCGGAGCTCCGGAACGGTTGAGCCTGACGATCTCAAAATAGACTCCCGGAGAGATCACAACCGTATCTCCGGCAACAACCTTATCCGCCGCCTTCTGGATGGTGCGGAAACTCTTTTTTTCACTTCTTCCGTCATTGCTGTCGCTGCCGTTTGCTCCGTCAACATAATAGACCGCCGCAAACGCAGACGTTGTTATTGCAAATACCGCCGTCAATAAAATTTTTCTGATCATTTGAGTGATGCCTTCCCGATGGAAATTGTGAAACATTTTGCTGATACTATACAATATTTTATATACTTTTGCAAGTATCTCTTTGCAGTTTTTCCGCGTTTTATTGCGCACAATAGATAAAAAGCATTACCTTTTTTACTTTTTGTAATTGAATATCATTGCTGTACGCGCTATATTATAAAGTTGTTTGATTGACGGCACATGCCGGAAAAACGGTTTTTCTGCCGCCTGAAAAAAAAACAGAAAGGCAATTATCATGAACAGTTATGTAGAGAGAGTCCTCAACGGACTTGCCAAGACCAACGGTTCTGAGAAAGAGTTCATCCAGAGCGCAACTGAAGTGCTCGCGACCCTTTCCAAACTGCTGGATGCCCAGCCGAAGTACGAGAAAAACAGAGTTCTCGAGCGCATGGTCATTCCGGAGCGCACCATCATCTTCCAGATTCCGTGGGTCGATGACAAGGGCGACATCCAGGTCAACACCGGATACCGTGTCCAGTTCAACAGCGCGATCGGCCCCTACAAAGGCGGAATGCGTTTCCACCCCTCTGTGAACCTCAGCATCCTCAAGTTCCTCGGATTTGAGCAGATCTTCAAAAACAGCCTCACCACTCTGCCCATGGGCGGAGGCAAAGGCGGCAGCGATTTCGATCCCAAAGGCAAAAGCGACGGCGAAGTCATGCGCTTCTGCCAGAGCCTGATGAGAGAGCTCTACCGCCACATCGGTCCGTCCATCGACGTTCCCGCCGGTGACATCGGTGTCGGTGCCCGCGAGATCGGATACATGTTCGGTCAGTACAAGAAGATCGTCAACAGCTATGACAGCGTCCTCACCGGTAAAGGAATCAACTGGGGCGGAAGTCTCATCCGTCCGCAGGCCACCGGTTACGGCTGCGTCTATTTCGCCAGCGAAATGCTCAAGACCCGCGACCTCGGACTCGACGGACGCACCGTCATGGTCTCCGGTTCCGGTAACGTCGCCCAGTATGCAGCCGAAAAGGCCGCTCAGCTCGGCGCAAAAGTCGTCACCCTCTCTGACTCCAACGGAACCATCTACGACGCCGACGGTATCGACGCCGAGAAGCTCGCTTTCGTCAAGGATCTCAAAAACGTCCGCCGCGGACGCATCAAAGAGTACGCTGACAAATTCCCCACCGCCAAATACTTCGAGAACGCCCGTCCGTGGCAGCTCGGCAAGTGCGATCTTGCCATGCCATGCGCCACCCAGAACGAACTCGACCTCGATGACGCAAAGGCTCTCGTCGCCAACGGTTGTATCGCCATCTGCGAAGGCGCGAACATGCCCACCACCCTCGAGGCTACCCAGTACGTTCAGCAGAACGGAATCATGTTCAGCCCCGGCAAAGCTTCCAACGCCGGCGGTGTGGCGACCAGCGGTCTTGAGATGACCCAGAACGCCATGCGTCTCTCATGGAGCGCAGCCGAAGTCGATGAGAAGCTCCACGGCATCATGGTCAATATCCACAACGCCGCCCGCTCCGCCGCTTCTGAGTTCGGCGAGCCGGACAACTACGTCCTCGGCGCGAACATCGCCGGTTTCCGCAAGGTCGCCGATGCTATGATCGATCAGGGTGTGTAATACCGCTCTTCTGCAAAATGCAGCAAAGCTCCGCTTTCTACGGCGGAGCTTTTTTATTGCCGAATTTTCTGCCGCGTTCAGGCGTTGAGTCCGAATTTTATTCCGGATACTCTTGCGCCAACCGCAAACACTCCGCTTCTTATTGGTTTTTATGATATTTTATTGGATAAAACGCATTAGAAGCCGTATATTCTATTGATGACACTTTAAATAACTTGGAGAAATCAAAAATGAATATATCACAGCGTGTACTTTGTGTCGAACCCAGTCCTCCGCGGGCGATTTTTGATCTTGCGGCAAAATATACCGATGTCGTTGACCTGACTCTGGGAGACCCCGATCTTCCGCCTCCGGTGAACGTGCGCGAAGCCGCCTGCAAAGCGATCATGGAAGGCAAGACCCGTTACTCCGCCAACGCAGGTTTGATCGACCTCAGAAAAGCGATCGCCGAAGACCTCAAACGCAACTCCGGAATGGTCATCGACCCGGCAAGCGAAGTTATCGTCACCGTCGGTGCGATGGAAGCAAGTTTTCTCACCCTCTACTCCATCCTTGAGCCCGGAGATGAGGTCGTCATCCACGCCCCCTTCTGGATAAATTACAGTCAGGTCGTCCGCAGTCTCGGAGCAACCCCCGTCTTTGTTTACACCAGACCCGAAGATAATTTTGAATTGCAGGTCGAAGATCTGGAAAAGGTGATAACCCCCCAAACCAGACTCGTTGTCCTCAACTATCCCAACAACCCCTCCGGAGCGATACTGCCCGAAGAGAGTGTTGAAAAGATAGCCAAACTCGCCGTCGAAAAAGATTTTCTCGTCCTCTCCGATGAGATCTACGAGAGCCTCACCTACGACCGCAAACCCTGCCGCAGCATCCGCAGCTATCCCGGAATGGCTGAACGCACCATCATCATCAACGGCATGAGCAAACGCTTCGCCATGACCGGCTGGAGACTCGGATGGGCGATCGCTCCTGCCGAACTCATCTCCGAAATGACCAAAATGCAGGAAAACATCGTCGCCTGTGCCCCCCTTCCCGCCCAGTATGCCGGAATAGAAGCTCTCCGCGACGACTCAGGAAGCGCTGCCATACGCGATGAATTCCGCACCAGACGCGATGTTATTTTTGAAGGAATCAACCGCATTCCCAAATTGAAGTGCATGCCCGTTCCCGCAACGTTCTACGCCCTCGTCGATGTCAGCGCAACCGGACTCACCGGAAAAGAATTCGCCTTCAAACTCCTCGAAACCGAAAAAGTCGCAGTCGTCCACGGCTCAGCATACGGCGGAGACCACTACTCCAAATTCATCCGTATAGCTTTCACCATGAAAGAAGAACGACTCCGCGAAGCACTCCGCCGCATCGAGAAATTTGTGTTAGAGTTGAAGTGAGGTGATTGGTAATGGGAGACTCGGGGAAAGGGCGAAAACTTTTTTTTGATGTGCACCCAAAAAGTTGGACACAACTAAAAGGGTGCATTTTATGAAAAAAATGTAAAAATGGGGTTCAATTACAGTGCAGAATTTAAAATACGTGTTATTTTAGATATGGTGCACAATGGATTGAATATCCATGAAGTAGTTAGAAAGTATTGGAATGTTACAAAGAAGATAGATGTAGACAAATATCGGTCAAGTGTTC
>SUVY01000055.1 GCA_015061775.1 Lentisphaerota bacterium | reverse complement strand
TTGCAGCTGCGCCGCGGCGGTCATGTACAAAAGTACACTCCCTTGCTATGCTCACCGCAAAACGCGACCTTGCCTCACGGATGCATCCGCCGAAGCAAACAAGCGTTTTGCGTATGTTGACAAAATAAAACAAATGTGCTATATCTAAAAGTATAACAAAATAGCGTTTATCATCGATTCAAAAACGCTTTCACAAAAATTGGGACAATGCCCATTTTTTAGTACACAACGCAAAAGCTGATACTGAGGCAAGTACTCCGCTTTTCTTGGAAAGGGATGGGGTCCGGGGAAGGGAAAACCTTCTTTTCTCGTGAAAAGAAGGTTTTCCCTTCCCCGGTAACAATCTCCCCTTCCAGAAAAAGGAAGCTTACTTAGCTTTCTTTGCCCAGGAGTCTTTGAGCGCGACGGTGCGGTTGAAGACCGGTTTTGCGCTGGTGGAGTCGAGGTCGGCGGTGAAGTAGCCCTGACGCTCGAGCTGGAACGGTTTGCCCGGAACTGAGTTTTCGAGTCCGCGTTCCACAAATCCCTGGACGAGTTTCACCGAATCGGGATTCATTTGAGTGAGGAAATCAACTCCGTCGGCTCCGGGGTTTTCCACGGTGAAGAGGCGGTCATAGAGACGGAATTCGGCGGGAACTGCGGTCGCGGCATCGACCCAATGGATGGTTCCTTTGACTTTTCTTCCGTCAGGAGCGTTGCCTCCGCGGGTTTCCGGATCGTAGGTGCAGAGCAGTTTGGTCACGTTTCCGTCGGCATCTTTGACCACATCGACGCATTTGATGAAGTAGCCGTAACGCAGACGGACTTCTTTATCCGGAGCAAGTCTGAAATAACCTTTGACCGGTTCGAGCATGAAGTCTGCTTTATCTATATAGAGAGTGCGTCCGAAGGCGAGTTTGCGGCTTCCGGCGGCGGGATCTTCCGGATTGTTGATGGCGTCCAGATCCTCGATACCTTCTGCGGGGTAGTTGATGATCTCGACTTCCAGCGGATCGATCACTCCGAGAAAACGGTCGCAGGTCGCGTTGAGTTCTTCGCGGATGCAATGCTCGAACTTGGCGTAATCGGTGACTCCGTCAAACTTGGTGATTCCGCACTCTTTGATGAATTTTTTGAGGGCGGAAGCCGGAACTCCGCGGCGGCGGATTCCTCTGATCGTCGGCATACGCGGATCATCCCAGCCGGAAACATGGTTCTCTTTGACCAGCTGCAGGAGTTTGCGCTTGCTCATAACTGTATAGTTCAAGTTAAGACGTGAAAACTCTATCTGGCGCGGACGGTGCGGATAGTCCAGAGCCTCGAGCAGCCAGTCGTAGAACGGACGGTGGATCTCGAACTCAAGGGTACAGAGCGAGTGGGTGACTCCTTCGATGGCATCCTCAAGCGGATGGGCGAAGTCGTACATGGGATAGATACACCACTTGTCTCCGTGGCGGAAGTGGTGGATGCGTCTGATACGGTAGATGACAGGGTCTCTCAGGTTGATGTTGGGAGAAGCCATATCGATTTTGGCGCGCAGAACCATTTTTCCGTCTTCAAATTCGCCATTTTTCATGCGCTCGAAGAGGTCGAGGTTCTCCTCGATGCTGCGACTGCGACCCGGAGGATTTTTGCCCGGAACGGAGAGGTTTCCGCAATACTCTTTCCACTCTTCAGGAGAGAGTTCGCAGATGTAGGCTTTTCCGCGTTTGATAAGTTCGACGGCGCAGCGGTACATCTCCTCGAAGTAGTCGCTGGCGAAATAGACGCGCTCTTCGGGATCGAATCCCAACCATTTCACGTCGTCGATGATGGATTCGACGTACTCCATGTTTTCTTTGGTCGGATTGGTGTCGTCCATGCGCAGATTGCACTTGCCTCCGAACTCTTCAGCTATGCCGAAGTCGAGACAGATGGCTTTGGCGTGTCCAATGTGCAGATAGCCGTTGGGTTCCGGAGGGAAACGGGTGACTACTTTTCCGCCGTGTTTGCCTGCTTTGACCTCCTCCGTAACGATTTCACGGATGAAATCCAACGGAGTGTTTACATCGTTGTTTTCAATAATGTCGCTCATTTTTATTTTCCATTTTTTGCATTTTTAAGCAAAGTTACTGTTGTCCATGGTTTTCCTGAAACTCCGGTGTGCAGTTCGGCGGTGACGGCGTTGTCATCGACCCTGATGACCGCAAATCCGGAGTTGCTGCTGAACAAATTGAATTTGTTCACCGTATATTTTTCATAACGCTTGAAGAAGGAACTCCTTTTTTCAATGTTTTTCGTTTTTTTCATGGCGGCTTTGGTAAACTCTTCAAAAGAATCTATTTGGATGGCAGGTGATTCCCCGGGTTTCCATTCGCTGCCCATGCTGCTTACGACCAGCTGGGAAAGAGTTCCGTTTTTGTCGCTGAACGAGAGATAAGAGGGGTGATGCGTGTGGGCGGTGAGGATGATCGCGTTGCGTTTGGCAAGCATATCGGCGATGATCCGGTTTCCCTGAACGAGCCACTCGGAAACAGACAGGGAGCAGGGCAGTACCGGAATATGAGTGATGAAAAAGACGTAGCGGGCATCTTTATTTTCCTTGAGAGCTTTCCGGATAAAAGCAAGTCCGGTTTTGGCATCGTAGAAGTTGTCGAAGCAGATGAAGAGGTCTTTCCCGTGTTTTACGGTGTAACTGCCGATGAAGTTTTCTCTGCCCAGCTCTTTGGCGATAAGCGGCATGAACGCCTTTGCCGCCGGAGTGTTGCAGCTGCGTTTGAAACCTGTGACGCGGACATCGTGATTTCCCTTGACGGGGAAGAGTTTCAGACCGGGGAAGAAGCTTTTTACTTTAGCAAAGCCGTCGGCAAACATCTGCTCCTGCAATTCCGGAGTATCGCAGTCGCCCTGAGTGAAGTCTCCCAGCTGAACGACGAATGCAGGCTTGGAGGATTTTGCCTGAGCCGCGGCTGCGGAGAGGACGGCTGCGGATTTGCCGCTTTCCCACATGCTCAAATTGCGTTGACGCTCTTTTTGGCGTCCGGCGGTTTGGGGAGGGAGCTTATGGTATTGGGCTCCGTCAAAGTGGATATCTCCCAGCGCGATAAAATTATAGGCATCTGCAAACAGGGAAATGCAGCAGAGTGTCAACAAAGCGGTGAAAAAGTTTTTCATTTGTTCTCTCCTTTTAATAAAAACACTTTGGCAGGCTTTCCGGAGTCATCCAGATACAGCTCTGCGGTGACAGAGTTTTCTTTTACGTTCAAAACGGCAAAACCGGATTTTGCGCTGTACACGTCTGAGGCTGTGATTTTATACTTTTTCAGTTCAGCCACTCTTTTTTGGACGATCTCTTTTTTCCGGTAGGACTCTTTTTTGCCCGCCATATATTTGTCCAGGGAGTCGCAGGACACTTCAAAGGGTTTGTCGTTTTTCCACTCTGCGCCCAGACTGGTGACCACAAGCTGAGTGAGCTTCTTTCCGCCCTTGGTTATGGTGAAAATGGAGTTTCTGTGGGTGTGTCCTGAAAGTATGATCGCATTGTGCGAGAGCAGCAGCGGAATCAATTTGTCATGTCCCGGGGTTGGGTGGCTGTAACTCCACGCCAGCAGCGGAACATGGGTGATGTAGAAGATGTGCCGCGCATCTTTGTTCTGATTGATCGCACTTGAAACGAAGCTGAAGGCGTCCCGGTCGGACATTTTATAGCCGCCAAGGAAGATATAGAGATCTTTTCCGTGGCGCACGAAGTAGTTGCCTTTGTTGGTTTTCTTTCCGAGTTCGCGTTCGAGAGATGGGAGGAAAACCTTGTCTGCAAGATCCGGGTTTACATTGGGAACGGCGAGCCTGATATCGTGGTTTCCGATTACCGAAAAGAGTTTTTTCCCGTTGAAGAAACTTTTGATTTTGGCAAAACCGTCGCTGATCATCTTTGCCTGATCTTCCGGAGTATCGCAGTCACCCTGCGACAGGTCTCCGGTCTGGATGACAAAGGGAACATCAGGAGTATCCTTTTTTGCCGCTGCCCGCAGGACGGCTTCTGATGAGCCGTTAGCCCACATCGAGACGTTGCGTTCACGCTCCTGTATCTGAAACGGACGGACTGGTTTGCTGGCGTGATAACGCTCTGCGTCAAAGTGGGTGTCTCCCAGGACAACTAAATTATAATCAGATGCCGTAAGGAGTGTGCCGAAAATCGACAGCAGAAATGTGTGAAACAGACGCATTACTTATTTCCTTTGAGAATGAAGGACTTGACCGGTTTCCCTGTTGTGTCGGTGAAGATATGGGCGATGACTTTGGAGTCAGATACCTCAAGTTTGACAAATCCGGACGGATTGGAGTATTTTGTCTCATAATGAATAAAGTCAGAGTCTTTGAAAAACTTGAGATTGTCAACTGACCATTTATAATTGGGGGCAGCAAAATACTTTTTATTGATGTTGCGTTTCCATTGGGCGTATGAGTTGTAGCGGTCTTTGATCGCGGTGCCCGGGAACCAGTTGTTGCCCATACTGTTCACGATAAGCTGGGAAAGCGTTCCCTCTTTGCACTTGTAAATAAACGTTCCCCAGAAGTGGGTGTGGGCGCAAAGCACGACAGCATTGTGCTTGGCGAGCAGAGGAATAAGCTCCTTGTAGTCCGGAACGATCCAGCCCGGATTTCCTCCGCTGCACGGAAACATCGGCAGGTGGGTGAGGAAAATGATATGGCGGGCATCAGCATTGCTCTCTATCATTTTGCGGATGAAATCAACTTGTGATCTTTTGAAATCATAGAAAATATAGAGGTCTTTTCCATAACGGACGGCATAGTTTGTGCCGTACATCTGGACGCCTCCGAGCTCTTTTTGCAGCAGCGGAACAAAGTGTTTGTCCACGGCATCGGTGGAAATTCCCTTCCATCTGCCATCGTGGTTTCCGCGCAGCGAAAGGATTTTTTTGCCCGGGAAAAATTTGTGAAGCGTATCAAAAGCTCCCTGAAACATCGCGGCGTGCAGGTCGTAGTTTTCGCAGTCGCCCTGGGTGAGGTCTCCGAGCTGGATAACGAAAGGAGCTGTATCTTTGCTCTGGGCGGCAGCGGCAGCCAGGACTTCCTGGGATTTGCCTTTCCACTGGGCGAGGTTGCGGAGCTGTTCTCTTTTTCCGTTTTCAGAGAGCGGAGGCGCCAGATGGTATTGCGGACCATCGTAATGAGTGTCGCCGAGGACAGTCACGGAGTAATCGGATTTACCTTCCAGCTTTACTGCTTCGCGCATGGGAGTCGCGCATCCAGCCAATAAGACCGAGATTGCCGGTAAAAGCAGATTTCTGAATTTCATTGTTGACGCTCCTTATTTATCTTTTAAAACAGTAGTATATGCTGGTTTGCCTGATTTGTCAGTATAAATGTGTCCGAGAACACGGTCGCCGTCAACTTCGATTTTTGCAAATCCTGACGGAATGCGTTTCAGACTTTCATAGTGGATGAAGTCTTCGTTTTTAAAGAAGTTCAAATTGTCGATTGACCATTGATTTGCCTTGGTGAAATATTTGGAGTTGATATTTTTCTTCCAATCAGCAAACGAGGTGAAATACTTTTCCAGCGGAGTTCCGGGCGACCACAGATATCCCACGCTGGTTATCATAAATTGAGTGAGTTTGCCGTTTGCGTTTTGGTAAACATGATGTCCCCAGAAGTGCGAATGGCCGCAAAGCACTATTGCATTGTGTTTGGCAAGCAGCGGAATCAACTCTTTGAAATCCGGAACCACCCAGCCGGGATTACCCTTTGAGCATGGAAACATCGGCAGGTGGGTTATGAAAAAGACGTGTCTTGCATCGGAGTTTTGTGCAATGACTTTGCGGACAAACTCTGCTCCGCCTGTGGTGCGGCGCAAGTCATAGAATATATATAGGTCTTTGCCGTAACGGACAGCATAGTTGGTTCCTGAAAGCTTTTCTTTTTTGCCAAGCTCCTTTTGCAGCAGCGGAACAAATGCCTCATCAATAATCTCATTTGAGCCTTGGGGACCCCAATATTCGTGGTTTCCGCATACGGAAAAAAGTTTTTTCCCGTTAAAATATTTTTTCACCACGGCAAAAGCTGTTTTCATCGCGATTCCCTGAAGTTCGACGGTCTGGCAGTCTCCGTGGATGATGTCTCCGAGCTGAATCACAAAAGGAGCGGTATTGCTGCTCTCTTTTGCCGCAGCTGAAAGGATCGCCTGTGAATTACCCTGCCATTGGTTGATATTTCTGGCGCGTTTTTCTTCATGTTTTGGAGTCCTCGCTTTGGTAGTGTGATACTCTTTTGCATCATAGTGCACATCACCGAGAACAGTCACCTGATAACGGTCAGCTCCAGCGATTTTTACTGTATCAGAAACCGCGCTTCCAGCGATCAGCATTGCGGCAAGCGCCGGAAAGAATGTTTTGAATTTCATTGTTGACGCTCCTTATTTGCTTTTCAAAACAATAGAATTTGCGGGTTTTCCGTTGTCATCGGAAAATATATGAGCAACGACTTTGCCGTTGGCAACTTCTATTTTCATAAATCCCGACGGAGCGAGATGCCCAACGCGGTAGGTCAAGAAATCCTCATTTTTGAAATACTTGAGATTTTCGATGGAACTGCGGTATTTTGGGTTGCTGAAGTATATCGGACGGATTGACTTTTTCCATTCGTCAAAAGAGCTGCACCGCACTTTCTCCGGAGGCGTCTGTTTCCATTCGCGCCCCATGCTGGTGACAGTTATCTGCTGAAGTTTTTCTGAGCCGCACTTATATATAATATAGTTCATAGAGTGAGTGTGGGCGCAGATGACGACAGCGTTATGTTTGGCGAGCAGGGGGATCAGCTCTCTGAATTGCGGAACCACCCAGCCGGGATTTCCGATACTGCACGGAAACATCGGCAGATGGGTGAGAAAGAATATATGTCGGGCATCGCTGTTTTGTGCTATTGCCCGTCGGGTGAATACTCCGGCATCCGGACTGAGGTAATCATAGAAGATATAGAGGTCTCTTCCGTAACGGATGGCATAATTGAGATATTCCGACATCACATTTCTGCCCAGCTCTTTATTCAGCAGCGGAACGAGATACCTTGCCGGAGCTGCGACGGCATCGCTTTTGCCCCGGTGATCGTGATTTCCGCGTATCACAAAGAGTTTTTTGTCTTTGAAAAAGCCTTTAAGCATCGTGAAAGCATCAGTCAAAGCGGTTCCCTGAAGTTTTGCATTGTCGCAGTCACCGTTGATGAGGTCTCCAAGCTGGACTACGAATGCGGTCTCTTCTTTGCTCTGTTTTGCGGCAGCCGAAAGTACCTGCTGTGAGGTACCCTTCCATTGGGTGTAATGGAGTTTTGCAGCACGCTCAGTCAACGGTTTCGCATGATACTGCGGACCGTCGTAGTGGATATCTCCCAAGAGCGTCACCTGATAGCTGTCTTTGCCGTTTAAACATACCGTATCCCCTGCCGGAATAGCGCATCCGGCAAGGAAGAGAAGAGCAAGTGTAAATAAAACAGAGAGCTTTTTCATTGTGCTTTACAATAAGTTATTTTGCGGAGTCAAATCCGAGTTTGAACATTCTGGCGTTGAGCTCATAGAGCTGGGGGGCGAACTCTTTTTTGAGGACATCCTGCCACAACTCATCAGGGAAATCAAGTTTCGCTGCGAGGGCTCCGAGAAGCATGGTGTTGATGGCGCGGGGATTTTCCAGCTTGTCAACGGGAACATTTTCAGGAGCAATGATGATGCCGTTCTCTTTGAGTTTTCCTTTGACGACTTCGGTCTGGGTGGAGTCGATGACTACGAGATAGTCTGCTTCATCTGCCGGAACCATGGGACTTGCGATCTTGTCTCCGAAACGCACTTCGCTTGAGACGGAGCCTCCGCGCTGACTCATTCCGTGGACTTCGCTTTTTTTGATATCAAGTCCGGCACGGAAGACGACTTCCGCGAGGATATCTGTGACTTTCAGGACTCCCTGACCGCCGAGACCGGCGACGACGATATTGGTGACGCTGCTCATTATTTATCCTTTCCTTCTGCTGCTTTGCGTGCTTTGGCATCTCTTGCCTGAGCGAGGATGCAGGGGCGGCGTGCGATGATGACGCTGCAATCGTTTGAAGCGAGACGCTCTTTGAGCAGCTCGGCAAATCTTTCAGTTTCGGCGGTGGTGTCGATGATATCGACATTGTCAACGCCCATTCCGCGCACGACATCTTCGATGATGACTCTCTTGGCGGGAGTTTTGTGGTCGAGTTTTTTACCGGTTCCGGGGTGTTCCTGGAGTCCGGTCATAGCGGTGGTGCTGTTATCGAGGATCAGCACGACGTGACCGGTCGCGGGACGGTTGTAAACCATTTCGACGATACCGTTGACTCCGGTGTGCAGGAAGGTGGAGTCTCCGATCACGCTGACCACTTTTCTTGCCTTCTCTTCGGGAAGGGTCTTGCGCATTCCGAGACCGACGGTGATGCTTGCACCCATGCAGACTCCGATGTGCAGAGCCTCAAACGGAGGCAGAACTCCGAGGGTATAGCAGCCGATGTCTCCTGAGACGATGCAGTCGAGATCGCGCAGCACCTCATAGGTCTTGCGGTGCGGGCATCCCGGGCAGAGCTGCGGAGCTTTGCCTTTGGGAGGAACCGGGTCGGGAGTAGTATCGCGGGCAATGAGTTTGCGGGCTCTCTCAACAGAGAGCTCGCCGAAACGGAACTCTTCAGCCTTGTTTTCGACTTTGATGCCCATAGCGGAAATTCCCTCAAAGAGGATGGGGTCTCCCTCTTCGACGATGACGCAGCGTTCAACGCTGTCAACGAATTTGCGGATCGCCTTTTCGGGAAGGGGGTAGGTGAAGCTTATTTTGAGGATGGAGGCTTCCGGAGCGGCATCGAGCACGTGCTGATAGCTTATTCCGCTGGTGATGACTCCGAGTGAGCTTGAGCGCATTTCAGCTTTGGCAAAATCCTCAGAGAGTTCCGCCATGGCGTTGAGGTCGGCGCGCAGTCTCTTGTGGGCGAGTTTTGCGTAGGCGGGAATCATGACGTTGAGTTTGGGGTCCTTGACGAAATCCGCGGTGCGGCACGCTTCGCGCTCGGAGCTTCTATACATGATGCACTTGGAGTGACAGACACGGGTGGTCACTCTGAAGAGCACCGGAGAACGGAATTTGTCGGCGAGTTTGAAAGCCTCTTTGAGCAGGTCATAGCACTCCTGGGTGTCGGTGGGCTCAAACATGGGAACTCCGGCGGCGCGGGCGTAACGGCGGTTGTCCTGCTCGTTCTGGCTTGACGCCATTCCGGGATCATCGGCGGTGATGATGACCAGACCTCCGGGAGTTCCGGAGTAGGCTATTGTAAAAAGCGGATCGGCGGCGACGTTGAGTCCGACGTGTTTCATGGTGACCAGCGCGCGGCATCCGGTCGCGGCGGCTCCGATAGCGGTCTCAAGGGCGCACTTCTCGTTGGGTTCCCATTCGGCGTTGCCGCCGAGCTTGGAAAATTCATCGAGGATCTCTGAGCTCGGAGTTCCGGGATATCCGCAGCCCAGACTTACTCCGCAGTCATACGCTGCCATTGCGATGGCTTCGTTGCCGCTGGCAAGGATTTTTTCTTTCATTGGTAGATCTTTCTTTGGGTTATATTTAAAATTTAACTTGAATTTTTGATCAAACGAGCTTTTCCATGGCTCTTTCCTGAGCGTCGATAAGCTCTTCTGCCCGGTCGGCGAGGCTGTCGAGCTCCGCCTGATCCGGAGTAAAGCGCGGAGAGTTCAATGCTTCGAGTATATGCTCGAGCTGATGGGCGATCCCGGCAATCTCCTGCATGATCTTCTCATCAGGAAGCTCTTCGTTTTTGGATATGTTGCGCATGAACTCCATGCGGTCGGAGACAGCTTCGAGTATCATGCTGCGGATCTCCGCCTTGGGTTCATCATCGGCGCGGTTGTAGGTCGAAAAGCTCTCTTCAAACTTCTCTTCGAGGTAGTTGAGAAGCGTCGCCTTCTGGGCGTCGTCGGCGTATTCGGGGGTGACTTCTCCGAAAATGCGGCGGAAAAAGTCATCAAAATCGGTCTCTCTTGCGTAGCAGCAGTCGAGGATGAAGCTCTCGATTTCCACCGTGGAGAGGATGCTTCCGAGCTCCTTGAACATTTTGGAGGGATCGAGAGAGCCTTTGGAAAGGGTGAAGACATCGTTTTCCTGACTTTCTCCATCCTGTTCAGCCGGAAGTGCGGTCGATATCAGTGAGAGCACAGCATGGTCTCCGTCGGCTTTGATCTCGACCTTGCGGCTCGAAGTGATGAATTCGTCGATGCTTGCTCCGGGAGTACAGACCTGACTTCCGGCATAAAATGCCGCCCAGGCGAGCTGATCGGGAATATCCAGATACTCTTCAAAACGCTCCACGACCTTTTCGACCGCCTCATCCATGGCGTTTACCCATGCGGTCTTTGCGGAGTTCTGGCGTTTTGCTCCGTCGATGACGGAAATATTTATCGTACCGGCATCATAGTCGGTTATTTCCGCGAGCAGGGCATCTCCGCAGGTGAAGTCGTTGATTATTCCAGAGAGGTCAAAAACGGTGAGGGTCACCTGTGAAGTGGCATTTACGCTGTGCATGAGGTGTTCGTTGGCGCGGGACTCGGCAACGAGATAGTCGAAGACATTTTCCGAGCCGAGCAGGGTGTGGTAGTGAAAGAGTTTGCCCAGCGGAGCCGTGATCTCCCTTTTGGGAACAGCTTTGCCGTTCCAGAAGAGTTCAGCCTCGGACGGAAAGAGATCGCGGTGGGTGAACGGAATAAAACGGTGTCCGGGGATGAGCATTTTTTCGCAGATCTCCCAGGAGTCCGGAGTTATCAGGAATTTTGCTCCGGCAAAGAAGGCTTCGCGGCGGATGAAGCTGCCGTCGAGAGAGAAGAAGCGGTCGTCTCCGTCGAGTATGCGTTCCAGTCTGGAAGTGAAAGCCGCGCTTTTGTTGCCGAGGCATTTGCTCAAGTCTTTTATCGAAAAGCTGTTGCCGGCATTGTCGATTGCTTCATTGATCGAAGTGATGTCGATGTCGATATTTTTCATTCTGCTTCACCTGCGAGTTTGATGAGATGCTGGGCGAGGTAATCGGTGATGGCGTCCTGATCCATCTCTTTGATTTTTTCGATCGGAAGGGCGTCGGAAACGTTGAATTTTCCGCTTCTGGTGCGTCTCAAAGCTGAGAGGGTTCCTCCGACACCAAGTTTCTGACCGATATCGTGACAGAGTGTGCGGATGTAGGTTCCTTTGGAGCAGGTGACGGTGAAGTCATATTCGGGATTGGCGCAGCGGGTGATGTCGATCGCTGATATTTCGATATCGCGGGCCTCGCGCTCGATCTCGATGCCTTTGCGGGCGAGCTCGTAGAGCTTTTTGCCTCCGACTTTGACCGCCGAGACCATGGGCGGAAGCTGTTTCTGAGCTCCCTTGAAGCTGTTTATCGCGTTTGTCACCTCATCGTCGGTCAGGTGGGAAGCATCACACTCTGAAGTGATTTCTCCCTCCATGTCGTAACTGTCGGTGGCGACTCCGAGTTTGAGGGTAGCTTCGTAAGTCTTGTCTTCTCCCGCGAAGCGGTTGCTGAAGGCGGTGAATTTGCCCAGTGTCAGCACCAGGAGTCCGGTCGCGGCGGGGTCGAGGGTTCCGCAGTGTCCCACTTTGGGGATGTTGAAACGTCCGCGGACAAAGTTCACCACGTCGAAACTTGTCCAGTCGGCAGGCTTGTCCACCAGCAGAACTCCGAAAGCGTTGCACACCGGAAGGCGGTGGCGGCGCGGATTGTATCTCATAATATCTTTTCTCCGGAAAAAAGGCAAAAAAAGCCTGTTATACTCATATCATCATCTATATAATATAGCACACATATAAGGTATGTGTCAAGACAAATTGCCAAGTATTTTTAGCGTTTAAAAGTTGAAAATTACTTGTAAATTGGAGAGAAATGTATTATATTTCACACATCAACTCAATAAGGAGCAGTTTGTTATCATGACAGAAAAATACAATTCGATACGCTGGTTTCTGCGCGAACTCCCCCACCTGCGCGAAGCCGGAGTGGTGGATGATGCCGCCCTGCAGAAGTTAAGGGAGCACTACATTGACCGTCTTTCATCGCGCAAGGGACCGCGGGAGTATTTTGTGCTGGTGATGGGTATAGTCGGAGCCGCGATGCTCGCCGCAGGAGCAATACTTGCGATCAATTACAACTGGGATATGTTCACCCATCTCAACCGCTGCATTATTGGAGCGATTCCGCTCTCGGTGGGGTTCATCTGGGGCATCATCGCCCTGTGCCGCAACAACAACCGCGGCGAGCGCGAAGGAGCCGCCATCGTGAGTGCCGGAGGCATCGCCACGCTGATAGCTGTGGTCTCCCAGGTGTATCACATCGGAGGAGACTTTTCGGACTATATGCTTCTCGTGCTTGCGTTGTCGCTTCCATTGGTGTATATCTTCAACTCAATCGGACTTGCCACGATGTACGTGTTCGGGTTGTTCTTTATCATCGGCAACTCGCACTCAGAGCTGTGGTGTTCCTTCGGAATAGTTGCTTTTCTGCCCTATTTGTTCTATCACCTCTTTTCAGCTACTCCTTACCGTCCGTGGTCGCGCTATCTTGCCTGCCTGATAGCGGTTTTCGGAATGGTCTCCTGCGGAAAAGTCAATCCGATGTTCAGTTGTTTTTCTGTCGCAACTCTCGGACTGCTTGCCGGAAGAGAACTCTATGAAAAGCGCATCAAAATGCGCCGCAATCCGTGGATGCTCCCGAGCTTCTTCTTCATGCTCGTTCTGCTCTGCATCTTTTCCGAGACCGGAATGGATTTGTATATGGCTGAAAAACACAAAGCTCCGGCAGTTGCCAACTACTGGATATTCAACGGTATAACGCTGGTGATGATCCTGATTTCCTATCTGCGCCGCCGTCTTGATGTAGAACGGTTTATGACGGGATTGTGGCTGCTTTTGCTGGCTCCGGGATTTTTCCCGCGCTGCAATATCGTGCTTCCGTATGTCGAGCACCTCTGCATCATCTACTCGGTGGTGTTCGGAGCTCTGCTGCTCTGCCGCGGTTTCCGCCGCAACCACTTCACGATCTTCAACGGAGGCATGCTGCTGATATCAAGTCAGTTCCTCGTGCACTTCTTTTCGGATGAGATAAATCCGCTTTGCCGCGCTGCCGGTTTTGCCGCAGTCGGAGTCATTTTTGTTGCAGCCAATATCTTTTTCTCAAGGCGTCTTGCGAAGGGAGAGATCAAATGAACCGTTTTAAATTTTTCAAAATATTCTGTTTTGTGTTGAGTATCGCAGCCGCATTGTATTATCCGGTACAGAAGATCATAGGTTACGAATTCAAAACTTCGCATGTCTTTGATTTCAAAGTCACAGGCTATGATCCTTATGATCCTGCACGCGGTAGATTTATCGCGCTCACCGTCCATCCGCGCAAAACGGAAAAGGGAAATGATATTGGCGGACAATATGCCGAGCTTGCGGTCGGCAAAGATGGACTTGCAGTTGTAACTTCCATCGTTGACAAGCCGGGAAAAGAACCCTGTGTCAGGCTGAAACGCAGGTATTATGGAGACATCCATTACCATTTTGACCGCTATTATATCAATGCCGATCTTGCTCCGGAAGCGGATAAGATATTCAAAGATGCGGTAGCCAAAAACAAGCTGTGCGCGCTGCAGGTGAAGGTATATCCTGACGGAGCAAGTGCAGTAAGTGAATTGCTCATCGATGGCGTTGATATCAGGAAACTTGCAAAAGAGAGTCTGAAGAAAAACTGTACGACCAAAAAATGACAAAGTTCTGGATACGTCTTTTTTCAATAATTTCCATAGCAGCAGGCGCGTATATCGCGCTTGTTGTTTTTATGGCGCAATTTACTCTTCTTGAGGAGCTTGCCGATTATGATTTTGCTCCTGAGGTGCGCCGTCTTTATGCAGCAGGGCGTTATTCCGAAGCGGCGGAGACCGCCCGGGATATGAAGAAGCTCAAATGGGGGCATCAGGATGATGACTTCAAGCGTCTTATGGAAAAAGCTGAAAAAAAAGACCGCTCCGTAACAGAAAACGGTTACCGCTTTATCCGCGGGTTCGTGTCGGGAAGCGGAGATACCTTTTCAGATGCCGCAGGTGCAGTACTTGCTGATCTTGTCGTCTATGGAGATGTCCGCGATCTGCTGGTGCAGTCCGGCTTATGGCTGGGCGGAAAGGAGACTGATCCGCTGCTCGCTGCGCTTTCCGGAGCCGGGATCGTTCTCGAAGCTGTTCCGATAGCAAGCTGGGTTCCCGCCGCGTTGAAATTGATGCGCAAGTGGGGAGCAATCACCGAAGAGTTTGCCGAGCACCTGATAAAATCTCTTAAATTTATGAAACTTGAGAAAGTTCCGGGCAAGTCTGAGTATCGGCTCTTTACCGATTTATACACACTGTTCCGGCGTATGGGACTGCGCCGCTCGGCTGCGGTGATGCGGTGTATAAAGTCTCCGGAGGATCTGAGCGCCGCGGTGCGTTTCGCGCAGAGAGATCCGGCAAAACTGCATCTCGCCGTGATCTCGACCGGAGGAGAAGTCTTGCGTATGCCTGCAAAATACAGCCTGTCGCGCGTGCTTGCGGTTTCCCGCAAAGGAGCTGCCGGATTGCTCACTCTGAAACGCCAGCCGCTTCTTACCGCCGTCAAACTCGTTTCATCAGGACGGCTCGGAGCGTTTTTGCGGCATGGAGCACGCAATTCAAAACGTTTCCGCAACGGCTCATATTTTCTTGCCGCCGTCCTGGTGATATCGGGCTTGGCGGGGCTTGTTCTTACGTCAAAACGGCGGAAAAAGCAGGAAAATCCTGAAAAAGCTGAAAAATAATCGATTTTCTGCACTAAAAAATTTTGAAAACCCGTTATATGGATGTATGTTAAATAAATCGTATTTAGCTAAAAACAGTTAAGGGAGTTTTAATAAATGAGAAAATTCATCAAGGCAGTCTTTATCGTTGCGGTCATCGCCGCTCTCGGCGCTGGCGGTTTCTGGGGATGGAAAAAGTATTCCGAAAGCCGCGGAGCAAAGGTCGTGTTCCATACCGAGGAAGTCAAACGCTCTGACGTCATGAGTGTCATCAATGCGAGCGGAACCGTCGAGCCGGAGGAGCTGGTCAACGTCGGAGCTCAGGTCTCCGGAAAAATCATGTCTTTCGGAAAGGATTCCGAGGGCAAACAAGTCGATTACGGTTCACGCGTCACCAAAGGAATGGTGCTCGCCAGGATAGATGAAGTACTTTACGAAGCCGCACTCAAAGAGGCAGATGCCTCACTTATGCAGGCAAAAGCAGGTATCCTGCGCTCCGAGGCGAACTACAAGCAGGCGAAGGCGCGTCTTGCGCTTGCCAAACGCAACTGGGAACGCGCTCAGGAGCTCTTTCCCAAACGCGCCATGGCGAAGATGGAGTATGACTCCTGTGAGTCGAATTTCCTCACCTGTTCGGCAGATATAGCCGTCGCCTCCGCTGAGTGTGAGCAGGCGAAAGCCCAGCTTGCCATCGCCGAAGCCCTCATGGTCAAGGCAAAGCGCAATCTCAGCTACTGCGTCATCGCAAGTCCGGTGGACGGCGTCATCGTTGACCGCCGTGTCAGTATCGGTCAGACACTGGTATCCAATATGAGTGCATCAAGTATTTTCCTTATCGCCACCGACCTCAAAAAAATGCAGGTCTGGGCTTCGGTCAACGAGGCTGATATCGGCTCGATCAAAAAAGGTATGCCGGTAATCTTTACGGTTGATGCATTCCCCGGACGTGAGTTTTCCGGAGTCGTCCACAAAGTGCGTCTCAACGCGACCATGTCCCAGAACGTCGTCACCTATGTCGTGGAGATCACCACCGACAACAGCGATGGTACGCTTCTTCCCTATCTTACTGCGAACGTGAGATTTATCCGCAACCGCAGGGCATCGGTCATCAATGTTTCAAACGCGGCGCTGAGATACCTTCCGGACAATCCGGCTCTGGTGGTTCCCGATCAGCGCGCTGAGTTCGTTAAAGGTATCGAACTCAAGAAGGGTGAGCGCATCGTGTGGATCAAAGAGGGAGCTTTCCTGAGATTTAAAATCGTCAAGGCCGGACTTGCCACCGGAAACGCTACCGAGCTCATCGACAGCGGTTTGAAAGAGGGCGATATCATCGTCAACGCCCAGAGCGAAGCCTCCGTCGCGGCGAAGAAAAGCGCAAAGACCGATGGACGCAGCCCCTTCATGCCCAAGATGCCTTCACGCAACCGCAACAGCGCAAAGGGCAGATGATCATGCCGCTCATTCAGCTTGACAACATTACCAAAACCTAC
This sequence comes from Lentisphaerota bacterium, assembly GCA_015061775.1. GTDB lineage: Bacteria > Verrucomicrobiota > Lentisphaeria > Victivallales > Victivallaceae > UBA1784. The sequence goes on along the minus strand of SUVY01000055.1, from coordinate 2,219 downwards.
TTTCTCGGAGAGATCGATGTTCCGGTGCTGAAAGGCATCACGCTCAATATCGAGTCCGGAGAGTATGTCGCGCTCATGGGAGCATCCGGCTCCGGCAAGAGTACGCTGATGAACATTCTCGGCTGTCTCGACCGCCCGACCAACGGAGATTACCTTTTTGAAGGTGAAGAGCTCGGCAGAGCCAGCGGAGACCGCCGTGCCGAGATCCGCAACCGCAAAATAGGTTTTGTTTTTCAGAGCTTCAATCTGCTTGCCCGCACAAGCGCGCTTGAAAACGTCATCATGCCGCTCGCCTATACCGCAGGCAATCTGAGCCACGCCGAGCGTCGCAGGCGCGGAGAGGCTGCGCTCGCCGAGGTCGGACTCGCGGACAGGATGCACCACCATCCTTCGCAGCTTTCCGGAGGTCAGCAGCAGCGTGTTGCCATCGCGCGTGCGCTCATCAACCGTCCTCCGGTGCTGTTTGCCGATGAGCCCACCGGAAACCTCGATACCAAAACCAGCATCGAAGTCATGGATATGTTCAGCCGCCTCAATGCTTCCGGAATAACCGTTATTCTGGTCACCCACTCCGACGAGATCGCTTCATACGCCAAGCGTCAGATCAGAGTCAAGGACGGACTTGTGATCGACGACGGCGGCAAAGGAGGTGCAAAATGAGTTTGTGGAATACTATTATAGTTGCATTCATCGCCCTCAAACGCAATCCCACCCGCGCGCTGCTCACCACGCTCGGAATCATGATCGGTATCGCCGCCGTTATCACCATGATGGAGATCGGCCGCGGAAGTTCAAACTCGATCCGCAACTCCATCGAGAAGATGGGAGCCAACTCCGTTACCATCATGCCCGGATGGGTCAGGGTTGGCGGAATCAGCCGCGGAGCAAACACCCGCGTTTCACTCATGCCGTCAGATGCCGAAGCTATCGGCAGGGAGTGTCCGAGTGTGGCATATTACTCTCCTCTGGTTTGGGCAAATGGAAATCAGGTCATCTACGGTTCAAACAACTGGGTTCCCAACCGCATTATCGGCTCTGCTCCGGATTATATGAAGATCGTCAACTGGCAGATCGCCGAAGGACGCAACTTCACCGAGCGTGAGCTCGAACACCGGGTGAGCGTCTGTCTGGTCGGCAGCACGATCGTGCGCGAGCTTTTTGACGGACGTTCTCCGATAGATTGCGAGATGCGTATCCGCAATACAACATTCAAAGTCATCGGAGTTCTGGGCAGCAAAGGTTCAAGCATGAGCGGCAGCGATCAGGACGATATCATCATCGCTCCCTGGACAACGGTGCGTATGCGTCTTACCGGACTGCGCAGCGGAAGTGCCACCAGCACCACCAGTACAGCGGCCTCCCGTCCGGGAGAGCTCTATCCGGGAACCGGAGTCGCGCTCTATCCCGCGCAGGACAGCTCGCTGACAAGCGACAAACTGCTCGTTCCGCGTTTCACCTATATCGACCAGATCGTCTTTTCGGCGGTCTCTCCGGAAAAGGTGCCGCAGGCGGTGCGCGAAGCGGCCCTGGTGCTGAGAGAGCGTCACAATCTCAAACCGGATCAGGATGATGATTTCCGTATCTTCAACTCCGCTGAGTTTATGGCGATGCTCTCGAGCACTTCGGTCATCATGACCAATCTGCTGCTGATAGTTGCCCTCATATCCCTGCTTGTCGGAGGAGTCGGAATCATGAATATCATGCTGGTCTCCGTCACCGAACGCACCCGGGAGATCGGTCTGCGTATGGCGGTCGGAGCCCGTTCACGCGACATCCTCAAACAGTTTTTGGTCGAAGCGATAGTCCTCTGTCTCGTCGGAGGAATCATCGGTATCCTCATGGGACACGGAGCCGCCCTTCTGGTCGAAACCTATTTGAAGTGGCCCATCGAGTCAAGTCCGGGAGCCGTTGTCGCGGCGTTCTGCGTATCAGTCGCAGTCGGAATAGTGTTCGGATTTTATCCGGCATACAAGGCTTCCAAGCTCGATCCGATCGACGCGCTGCGCTACGAGTAAAGCGCCATCTCAAAAATCATTTTTTCAAAGCTTTGTTCCCGATATGGGGAGATGATGGGGCTGTTGCAAAAACTTGAAAAGGTGAGCAACAGCCTTTATCTATTGTTTGAAAGAAGCCAAGCCACGCAGTCCGGCTTGAGAAAACGGAAGGCTCCCGAACGGAGAAGAACGGAGTTGAACGGAGTGAACGGAGATATTGTATGT
>SUVY01000106.1 GCA_015061775.1 Lentisphaerota bacterium | reverse complement strand
TGTAGGTTTTCGCCGAAATTCCACGTTTCCAGTTGTAAGTCAGAAAGTCTTGAGCAATATGCTCTGTCACATCCGCTACGGTTTTTACACCGTAGCCGGATGTAAACGCAATCAATCGGTTTAAGGTGCTGTGATAATTGCCCCGGTGATGGGGAGAGATTTCAGGAGCTGACGGATGATCAAAGAATGCCTGTTCGATACGCTCGATCGGTTCTTTACAGAGATGCAGTAAATCTCTGGTTTCGGCGATCTGTTGGATCACTTGTTCTTTGGTTTTGAGTTGGTGAAGTGCGAAAAGTTCCTCCGACCATTGGGCTGCCACTGCTTCCGCTTCAGCCAGATCGGTTACTTTTACGCCATTGGAGTTTTTGATAACTTTGGATGTACTTTTGCCGTCAACATCCCGATACCGCCAATGAAAATAGTTGCTTCTTTTGACCACGCTGCCGATGTAGTTTTTCATGCTTTTTCAGCGTGAATTATGCCGCGTTGTGTGCAAAATTCCGAATTTGAACTTAAAAATAAGCCCTCATAACCTGAAGGTCAGTGGTTCGATTCCACTCCCCGCTACCAAATGAATTTCAGCCAGTCAACCGACTGGCTTTTTTTGTGCCGTAAAAGTGCTTACCACAAAGGACTTTGCAAAAGAACGGAAATTCTCTAAAACCCTCCTTGGACTCCGTAGCCTCGGCGAAGGAGTCTCTAATTCTCTGTTGGATGGGGGACAGAAAGGAGTACTCCTTCTGTTGAGAAAAAGTCATAATTCTTTGACATTCACTGCAATACAAATACCATCCTTTAAAACGGTTTTTAGCCTTGGTTGGTGGGGCATATTTCGCTATTTTGCGACTCCGTCAAGTCCTGCAAAATTCAATATTTTTTCCAAGCGGCACTTGACAACTACTCCCCAAGGAGTATATTATATTGAAGATATAACTCTATGGGAGTATAAAATGAATAAAATAACGCTTTATCATGGTTCGCCGGAGCGAGTCGAACAACCGCTGCTTGCCAAAGGGAAACTGACCAATGATTACGGTCAGGGGTTCTATTGTACCGAAAAGCTGGAATTGGCAAAGGAATGGGCTTCGGCTGGGAATAATAACGGCGTGGCAAACTGTTATGAGCTTGATACGGATGGTCTTGAAATATTGAACCTTTCCGCTCCGCAGTACACTATCCTGCACTGGCTTGCCTTGCTGATGAAGTACCGCACGATCCGTTTATCCACACCAATCATGAAGCAGGCTCACGCATATCTGATGGAGCATTTCCTTTTGGATATAAGTCAATACGATGTAATTATCGGATATCGGGCGGATGACTCTTATTTTTCCTTCGCCAGAGCATTTGTCAGTAATGAGATTTCATTGCACCAGTTGAGCCGTGCTATGAAACTTGGCGAACTGGGTGAACAATTTGTCTTGAAAACTCAAAAGGCTTTTGACCGTATCCGCTTTGTTTCAGGCATTGAAGTCGCTAATGCAGTTTACGCTCCATTGCGGCAAAAGCGGGATGACAGTGCCAGAGCTGCCTACCGTGCTGAATTGGAAGCGGAAGACCTTTCCGGCTTGTTCATCCGTGACATCATTAAAGAGGGAATATTGCCCGATGATCCACGCTTACAGTGAAAATTATCTTGATGATGCTATGCGGAACTTGGGCGAAGCGTTTGACTTTGCCCATACGGTTGGTCGCTTGGATTTGGACAGCTTTTTTGCCATGTTCATCAATTCAGGTATTGCAGATTTGTTCGACAATGGTCATCCAAAGTATGTTTCCGGACTCTCCGGAACAGAACTTGCTATGGAGGTTATGCGGAAAAGCGGCTTGAACCCGGACGGCTTGCAGGCACAGGTAGAATACGATTATTCGCCGGAATACTGGACTGGCTGGGCATTGGCATATTTCCAATGGTTCACCAAACGCCCATTCAAGAATATTGCCGAATGTGTAACCATGCAGGAAATCTTGCAGCTTTACCCCACGCTTCACGAAGCATCGGAAGAAAAGTTTGTGGAAACGGTAAACCGCCTTATCTGCAACAAACATCTTCCCACCCGTTTGCAGAAACGCCGTAAAGATGCCCAACTTACGCAGAAAGAACTTGCCGGGCGTTCCGGCGTAAAATTGCGGACAATTCAACAATATGAAATGCGGGCAAAGAACATCAACAAAGCCGCCGCCGAAACCTTGCTGCAACTCGCCCAAGTGCTATATTGCAGTATAGAAGATTTACTGGAATACGATTGCTGAAATAAAAAATCCCGGTGCAGTACCATTTTTGATACTACGCCGGGATTATTGTTTTACTGAACTGCCGTTGGAATAATTCCATATTTTCTTGATTGAGCACTCCCAACGAGGAGTGCGAGACATAAAAAGTGGCTCTCAGCCACCTATGCCGAGGAATTTGCGTTGCTCCTGCCAGTTGTCGGGAAAGCCGTATAGCACTTTTGTCAGCGTCACACTTTCGGGGACTTTGCCGCTCATTACTGCCGTGACGATGTCGGGAGCAAGGTTGACCAGTGACAGTGTCCGAGCCACGTGGGAACGGTCTGATTTGAGATATTGAGCAAGTTCCAACACGGTGGAAAACTTGCCGGATTCCATCATATCAGCGTACTGGTGTGCAAGAATCAATGCTCTGGGCAACGGCTCTTGAGCGATGTCTTCCAAAGTATGGTTTTGCTCATCGACCACGATAGTCTGCTTATACCCCAAGTGCCGCAGTTTGAACGGTACTACTATTACCGGAGTACCGTCTTCACAATATTTTATATTTTCCATTATTTCACCTCCACGCCCACATCTTTAAGCAGGGCTTTTATTCCATCAACTTTAGGTTCGATTTCCAGGCGGTCATCAAATATCAGTATCCGGCTGATGATGTTCTGCAGCAACCGGCATTGCTCATAATGGCACATCACACTCCATATTCCATGGATATTTTTCAACACCGCGCGAAGTTTCGGAGCGGTCATTGAGTTATCCTCTTTTGCAATTTGTGCGATAAGCGTGGTGGACTGCAGCAATTCGCCAACTTGCTCAAGTACCGCTTTCTGCAAGGCATCTGCCGGAATCCGCTTCACAGGGCAAGTGCTGAAATTCCGCTTGGTGTCTTCTGTACATATATAATAGTTGACTTCCGTAAATTTTTTATTATTTATACGCAATATCAGGAACTCTATTCGTATATGTCATATCAATATGGTATGGAAACCATGTAAAACGAAAGGAAAGAGTATTGTGAAAATGACACTTGCTGATTGGCCGGTACTGATTGTATCCGGAGAATTTTCTGCAGACAGTAATGAGGGACACCGCTTGCGTGAGCTGCTTAA
>SUVY01000054.1 GCA_015061775.1 Lentisphaerota bacterium | reverse complement strand
AAGTGGGAGAGGGGTGCGGGGAGAGGGCGAAAACTTTTTTTCTCGGGAAAAAAAGTTTTCGCCCTTTCCCCGCGTACATCGCGTACTCCCCACAACACCCACTTACACAATAACGACGGCGGCGTCTTCGGATGGGAGGGGGGAGATATCGGAGCCGGAGAGGGTATTTTTTCCGTTTTTGCTGATGATGATATTGGGAACGATGCTTATATGCCAGAGGAGGAATACAGCTGAGAGTTCCGAGTTATCAATTTTAACGAGGGGTCCCTGTTTGGGAGAAAACTCGAGCATGGAGCCTCCGAGGACTTCGAGGCGGGAGTTATCTTCTGCCGAGAGGAGAGTCTGGCTGTTTTCCGACTTGAATCCGAGGATATTCACATCGCAATTTCTGAAGGCGTAGAGACCTGAATCGACGTGTTCGGAGTCGAGCATTCTTCCGTGGTATTCAAGATTTTCGAGAGTACCGGTTCCGTCCGGAAGAGAGCAGAGGGGCATGATGCAGTCGGTGACGAACTCGCGTTTTCTGATATCTGGCGCGGCGTTGCGGGAACATGCCCACAAGCCGGACTCGGGGTCTGCGCCGCGGGGGATGATGGAGTTATCGCGGAAAAAGGAACGTCTTCCGTGATTGAACGCAACATAAATATCCTCGAGGACGAGGTCGCGGGCGGAGACATGGTCTGCGACGGTGCCGCCGGCGGAAAAGAGTCTTCTGATGCGCAGGGGGGACGGGGAGTCGCCAGAGACGACAAAAATTCCGTCGGGTTTACCGCCGGAGCAGCGGATGATGGCGGAAAAGACTCCGGATATCTCATTGACGTACCCCGGAACGTGTATCTCTCCGCTGACGGCGTAGATGTGGCTGGCGAAAAAGACCGCCTTTTTTCCTGCGGCAAAAGCTCTGCGGATGGCTTCGGTGTCGTCGTCGATACCGTTTCCGACGGCTCCGAAGTCCTCGACGACCGCCCAATCCGCGGGGTCAACGGGGTAATCCGGAAGCGGAATATCGGCGATATCGACGCGGCAAATAGTGTTTTCCGCAGGAGGAAGCGTCGAGTAAAACTCTTCTATATACTCTCCTCCGACAACATCCTGCGGAGTCTTCACTGCAATACCGCACGCGTCAAACTCGAGCTTGCGTCCGAGGAAGAACGCTTCGTCCTGAACTTCGACTGCGGGATACTCTTTTGAGCCGCGCAAAATGCTTTCGAGGGTGATGACCTGAGCCGCCTGACGGCAGATGACAGGACGCGGAGCGGATATATCCATTTTGCGCCAGGTGAGATTATCGCCTCCGCCGCCGCATTTGGCGTCACCGATATCGGCGGCGATGCGGTTGGCGCAAATAGTTCCATACTCAAAAGTCACCATGGTCTCGCGCCCTGCGGCAAGGAGCATGGCGGTATCGAATCCGGAAATGGTGATATCCCGGAAATATCCGGTCACATTGTTGCGGTCCATAAGCAAACCCGCCGCGCCCTGTCCGTCGGAGGATTTGAGCGTGACGTTGCGGATTCCGCCGTAGTTCGAGCAGTTCCAGCGCATGGCTGAGGCGGAGGGGTTTCCGCATCCGGTGTCGATGGTGAGGTTCTCGACGAAGTTGCCGATATTGACGTTGCTTCCGCGCTCAAGCAGGACGTTGGTGAGAACGGGACGCGCCTCGCCCTCCCCGAAGCCCGGAGCGTTGTCGTCGAGCTTTATTACGGTGTTTTCTCTGCTTTCGCCGATGATAACGATCGCCCAGTTGGCTTCATCATACAACTCATGCTCCGGGTACTGGCCGCGGATGAAACAGCCGTTGTTGTCATCTGCGGCGGGAAAGGTGTCAAATCCGTGGAGGACAGGAACTTTTCCGTGATGCTTCATATAGAGTTCCCGCTCGTGCTCCGGAGAGTTTATATCAAAGTATTCACAATGGCTCCACCCTCCCCTGCTCAGGTTGAACCCGAGAGCCGGCCAGTTCTGGCTGACGGTGCCGCTGACGCGGTAGGTTCCGGCGGGGAGATAGACTATCCAATGGCGGCTCTTGATCTGGCTGCAGTAGGTCTGATCCTGCCAGGTCGAAGGAGGCAGATGGGTGCGGACAAAAGTCATGGCATCGCACAACGCCCGGGTGTCATCGGTGACTCCGTCTCCTTTGGCGAAGAACGGAGCTTTGGTGACATCGATGACTCCGTTGCCGGAAACGTGATAAAAGGCGCACTCAGGAAACTTTTCGACGATTCCGGGGTGACGGTCTCCACAAACAGTGTTCATAGCGGAAAATTCTCCATAAAAAAGCCCCTGCAAAACCTCATGGGCGTTGTGATATACGGTTTTTACTCAAGATCCAGAAGGAGTTTTTTGGCGGCGTTGGATCTCCAGCCTTTGGGATTGAGCTTGATGGTCTCCTGGAGATACTTGACAGCCTCATCCTCGTTGTCAGCTTTGAGCAAAATCTGTCCGTAGATGTAGCTTATCATGTGCTTATTGTAATTGTTCTTCAGAGTGGGAAGCAGTTCCTTGACAGCTTTTTCGCTCTCGCTGAACTTCTTGAGGTCAAAGAGAGCCAGCACACGGTAAACTTTTGCCTGCTCCTGAAGCTCCGCCGGAATGGTTGGAATCACTTTATCAGCAGCGGCGACGCACTTGTCGTAGTTTCTTAAGAAATAGAGCTGGGCAACCAGGGTATCGCAAGCCTGCCTGTGCATCTCGGCATACTTTGTCTTGAACTCAGGACAGTTGATGGCTTCCTCAAGAAAGGGAACAGCTTTACCCGATTCATTTTTAGAGACGTAAATAAGAGCGCAGATAAAATTGGCACCCGCTTTGTCCTGAACGACAGGATCGCTTTTGATGTACGCGTCGCAAACCTTCAGAGCATCGTCGTATTTTTTCAGGTTGCGGAGAGCCTTGGTCTGCCAGAAGAAACAGAACCACTTCTGATATCCGGTTGCGGCTTTGGGAGTCCAAGCCTTGAAAATTTCGCAGGCTTTGTCATATTCTTTGGCGTTGTAGGCAGCCATTCCGGCTTTCTTAACTTCGGGAAAACTGTTGAGTTCAGCTCCGGACAAAGATGATACCGCACAGATGGCGGCGACGGCAAAAACGGTAAACTTTTTAAACATATCAAGCTCCTTTCTATAGATAACAACTACAGTAAAGATAGCACAAATAAAAATAAATACAACCATGCAAAACAAAAAAACATCGTAAAATATCCCGAAATCGATATACCTCCTGGCTAAAAGTCTGCCAAACTGCAAAAAAAATCAGAAAATGACTTGAAAAAAACGGAATTGTGGTGCATATTCTATAAATGACAAAAGTCGGAAAGATGGTCGAGTGGTTTAAGGCAGCGGTCTTGAAAACCGCCGGGGCGCAAGCTCCCGAGGGTTCGAATCCCTCTCTTTCCGCCATTTTTTTGCAAAAAAAATGGCGGAACGAAGCCGCAAGGCTTCTCTTCACTGTGCCGTCAGGCACAACTTCACATCTTCACGCGGCGCCAGCCGCTCTTCACTGAATAACCCTTACGCCTTGCTTGTGAAGTCGCTCCCTGTGGTCGCTTGTGAAGACGTTCCGCTTACGCTCCACTTGTGAAGTTTTCTCCCTTCGGGAGTATTGATAGTGTTTCCTTTTTTACTGCGCTTCGCTTACACGGCGGCGTTGCCGCCTTGATTTTTTCTTTTTCGGAGATATATTACTTTACAGAAGGAGATCATCTTATGGCTGAAAGCAAGTTGCGTACACTTTCCATTGACTTTGCTGTGCAGATTCTCAATCTGGTGAAATTCCTGAAAAGTCTGCACGAAACGATCGTTTCTAATCAAATCGGCAGAGCCGGAACCAGTATCGGAGCAAACATCCACGAAGCGCAATACGCCCACGGCAAGCCTGACTTTATCGCCAAACTGCAAATCGCCCTCAAAGAAGCTAACGAAACAAGTTATTGGCTGGAACTTCTCTTAAAAACAAATTATATTGATGAAACAAGATATCAGGAGTTAAACAACAGTTGCTCTCAAATCCGGGTGATGCTGATAAAATCCATTAATACGGCAAAAGGAAAAGATAAATGAAAAAAATCATTTTTTTTTCATTACTTTTCATTTGCCATTTTTTATTTGGCACGGAATTTGATCCGACAGCATGTCCGGATTTGTCTGCAAAAATCTTTCCAGGAAATAATAATTGGTCAGTTCTGCTTGTGACAGCATCCGGATATGCCCACAGCGGTCTTGGATTTGACTATGCAAAATGCCGTGTAGTCGGTAAACCTTCAAAAAATACTTGGCGTACATTGCTCCATTTTGAAATGGCTCCCGGTAAAAAATCTCAATTATATTATCTGGTCACAATTCCGCAACGTGCAGCCAAAGAAAGTGACCATTTTGAATTGGCAATAGATGAGCCATTTTTTACCGGACCCAAGAAAACAATTCCTTTACAAATCACAAGAAACAGTGAAGCGACAGTTACATTTACCTCGTTTGGAAATTCAGATAATCAAACAAAAATTCTCCGTGAATTGAAAATAAATCTGACGGATAATACCGCATTTTTCACCAACAAACCTGATCACAAATTAAAAATATTCTGGTATTCTGATTTTTTCGTTGCCGAGGGACTGCCAAAAGGTAATGACCAATTTTTCTTTGTCTGGAAAAGCATCGACTGGTCCCGTAAATCAGAAAACGGTATCACCGCATTTCGTTATACAACCGGGAAACTCTGGGGTATATTTCCCATCGATGAATATTTTTATCTGACAAAAGTTGAGTAATTTTTCCTGCCGCAAGTTGCAAATGGCTTGGGAAATATTAACAATAAATATGAATTCTGCAAAGGATTGACAATGGATTTTTTTGTTTATGTATTTCTGGCTTTTTTCTTTGTGATATTTCCATTATCGGCATGTTTGCTGTTTGATAAGTATCAACAGTTTTTCACGGGCAGCAGGATGTTGATTGCGATTGTGTTGTATTCGCTATTATCCTGGAGTATAACCAATGGAGTTATTTATTTCCGGTATTTACTTGATCCAATGAGCTTGCAAGGTCCGGAAGGGGTATTCGCTTTATTTTTTGGATGGCTTTATTTATGGATAACATCCATCCCTGTTTTTCTTATTCATTTAATAATTCGGATAATTGCTGGTATTACTAATAAGAAAAAATAACCTCCGCGACACGCCCACTGTAAACGCAAAAAAAGGCGGCAGGATTTCTCCTGCCGCCAAGCGTTTCCCGCAATCACCGTTCCGGGAAACCGAAAATCCTCCGTTGTTCGTTCCAGTCTTCCGGAATGTTTTTCATAATTTGTGCGATAGCAGAGAGGTATGTCCTGCTGCTTCAAGCAACTTCGCCGGAAGTAATCGCTGCTCATGCTCAATATGCCCGCAATCTGGCATCACCTGAGAAAAATATCTTGCTCTCTCAAGTATCAGTTTTTTTGCATTTACGGTTATCTGTCTTCAAATATTCTTGGATCTGTTGTGATGCACAAATGATCCAGATAAATCGGTTTCCGGGGAGCTATACGCAGAACATGCTTGCCTTTCTTCAGTTTTACAACTTTACAATCCTGGGTCTTACGCAACGATTGGGGCAATCTGATAAACACCCAGCTCATTCTGTTTTCAGGACTGAAGAGCGGAGTCAGATTTTGATGGGTCACTGGTGCGCCATCAAGCGACATAAAACAACTGCTGGTCATCTGAGAGTTATCTTGATTCATGCCGCGCAGCATTATCATATATTCTCCTGTCTTGGGGATATCAAACTCATATTCCGCCAGATCATTCTTTGCTCCTGTGAATTTCTTTGAAGAAATCTTGTAACAGGAACTCTTGAAGTCGAGAACTTTTCCGTGACCGCCTGCAGGATGTTCGATTACGCGGTATTTTTTTCCGCGAGTTGGATTGGTAAGATCAACATATATTGTCGAAACTCCATCTTTTGTCGGATACGGTTCTACCTTGTAATCGGTATCCATATAGACTGAAACCGGACGGGATAAGCCATTTTCAAATCTAACAAGAAATGCTCCGCGGTACTTGCGATATTTCGGAACAAATCCCTGTTTGATACTCACCGTCAATTCAACAGAACTGCCGCTTCTGATTTTTCCGCTTGAAGGGAAAACCTCAAACCAGCTGAAAGCATCATTTTTGCAGACAGAGAAATTTCCGCTGAAATTTTCATCTGAGGCTTTGACCAGAACTTTTCCGCTACCGGATATGTTTCCTTCATTAAAAGTAAAGTTGAGCTGTCCGGGAACGACGTTGACAGGTAACGGGCGAACCGGAATATCTTTGTTTTCCAGAAAAGCACCGGGATTGATGTTTTTGCCGTCTGCAAAATTGGGGATCGCAACCCCTTTGCCGATAAAGGGAGATTTTGCCGATAAGCGCAAATTTGCTTTGCTGACATCCTTTAATTCAGGATTTCCATACATGGTTGAACTGTGAAGTGCAGAATCGCCGATTTTGCCGCTCTCAAAAACATTGGCATAATCTGTGTGGGGCTTATTGCTGCTGTCAATTTTGCGTAATCCGCACCAGATATTGTTGCGGTAGTCCATTATGTTGTCGATGTTTGTTCCGATTCCGTTACCGGTGAAAGTGTTGTTGAATATGTAGCTGCGAGCATAAGGACCATAGTTGGAGCCGGAGCAACTTTTGAGGGTGTATCCGACAGCACCGAACTCATCACCCATATTGAGAAAGATATTGTTATAAACATAACTTGGCCCCTTCATACATCCCTGAATAGAGACACCACAGTAACTGCCTTCAAAACGGTTGTCAAAACAACGTACGTTGCACTGTCCTCCATCAAGCTCAATATTGTCGTCATTGCAGTAGATCATAAAGTTGCCGTAAACATCAGCATCACGGTTGAGACCTCCGTTATCGCTGAAGTTTCCGATACTCTCAACTGCATCGTTGAAACGGCGTTCATCACTTCCAACGAAGTCATTGTAGCGGATCACGCTGCTTTCCGGACTTGCCACAGTAATTGCCTGTGGTCCTGCCGGATGATTATAGAACCAGCTGTTTGCTCTGTTCCGCGGATCGTGGATGTAGCAGCGCTCAATAACAATGCCTTTGCCGCACATAATGTTGATGGCTCCATTGTAGTTGATTCCATAACCGGAAGGTGCCTTGCCTTTGATATGGAAGCGTCCGTTATAGTCACAGCGTTGTTCACCAATTATTCCCCATCCGGAAATATCACAGTTGGAAACACGGACATAATGGCAATTATTTAACTCAACAGCGTGTTTATGGCCGCCTTTTATTTTAAGTCCATCGAGAATAACATACTTCGCATTCTCAAGTTTTATGACACTGTCCTTGATTGCAGATGCAATAACTGTTCCCGGTTTTTGGGTATAACGTATCCAGTTTTCAGGATCACCCTGATCGCGAATGACAAACGGTTTTGTGAGCTTTGCAGGATCGATGACTATTGTACGGGAAATCTTGACGTCGTTTGCCCAGGTGGTAAATGTTCCGCTTTTTATGGTATTTCCGTTTTTATCGATTAGTTTCAATTCATAACCGGTATTTTCATTGAGCCGCACAATACTGCCGCGGTATTGTGCTGTAACAGGATCATAAGCCGCATCCATACCCTTCTGCCAGTTGGAATTACCGTTTTTGCGGAAAAACGGAGTAATATTTCCAATATCCTTACTGGAATAATAATATGCTGCATTGACAAAAGTAGGAACGATATAAAACTCTTTTTCATTTGTAGAGAGTTTCTGCGCTTTTTCGGCAAAACTGATCTTGGTAAACTGTGCAGATGCTTTGGTGCCGATAACATAACAGCTGATTTGAATCTTCTGTTTTCCCTTTGTTTTAAGCAGATTTGCAAGGTTGATCTGATAACTTCCGGCTTTGTTGAAGGCAAGGAATTGCACCTTTTTGCTGCCGCAGGCAACTTTGAATTCTCCACCACCATTTACTTTGGATATTTTTGCAACGAACCATGGAGTCTTTGTCAGATCGACAGTATATCTGCGGCTGATTGCTGCGTATTCACGGTTTATATTGTCGTTTTTAAGTTCAATGCCTGAAGAGAGGATTGTGCATTGTGCATCCCGAGTGTGGCGCGTCAAGTACCAGGATTTATCCATCGGAATATCAACTGTTGTACCGGATGCATAAACCTTTGCAAGCAGAAGCAGCACTGTGATAACAAAAAACTTTTTCATGTTTTCCCTCACATTTTATCGACAGTTCCCGGTGTGTTGGAAATTCAAGTTTGTAATGAACTTCTTACCCGATCAGAGCTTCATTTTTTCTGATGAGTTTTATTCTCTGCTCAACACATTTTCGGCTGGTGAGAGGATCTTCAGGAGTATTTTTTACCCAATCGCAAAGTCTCTCTATGGTAGACGTTGCGACGTGCAAACGGGTATCGCTTGAAGCGTAATAGAGGAAAACCGTTCCGTCATCTTTCATGACAAGTCCGTTGCTGAAAACAACATTGGAAACATCTCCGACTCTCTCGTTGCCGACCGGAGCAAGAAAATATCCGCCGGGAGCATAAATCACTTTTGCCGGCTCTTCAAGGCTGGTCATAAAAGCGTATAACACATATCTTAATCCGGCAGCAGTATTGCGTACTCCGTGAGCGATGTGAAGCCAGCCGTCGGAAGTTTTTAACGGAGTTGCTCCACATCCGTTTTTAAGCTCTTTTACAGTATGATATATCTTTCTGTCCACAACAACTTCATCTTTAAGTACAGCATTTTCAATGGTATCGCTCAATCCCCATGCGATACCGCCGCCTGAGCCGGCTTCGATAAAGCCATCCTGCGGACGGGTGTAAAATGCATATTTCCCATTGATGAATTCGGGATGAAGTACAACATTACGCTGCTGAGGACTCGGAGTGACAAGATCAGGGAGCCGCTCCCAATTATCAAGATCGCGTGTTCTTACGATACCGCATGCGGCAACCGCACTGCTGGTATCTCCCGCCGGAGCAGATTTATCTTTACGTTCTGTACAAAACAAACCATATATCCAGCCGTCTTCGTGGCGAGTCAAACGCATATCATAAACATTAGTGTCAGGTTCTTCAGTTTCATCAATAAGAACAGGATACTTACGGAATTTAAAATTATCGATACCGTTTTCGCTTTCAGCAACAGCAAAAAAACTTTTGCGGTCAAAACCCTCAACTCGGCAAACCAGTGCAATTTTTCCATTATATTCAATTGCTCCGGCATTGAAAACAGCGTTTATTCCAAGACGTTCCATTCTGTATGGATTGCTTACAGGATCAAAATCATATCTCCACTCAAGAGGAACGTGTTCTGCCGTCAATACCGGATTTTTATACCGCTCAAAACAACCATTGTAAAAGGTGTCATCAATCTCGTTTTTACCGGATACCAGTTTATCATGGTTGAATTTCATCATTTCAAAAGAACTTGATAAATTACTGTTTGCCATTTTATTTTGCTCTCCTCACTATATCAAAGAGCGCGAATTTTGGTAGCGACAGGATCATTTTTATCTATGTAAACGTGGTATTTAAGTCTGTTGATCCAAATGTTCGTTTTGATTCTGTAATCCGCAGGCTGATTCATGTCCACATGACCGTCTGCCCAAAGAGCGGAACTGCGCCCGTTGTGATTCGGAACAATACCGACCTGACCTGAACTGCGGCTGTCAGCATAATATTTCCATGTAGGAACCATTTTGCCGCTGTTATTAAATTGTGTTTCGACAAGGCAGAGCAGATTTGTTGGTTGCTTGATAAGTGAAATCGGCATGCCGGTTCCTTTTTCATCCCCCAAGACTCCTGTAATAGCAAACAGATGACTGCTTTCCTTCGGATAAGCCCGATTCATCAGATGCTCATTAGATATATTGAATGTCGCATAGGAGCGGTCTTTTCCGCCACTGTTATAATCCGGAACAGCACTTGCCGGACAGAAAAACATATTATAGTTTTGGATATAGTTTCCGCAGATTTTAGGCGCAAGCGGTTTCTGTTTGGCATTTCCATACCTCAGAACATAGTTGCGGGAAATCAATCCGAGCAGACTGATTCCCTGCGTAAAATTTACCGGGTCCTCCGGATACCACAGCATAATGACATCGCCGCAATCCTGTGCGTATTGAAGCATACCGATCCCGACTTGTTTCATATTGTTTTGGCAGGTACTGGCTTTTGCACGTTCTCTCGCCTGAGAAAGTGCTGGCATGAGTATTCCTGCCAGGATTGCGATGATCGCGATAACGACCAACAGTTCGATCAAGGTGAAACTTTTCTTTGTCATTTGCTTGTCTCCTTTTTATTTGATTTTGATGACCAGAAAACCATTTCCTGCCAGGGTGACGGCTCCTTTATCAAGCTCCGCTCCTCTTTCCAGAAGGATCTCCCCATTTGCAAAATTTCCGGCTTCTTTACACTCCGCCGTCACTTTCTCATTTCCAAAGTTGACGGCACAGAAGATCTTTTCTCCATTGGGAGCTGTACGGGTATAAGTAACGATCGATTCCTTTGCGGAATTTTCCACCCAGAGCATCTCCCCATTGCGCAAAGCCTCCTCCTCCCGGTGGAGTTGGGCAAGACGGGCAAGGAAGGCGGTCCTTTTGGAAGGATCTTTCTCGCGGTCAATGGTGAATTGCCCCTTATTGCCGTAAATGCTGTGCCTTGCAGTATCACTGTACTCACAGCCATTATAGAGGAAGGGGACGCCATTGACTGTAAAGCAGAGGACGTAAGAAGCCTCACACTTGGCGGAGGAGAGTTTTTCCAGCCTTCCATAATACATGTCATTGGCGGTATCGTGATGTTCAAGAGCCCTGATAAGAGTAGCCCCCTTGCGGGCATCGTCCGCTTCTTTCCAGACGATCTCAAGCACGTAAGCAGGCATCCCGCTCTGGAAGATGCCAGGGAAGCAGTGCCGGGGCCACCCTTGACTGTAGTTTATGTCAAAGGCCTCATCCTGATCCTCTTTCCGGCCCTGGATCTCATGTTCATCGAGCATGAGGATGGGCTTTTTGATCTTTTCCACCCTTCTTCTGCCCTCCACCCAGAAATCCAGCGGGACGGCTCCCCCCACATCGCACCGGTAGCCATCGATATCGAACTCCTTTACAAAATACTCCATATTGCTCCAGAGATACTCTCTAAGTTCAATGGAGTCGAAATCCACGAGACAAAAGTGGTAGGAGTTGAGCTTGACCCTTCCATTCTCATCCTTTTTGACAAAGGAAGGGTGATTTTTGCCGAAAGAGGGACCTGCATGCATATAGACAAGATCCAGCATGACTTTCAAGTTGAGCGAATGGGCTTTTTTCACAAAGGAGGTAAAGTCCTCTTTTGTCCCATACTCTTTGTCGATGGTGAAATAATCCCGGAGCCGGTAAGGGTTCCGGGGATTATGGGTCAAAGCTCTCTGCTGGCGCATACTCCAGAAAGAGGGATCCTGATCTTCGTCGGACTCCACAAAGGGACACAGATAAATAATATCCGCCCCCGTTGCGGCAACTTCCGGCAGGAACTTTTCCGCAGCGGCAATGGTGCCTTCCTTTGTAAAGACCCGCAGATTGATCTGGTAGATCACGGCATCTTTGACTTCTTCCAGAACTTTTTTCATGGTATTTCTCCTTTTTGTCAGATAGTGCTAAAAAAATACAACTTTTTCTTTACATCGATAATGTGAAAGTAGCACAAGCACGACATTTTGTCAAGCGCAAAACTTGCGTTTTGTCGCAAAATTTCACAAAAAAAATCAATCATTTGCCCGAAAAACATAAGACACAGGAGTTTTATAAAAAAATGCAGCATGCGGCAAAATAGCACTTTATGCAATCATCGTTTGCAGGTATTGCCACCAACATGTGACACAAGAAAAGCAATATAAAAAACGCCGCAATCTCCCGGGAGTTGCAGCGCAAGTTTACTGTCATTTGTTAACATTACGTATTCTGAGGATCTACCTGATCAGCGGTGACGATCCGCAGTCAACACTGCACCTTGTTGCGCACCAGAGAGAGCAGTTTTTCTGTATTCGCGGGGAGAAACTCCTTGGTATTTTGCAAACTGGCGAGAAAAATAATTGCCATCCGTAAAACCGCACTCCAGACACACGTCTGATATACTCATTGTTGAATTTTTTAACAACTGAGCAGCCTTCTTCAACCTGACTTCCAGCAGCCACGCAACCGGACTTTGACCAGTCAGGGCCTTGAACTGCTGCCTGAAGCTGCTTACGGAAAGCCCGCACTTTTTTGCCATTTTTTCCAAATCCCAGCGGCTCACTATATTTTTTCTCATCTCCGCAAGAAGCTTACTGATCGCCAGCACGGCTCCCGGCAGATCTCCGGTGCGACTTTCGGCATGACGGCAAAGCATTAACATTATCTTCAATGCATTGCTGAAAACGGCAGTATGGCTTCCGGGGCGGGGATTCGTTTGTTCATCCAGAGTCTCTTCGAGCAATTTGATAAGTTCAGAGAATGAACTGCCGTCTATATGCATTATCTCTATATTACTGATGGTCGCCTGATTGGAAAGATTAAAGTAAAGCTGATAGTTTGGCAGCTGCGCAAGGTCATCTCCGAATTTCTGAAAAAAGCCGTCACAAAAGAGCACATTGTAAACATGAAACGGCTGGGTGGCGACATAGTCATGAACGACTCCCGGTGGGATCAAAAACACATCCCCCGAACTGATTTTCTTTTCTTCGTGACAGCAGACATGAATGCCGCTTCCACTCTTTACGACAACCAATTCCCAAAAATCTTTATGCGCATGCAGGTAACCGGATGGAGTGCTTTTTTCATGAACAAAATCCATTACACAAAAATGAAAATCCTCAAGCCCCGGAATGTTTGTTTGAGCAAAATATCTCATACTGCCAACCTCCTGTTTTACTATAACATATCATAAATATCAAATAATGCAAATTATTTTGACAAAAAATTCAAGTTTTTTCCAGACAATCAATGTAAATTATATCGATGACACCCTACAGAAAGGAATAATTTATGGTCGCAGCGTTGATAAAAAAAGTTGCAAATCAGGAAAACTATCCTGAATTACACGGCGCTCCATTCTGGGCCTGGAATGGTAAACTTGAGAAGGATGAGCTTATCCGCCAAATCCATGTCATGAAGAAAATGGGCATGGGAGGCTTTTTTATGCACGCTCGCGTGGGGCTCAATACTCCTTATTTGTCAGACGAATGGTTTGATTGCGTTAAAACATGTATCAACGAAGCTGAAAAACTCGGAATGAAAGCCTGGCTCTATGACGAAGACCGTTGGCCAAGCGGAGCCGCAGGCGGTGCAGTTACACAAGATTTACGTTACCGTGCCCGCGCTGTTGTTATGCTCAAATCAGGAGAAACAACAGAAGGCCTTGAACCGGTGGAACTCGGCAGATTTGCAGTAAAATTTGCTCCTGAATCTAAAAAATATATATCCTATCGTAAACTTGCCTCAAATGAGATTACTGAAGCTGGTGAAGAAGAATTCCGTTTTGTCAGAGTGATTTCTCAGTCTCACAGCTGGTATAACGGTGCATCCTACCTTGATTGCCTGAATACTGAGGCAGTAGATAAGTTTATCGAGGTCACTCACGAAGCATACAAACGCGAAATTGCCGATAAATTCGGCGAGTCTGTTCCCGGCATTTTTACCGATGAACCCGGGTTCTGCCACATGTCAGGAGTTGACAACACCATGGTTCAATGGACAGATTCTCTGCCTGAAAAATTCAAGGCTGCATACGGTTACGATATCCTTGACAGGTTGCCCGAACTTTTTCTCTACGACAACGCCGATTTTTTCAGTAAGGTACGTCATGATTATTATGACGTCTGTTCGGAATTGTTTGCCAGAGCTTTTGGAGAACGCATCGGCAAGTGGTGTCAGGAAAATAATATGCTCTATACTGGTCACCTTCATCAGGAAGGCGGCATTGAGATACAGACTGTGTGCGTAGGAGAATGCATGCGTTTTTACGAGTATATGCAGGCTCCCGGAATGGATCTTCTTACAGAATACAGAGATGAATTTTTGACCGCCAAACAAGTAACAAGTGTTGCCCACCAGTTCGGATGGGAAACCAGACTTACCGAGACTTACGGCTGCACCGGATGGGATTTTCCGTTTTTCGGTCACAAGGCACTCGGAGACTGGCAGCTGGCACTCGGCATAAACTTGCGTTGCCAGCACCTTGTATGGTACACAGCCGCAGCGGAGGCAAAACGGGATTATCCGGCTTCTATATCCTATCAATCGCCGTGGGCGGAACGCTACAAGCAGCTTGAAGACTATTTCGGCAGAGTGACTGCTGTACTCAACTGCGGTGAGGAGACAAGAGACCTTCTTCTGCTGCATCCGGTGGAATCGTTCTGGGGCATTGCCGCTTTGAACAGTTTCAACTGTGATTCAGACGCAAAACCGTGTTATGATTATCCGAATATTTCCGGCGGAAGCGGTTCGATAGTTGATCCGCTTTGGGCATCAAAATACTTTGGGCCGCTGCATAACAAACTGTTGATGGCACACATAGATTTTGATCTGGGATGTGAGGCAATCATCTCTCGCCATGGAAAAGTCGATTCGGAAAAATTTTTCGTCAACAAGGCAGCCTATAAAGCTGTTCTTATTCCGCCAATGCTCACTATCCGTTCAAGCACGCTTGAGTTATTGGAAAAATTCCATGCATCTGGAGGCATCGTCATCTACGTTGGAAAAGCTCCGGACCGCGTCGATGCAGAGTTATCCGACAGGGCGAAAACAGTATTTGCCAACTTCATACAGCAAGATGAAGATGGCGCAATTGCGGTTTTAGATAAAAAAATACGCCGTGTTTCTCTTGCGTCCAAGGGGGAAGAAATTGTATCAATGTTTCACAGCATTCACTCTGGAACCGATTTTCAGTCCCTATTTGTTTTCAACTATGGAAAAAGCCTTAAGTGGACAGAATACGCTGACCGTAATCCAGCAGAAGGAGCTGTTCTTCAGGAAGAGGAAATGCAGAGGATACGCGACAACAAACGCACATATCCGGAAACAGATGTAAAATGGGTGATTCCTGATGGATACGGTATTTATGAACTTGATACTGCTGATGGCAAATGGTACAAAGTGCCATTCGAGGTCATTGATGGAACTGCTGTGTTCCGCACCGGATTTGAACCGTTGCAAAGCAGAGTTTTCGTTGCTACGCGCCTTGAGATTTCAGATACACTTCCTCTGAGTGCTGTTTCCAAAAAATTTGATAGTGAACCTTTGATCCCCGAAGGGACAAAACTCGCATATATTACTTCCGAAAAAAACATGCTTGTGCTCGATAAACCTGAATATAAGGTAAACGGCGGAAACTGGAATTCAGCCGAGCATATTCTGCTGCTGGACGACAAACTGCGTGCAATAATTGGAGCCGCTCCGCGCGGAAGTGCAATGATTCAGCCATGGTGCAATGTTTCCCGTCAAAAGAAAGGAGAAATAAAACTTGCTTTGCGTTACAATATCACGGTTGATGTCATTCCGGAAAACGGTGTCGAGTTTGCCATTGAGCGTCCTGATCTTTATCAGGTAAGGCTTAACGGCAAAGAAATCTGCACAGCAGATGTCGGTTGGTGGTGTGATCTTGCTATTCGCAAAATACATCTTCCTGCCGAGTTTTTTACAAAAGGAAACAACTCTCTGGAACTTGAGTGTGTCTATTCCGATCTTTTGCCGGGACTTGAAATGTGCTATCTTATCGGGGACTTCGGAGTTGAAAATGATACCGTGGTATCTCTTCCGGAAAAACTTGAAATCGGCGACTGGTGCAAACAAGGTCTGCCTTACTATTCTGGAAATCTGGATTATATTATTCCGCTCAACAATGTATCCGGAATCATCAAACTTGGCGATTGGTACGGTACCGCTGTTGAATACAGCATAAACGGCAGTGATTACAAACTGCTTGCATGGCCGCCATATACTGTTTATTTGGGAGAACAACCGGTATCAGGAACACTCAAATTGCGTATTCTGGGGCACCGCCGCAACTCAATGGGACCGTTTTATCTTGAAAAGACTCCGATATGGACAGGTCCGGAACAGTTCAAAATATTCGAAACAAAAGAGCGCCAACTTGTACAATGCGGACTTATGACAACTCCTGTAATATTGAAATAACCCCAAAATATCACACAAAAAAAACATCTCAACACAAGAGGTCATTATGAATAAAAAAAGTTTGATTTCAGTCGTTGCTGCCGCTGCGTTTCTGCTTGCGGCAGGATCTCAAAGAATATCTTTAGAATGGAACCCCAGCTACCCTGCCGAAACAACTTACGAAGTTGAGATCAACCGGAAAAAGCTGCAAACACTTGCTGATATCGATGCAGACACATCATTCAGCGTTTCCGCAGAAATTAACGGCAAAGAAAAGAAGCTGGATGTCAAACTTTTTCCAGGTCAAAAAAAAGATTGCGTTGCTCTGCGTTTTGATGTTCCAACAGGAACAACAGCTCTTTTCTGTGAGCCTGTGAACAATGAAAAAACACTGGAAGATTCTGTCAACACCGAGAATATCTTTGCAAATATCTTTAACACCGAAAACATCGGCAAATGGAAACTTTCTGAAAATATAAGTATATCCGCCATCCAAGGCGGAATCCGCTTGGATAATAAATCGTTCGGCAAATATACTGCAAGTTATACGGTAGATGTTCCTGAAAATTCAGCAGGGCATCCCGTTAAACTTGAACTTGATGTCAAAAATATTTCCAAAATGGTGTGGCCGCTCTCTGTTTTTATACAGCAGTTGGATAAAAATGGGAAATTGCTGCCAGAACAGGTTGTTCAACATCGCTGGATAAGTCAGATGTGTCCGGTCGGAGTGCGTACTGCTTACCGCAAATCCGGTTTTATCCATCCTGAGGCAAAGAAAATCCGCATCACATTTTCCTTGTATTCAAGCGGAAGCAAATTCGATAATCACGGTCTGCCGTTGAAAAATCCTGACGATGTGACACCTCATCTTGAAGTTACCCGCCTTGTGCTGCGCAGCGCAGAAACTCTGCCATTTCCCAAATACAACGATATATTCTTCGGTACTGGCGTGACTGGAAAAAAAGATGACACTTCTCTTGTTCTCAACAACAAACGCAATCTTTTCATACCGACAAGATCTGTCGCGATGTGGGGCGGTGCAACAGTTGAAATCAGAAATGAGTCAGAGTTTTATTTCCCAACAGGAGACGGAACTGTAGAAGCATTCATCTATCCGGAGTGGGACACCAATGTCAATAAAAGAATTGTGCTTTTTGATGCTAAAAGCCGTCAGATACGCACTCCGAAACACTTTGGTCCTCATGGACGACGCAGTCTTTTTACTTTCTGTTACAATCCCCAAAAGCAAAATGCTGAAATCGTAATTCAGGATGCAGATAAAAAATTCCACAAGGCTGCCGGCAAAGCAAAAATCACCAAAAAAGCATGGAATCATATTGCGGTTCAATGGAGTTACCAAAAAGGTATTCAGTTTTATGTCAACGGCAAACTTGCGTTTTCAAAAAAATGTGCGATCAAACCAATTAATATATCCAAAGAAAAATGGCCGAATGACTGCCACGCCAGCCAGTTTACCATCGGCAATATCACTGATGCCGCCCGCGGAAATACTGTTGTTCCCCGACGCACCCCGAACTATGTCGGAAAAATCGATGCGCTGCGCGTATCAAACATCCCCCGTTATAATGAAAACTTTACTCCAAATAAACAGCCACAGGCAGATAAACACACAAATGTACTCTTCAACTTTGACCGCAGTTTTGATGGAACAACTCTTTTTGGAGTCGGCAGAGTAGAAGGTTCGATACGTTCTCTGAAAAGCCGTATTTCACCGGAATTGCGGATCGGAAACAAAACAATCCAGTACATTACAGCCGAAATCCAACCTGACAGTGATCCACGGGTAGTGCTTGATCCGCTTAATTATCCCCGTACTCCATCGGCAAAAGAGTTCAAAACAGCTCGCGCGACAGAGCGAATCAACCTGAAAATGAGTCCGGGAGAGAGCCGCAATGTCAAAATCACCAGCGATGTGGTCATGGATTTTGTTGAAATCTCCAACAATACAGATAAGCCTATGCTGCATCCATTTCTGCTCAAAAAAGGGGAAATAGATCCACGCAGTTTTGGCGATCTTGCCGACAGCCTTGGAATGGCTGGACTTACTCCCCGCGGAAAGGTGAATAAAATTTTTCAGTTTCTGCTTTCTGCCAGCGACTACTTTATGAACCATCAGGCGACATTTACTCCCGGCAGTAATGAGGCAGAAAATGTCGAATACAAGGCTCTGATGATGCTCAACGGATATTGCGGATTTGAATGCGGTCCTCTCAATAATCTTGCAGCCAATTTGTTCGCAACCGCAGGACTTTGTCCTGCAGCTCAAACATCTGGATATGGCCACAGTTTTGAACAGGTGTTTTTTGAGGGTAAAAACCACCTTTACGATCTTTCTGCACAGAAATTCTTTACCAGTTTCGACAACGAGTCTGCCGCAAGTCTGCACGAAGCAGAACTTGAACCCGGAATGTTTCTGCGTATGCGCGGTCATGATGATAACTTCATAGGCAGTGGCGACCATTTTGTCCGCCTCAGCAACCGTTGGAACCACAAGGCGCAAATGCCATCGTATCAGGCGAAAGTTGCAATGACACTCAATCCCGGCGAAAAATTCAGGGTTTACTTCAGCAACGACGGTCAGGTCAATGATTTGCAGGCAGGACGAGATTTTTCCGAACGTCCTTATGCAATAGATTATTCAAAAGAAACAGCATCCTTTTCAAAACATGTAAAACGAAAAATTTACCGAATTGATCGTTTCTTTCCCCACTATGCTAACGCTTTTCTGGTATTCAACGGAAAGCCATCTTTGAAAAATCCGGCGTTCAAGGCTGGCAAAGAAAACAGTTTCCACTATATGGTCAACTCCTGTTATCCAATAGTTTATGCTCAATACAGTGCAAAACTTGCTGACGGAACTTTTGCCCCGATAGAGATTTCAACTGATAACGGCAGAAAATTCCGCCCGCTTGAAACGTGTAATGACGGAATATCGAAAACCACGTACAAAGTGCGTGCCCGTCAGGCATACATCATCAGAGTCAAAGCTCCGATTAGCAAAGTTGTTAATTTTACAGGGGTAACTGAAATGCAAGTCAATCCCCGTATTCTCACCTCCCGCCTCACCAAAGGCGATAACATTTTGCTCTTCAAGGCAACCAAAGGCGGAAAAGCAAAATGTTATC
>SUVY01000053.1 GCA_015061775.1 Lentisphaerota bacterium | reverse complement strand
ACGCGATGTACGCGGGGAAAGGGCGAAAACTTTTTTTCCCGAGAAAAAAAGTTTTCGCCCTCTCCCCGCACCCCTCTCCCACTTTCAAAAAAAGCGGGGTACTTTGGGGGCTCGCGTTGCTCGCCCCGGGGTATGTTGCACGCGTTTGTTTGCGGCGCAGCTTGGCGTTTGGGGTATGTTGCACGCGGTTGTTTGCGGTCGCCTCGGGTATGTTGCACGCGGTTGTTTGCGGCGCGGCTTGGCGTTTGGGGTATGCCGCACGCGGTTGTTTGCGGTTGCCCCGGGGTATGTTGCACGCGGGCGGTCAGCAGACGCCCCACCTTGGCTCGCGGGTCGGGACAAACCTCTCGATGTGGCACGCGGAGTGTTTGTGCTGTTGAATAAACGCGGTGTGTTCTAGGAATACTAGGAATACTAGGAATACTAGGAATACTATTCTCTATAACAGTTGTTTGCAAGAACTCTTAGTGTTCGCGGCATTCTTTTCCGTACCGGTTCAGGTGTAAGCAACTGCGTGCGACATACTTCACCACCCCGAAAAACCATAGTATTCCTAGTATTCTTAGTATTCTTAGTATTCCTAGTAAAGGCGGGTGGTCTTTCTCGCGCCGACCTTGCGTGGCTCGGCATGGCGCGTAGAGTGGCGCGCCCCGCCCCCCAGTACCTTTCAGGCAACAAAAAAACCGGGACAAACTTTTGGTTCGTTCCGGTTGTTTTTGTCAAGCTGTGATGAGCTTACTTCTGGGCGGCTTCCCATTTCTCTTTGCTGACGAAAGCGGTCAGGTTGCGGCCGTCGGCAGTCTTGCCGCGGAAAGCATAACGGGTACGTCCGTCTTTTCCGTAGGTGACAAACTCGGTGATCGCTGCGGTCACGGCTTTTTTCTCTTTGACATCGTAGAATTTGTGGTCCATTTTAAACTCCTTTTGTTTATGAGAGTAAGACTCTCTTTTTACGTCTGGATTAAGTATATCAGCTCTTTTGCAATTATGCAAGGGGTATTTTGAAAAAAATTGCATTTTTTTTGCATTTTTTCGCTATAACCCCCTGAATTTACGCCAAATTACATCAATTTCCGGATTTTGCCTGCTCCTGCTCAGACGGTTTTGGAGTCCACTTCCTGACGAAAGGCTTGCGGTCAGGAGCGGGTTTGATCCGGTAACTGTCCTTTCCGAAGAGGGCTTCGATGCGCCCGATGATCTCGGATGTGACAGTTATTCCTCCCATGTGGCTCTCGATGAATACGACGCTGTCATCCTCTTTGACCAGACAGATCATCAGCTTGGTTTTTCCCGGAGACGCACTGAACAATCCGGTGAGTGTTTCCAGATCTTTGCGGCTGTATTTTCCGGAACGCAGATGCAGATAGAACTCTTCGCTGAAGTGCGCCGGAGCGTCTTCCAGACTGTAAAATCTGTCGATCATTATGCGCGGTTTCTCAGCCTCATCCTTGCGGCTGACGGTCGCCTCGATCAATATCGGAGTTCCGGGCTCGGTTTTCACCTTACTTTCGGCGAGGTTTTTCAGAGCGCGTTCGTATGCCATGCACTCGCAGGTGGAGTCGAGGTCTTCGAGCTGGAGGACTCCGAAGGGTTTTCCGCTGGCTTTTCCGAACTTCTTGGTGAAACTGCCGACCATTCCTGCGAGCCGGACGCAGGAGTTGTCTGAGAGCTCTTCGAGCGTGCGTATCGGACGGGCAAACGTCTTGATGACTCCGGCGTAACGGTCGAGGGGGTGTCCGGATACATAGAAGCCGAGCAGCTCTTTTTCGTTGCTCAATATCTCCTCCCAGTCGAACTCAGGAATGTCGGGGATAGGAACGGAACCTGCGTCTCCGACGTCCTCGGACTCAGCTCCTCCGAGCATATCGAACAAACTTCCCTGACCCTGGGCTTTCTCTTTTGCCCGCTGGGTGGCGAAGGCGATCATCGGCTCGGCGATGGCGAGTATCTGGCTGCGGCGAAGTCCCAGAGCATCGAGGGCTCCGGCACGGGTCATGTATTCGAGCATTCGGGAGTTGACATCGCTTCCGCAGCGTTCGCAGAAGTCGAGGAAGCTCGTGAACTTGCCGTCCGCCTTTCTGCTGGCGATGATCTTCGATGCCGCGGCTTCTCCGCAGCCTTTGATCGCACCGAGACCGAAGCGGATGCGTCCCTTATCGACCGAGAAGTTGATTCCGGAAGTGTTGATGTCCGGAGGCAGGATAGTGATGCCCATGCTGCGGCACTCCGATATCAGGAACGAGAGTTTCTCGGCGTTTTCGATTTCGCTGGTCATCACCGCAGCCATGAACTCAACGGGGTAGTTAGCCTTGAGGTAGGCGGTCTGATAGGTGACTACTCCGTAAGCTGCAGAGTGCGATTTGTTGAATCCGTAACCTGCGAACAATTTGATTTTTTCCCAGATGACTTCGGCGAGTTCCGCGGATATATTGTTGTGTTCAGCACAGCCTTTGACAAAGACTTCGTGCTGCTCTTTCATGACGTACTCTTTTTTCTTACCGATGGCGCGGCGCAGGATATCGGCTCCGCCGAGGCTGTAACCTGCGAGGGCCTGCACGACCTGCATGATCTGCTCCTGATAGATCATGATTCCGTAGGTCTCTTTGAGATAGGGTTCCATCTTGGGGTGGTCGTAGATGGTCTCCTCCTCGCCCTTCTTTCGGGCGATGTACTGCGGAATAAACTGCATCGGGCCGGGACGGTAGAGGGCGACGAGAGCGATGATGTGCTCGATGGTCTCGACTCCGAGGCTGCGGCAGAGGTTCTGCATACCTCCGGACTCAAGCTGGAACACGGCTACCGTATCTCCCTTCTGGAGCATCTCATAAGTCTTGGCGTCGTCGAGCGGAAGTTTTGACATATTGATATCGACTCCGTGCTGCTCCTTGACCATATCCAGCGCGTTGCGGATGATGGTGAGCGTGCGCAGTCCGAGGAAGTCCATCTTGAGCAGACCGAGGTTTTCGCACGGCTCTTTGGGGTACTGCACGACCATATCGCCGGTCGCGCTGCGCGACAGCGGAACGAGGTTGTCGAGTCTCTGGTCTCCGATGATGACTCCGGCGGCGTGGACTCCGGTCTGGCGGTTGAGGCCCTCGAGGATCTTGGCGAAGTCGAATACGCGTTTGACGTCCTCATCGCTGTCGATGAGATCGGCGAGCTCCTGAGACTGGGAAATAGCCTTTTCAACGGTCATTTTGAGTTCGTCCGGAATCATTTTGGTCAAAGCGTTTCCGCGGTCGAAGTCGAATCCCATGACGCGGGCGACGTCTTTGACCACCGCTTTTGCTTTGAGCTGTCCGTAGGTGCATATCTGGGCGACGTTGTCGAAACCGTACTTCTGGCGGACGTATTCGATGACCTCTCCGCGCCTTTTTTCGCAGAAGTCGATATCGAAGTCCGGAGGGCTCACGCGCTCAGGGTTGAGGAATCGCTCAAAAAGCAGTCCGTAACGCAGAGGGTCGATGTCGGTGATGAGCATGAGGTAGGCGACGAGACTTCCTGCTCCGGAACCGCGTCCGGGGCCCACGGGGACACCCTGATTTTTTCCGTGGCGGATAAAGTCGGAGACCACCATAAAGTAACTGCAAAATCCGGTGCGTTCGATGACGCTCAGCTCATAATCCATGCGGTCGATGACCTCCTGCTCCTCTTTTGAGAGCTCAGGTTTGCGGGGGTCGAAGTCGTAGCGCATGGGAATATTGTCGAGACAGATCTCGCGCAGAGTGTTTTCGTCCGGAGTCGAGCCGTCCGGAAGATAAAACACCGGGTAATGGTTCGCTCCGTAGTCGAAAGACATCTCGCACCGTTCGGCGATCATGCGGGTGTTGGTGATCGCTTCGGGGATCTCCGAAAAGAGCTGGCGCATCTCGGCTTCGCTTTTGAAGTAGTATTCCGGAGCGTTGAACTGCATGTGCGGCTCATTGAGTTTTGCTCCGGTCTGGATGCAGAGCATGACTTCGTGGGCGGCGGCATCCTCTCTTCTGTGGTAGTGGACGTCGTTGGTCGCCACCAGTTTCAGATTGCGTTTTTTTGCAAGCTCGATGAGCTGGCGGTTGACAATCCGCTCTTCGGGGATTCCGTGGTCCATGATCTCGAGGAAATAATTTTCCGGACCGAATATCTCAAGGTACTGGTCGAGGGCTTTCTCGGCGGTCTTCATATCGTGGTCGAGCAGCTTTCTCGGAACCTCTCCTGCGATACAGGCGGAGAGGGCGATGAGACCCTCGTGATACTCTCTCAGCAGCTCCATATCGATGCGCGGCTTGTAGTATATTCCGTTGCGGTATGCTTCCGAAATAAGTTTGCAGAGGCTCTTGTATCCGGTGTTGTTCTCGCAGAGCAGTACGAGGTGGTAGCCCTTGGGGTGCTCCTGCATGGGGTCTTTGTCGAAGCGGCTTCCGGAGGCCATATACATCTCGCATCCGACTATCGGACGGAGATCTGCGTCATGCAGGGTTTTATGAAAATCCTCCGCGCCGCCGACGTAGCCGTGGTCGGTGATGGCGCATCCGATCATGTCATTTTCCTGGATGAGTTTTACGAGTCCTTTTGGGGTACAGGCTCCGTCGAGCATACTGTAATGGGTGTGCAGATGAAGGTGCACGAAGTCGGATGGCATAGCTGTTGGGTCCTTATGTTTAGATACTGATTTTCCACGCATTTACTATAATACTTCAACCCGCTTTTGGCAAGCGCAAAAGAGGATATATCAGAAGATTTTTGCCCGCGCCTGCGGAGCTTTCGCGCCGGATATCTCAGGAGTTGGTATTGTCCAAATTTTTGTGAAAAACTTTTTTAAATTGATGACAAACGTTATTTGATATGTGCTTAAATATAGCACATTCGTTATATTTTGTCAATATACGCCACACGCTTGTTTTCCTCGGTGGACCGCCGGTCATTTTTCTTCACAACATTTGAGACATTAACCAGGAGTTTGTTCCCGCACAAATAAAAAGTGCGTTTTTTTTCAATAGGGGCGTGACAAATACATAATGTGTGCTATATTATATAAAATTATTTATATATCCGGCGTATGCTCAGGGATATGGCATACTCTGCCGGAAACAATTCATATCCCGTAATGAGGAGAATACAGGCTTATGCAGGTTCCGTTGCTCGACCTTCGCGCTCAGTACGCGCCCCTGAAAGAGGAAATCATCAACGCAGTCACCGAGATTTGTGACTCCCAGCGTTTCATTCTCGGCCCCGCCGTCGAGTCTTTTGAGAAAGATCTTGCCGCCTACTGCCGCAGCGAAGGTGCTGTCGGAGTCACCAGCGGTTCAGACGCTCTTATCATCGCTCTCATGGCTGAGGGTATCGGTGCAGGAGATGAAGTCATCACCACTCCGTTCACCTTCTTCGCCACCGTCGGAGCTATCGTCCGCGTCGGAGCTACTCCGGTCTTTGCTGATATCGATCCTGTGACCTTCAACATCGATCCGGCTGAGATCGCCAGGAAGATCACTCCGCGCACCAAGGCGATCATTCCCGTCCACCTCTTCGGACAGTGCGCCGACATGGACCCCATCATGGAGCTCGCCAAAGAGCACAACCTCTTCGTCCTCGAAGATGCCTGTCAGGCTATCGGCGCCGAGTACAAGGGACGCCGTGCCGGTTCGATCGGACGCTACGGCGCGTTCAGCTTCTTCCCGAGCAAGAACCTCGGATGCTTCGGAGACGGCGGAGCCGTCACCTGCGACAGCAAGGAGCTCGAAGCTCTGCTCAAGATCTACCGCAACCACGGTCAGAGCAAAACCTATATCCACGAGTACGTCGGAGGCAACTTCCGTATCGATGCTCTGCAGGCGCGCATCCTTGAGATCAAACTCAAGCACCTCGACTCCTGGAGCGCTGCCCGTCAGGCAAATGCGGCTCACTATGCCGAACTCTTTGCCGCGGCAGGTCTCGAAGACAGGATCGTGCTTCCGCAGAAGGCAAATTACGATGTCCGCCACATCTACAACCAGTACTGCATCCGCGTCAAGGACGGAAAACGCGATGCTCTCAAACAGTTCCTCGCCGACAACAACATCGGTTGCGCCATCTACTATCCGCTCTCTCTGCACCTGCAGGAGTGCTTCAAGTCCCTCGGCGGTAAAGTCGGAGACTACCCCGTCTGCGAAGAGGCGACCGGTGAAGTCCTCGCCCTTCCGATCTTCGGAGAGTGCACCGCTGCCGAGCGCGAGTACGTCGTCGAGACCATCGCCAAGTTCTACAAGTAAGCGGAATTTTTCACGATGGGGCATCACAAAGAGGATATCGCTCCGCTCAACACCAGAAGCCTTCTGCGGCTGCTGGGGTATGCGCGGCCGTATTGGAAGTGTCTGACCGTAGGCATCATTGCCGGCCTGCTGGTCGGAGGCTCCCTCTTTGTCAGTATCAGCATGATCCCCCGTCTGGTCGGAGTTGTCGATCCGGGCAACTCCGCCGTCTCCAAAAGCGAAAACAAAACCTCCCGCAACGCCGACGCCATCGTTCAGGCGTTGAGCAATAAGAAGCTCTCTGCCGAGCAGCAGCGCAAGGCGGTCGAGGAGATACTCGAACCCAAAACCGGGAGCGACCCCAAACTTGACCGTCTGCTCAAACAGGCTGAGAGCACCATCAACTCTTTCAGCCTTCCCTGCCGCATCGAAGGCAGGACTGTCCATGTCGATTGGCCGGTCAAATGCAGCTTTGAGGCGGTGACTCCGGACGGAAGGATGGCGTGGCAGATATTCATCATCTACACCACAGTCTTTGTCGGAGCATGGCTGGTCAAGGCACTCGCCCACTACATCAACGGCTACTGCACCCGCCGCGTCGGAATGAAGGCTGTCGCCGATATGCGTCAGGAAATTTTCGGTCATCTGCTCAACCAGTCATTGAGCTTCTACGGAAAAAATGACGTCGGGCACCTCATCAGCCGCTGTACCAACGATACCTCTTCGCTCGAAACCTGCATCAGCCACGTGGTCGAAGATTTGACCAGTGCTCCGATACAGATCTTCACCTGCGCGGTGGCTATCGTGGTCGCCTGCCACGAATACAACAGTTATACGCTCGCCTTCGTGCTGCTTGTCGGAACTCCGATCATGGTGCTTCCGCTGCACTTCATGGCGCGGCGCATCAAAAAAGTTTACAAGAAGAGCTTTGCCCGCATCGCCGATGTATTCAGCTGTATGCACGAAGCGTTTTCCGGAATCAGGGTGGTCATCGCCACTCACTCCGAAAAGTACGAGGAGGAGCGGTTCGGAGTATCCAACAACCGTTATCTGCGTCAGGTGCTCAAGGCGATGCAGCTCGAAATGCTCATCACTCCTCTGATGGAGTTTCTGGTCGTCACCGCTACGCTGATCTTTCTCATCATCTCGTTCAGTCAGGGTGTCACCATCACCCAGCTTGCCGCGCTGCTTGCTCCGGCGTTCCTCGCCTACAAGCCGATCAAGTCGATATCCAAAGTGATAACCCTCATCCAGAGGTCGATGGCGGCGGCTGACCGTTACTTTGATTTGATAGATACCAACACTTCGCTTCCTGAGAAGAGCGATGCCGTTGCGCTTGACGGAATAAAAGAGTCAATCAAAATCGAGGACGTCCACTTCAATTACGGAGACCGCACCGTGCTCGACGGAGTCAGCTTCGAGATCAAACGCGGCAGCATGGTCGCCGTCGTCGGCGAGACCGGCTCCGGAAAAAGCACCATCGCCAACCTCATCGCCCGCTTCTATGATGTCAAGGCGGGAAGCGTCAAAATCGACGGCGTGGACGTGAGAGATCTCACCATCGACTCCCTGCGTAAAAATATCGGAGTCGTCACCCAGGAGCCCATCCTCTTCAACGAGAGCATCGCTTCAAATATCGCTTACGGAAACGGTGACGTAACCCACGAGCAGATCGTCGAAGCGGCCAAGCTCGCCAATGCCCATGAATTTATCGTCTCAGGACGCCACTCCGAAGGCTACGACACCGTGGTCGGAGAGAAGGGCTTCAAACTCTCCGGAGGCGAAAAACAGCGCGTCGCTATCGCGCGTGCCATACTCCGCAATCCTCCCATCCTCATCCTCGATGAGGCTACGAGCGCACTCGACACCGTGACCGAGCGTCTGGTGCAGGAGGCTCTCGACCATGTGATGAGCAACCGCACCGTGTTTGCCATCGCCCACCGGCTCAGCACCATCCGCCACGCCGACCTCATTCTGGTCATGAAGGACGGACGCATCGCCGAGCGCGGAACCCATGACGAACTGATCGCTGCCGGAGGCATTTACAGCCGTCTCCATGCGACCCAGTTCCAGGCGTGAGGGGGCGCAAATGGCGTTACCCCGGCGGCTTCACTTTATCGGAGCAGGCGGAGCAGGAATGGCTCCGCTCGCCTCGCTCTGTGCGCTTTCAGGCAGAGTCATCACCGCAAGCGACCGCGAAGAAAACGGCAAGACCCGCGCGCTGCAAAAGCTCGGAGCGGTGTTCCATGCGGGGCACGCGGCGGATAATCTTCCGGACGATTGCGAGCTGGTCATCTACTCGTCGGCAGTTCCCGCTGACAACCCCGAGATGGTCAAGGCGCGCAAGCTCGGAATAAAATGTATCAACCGTGGAAGCGCACTCGCTGAATTTTCCCTCGACTATAAACGCGTCGTCGCCGTCTCAGGAGCTCACGGAAAGAGCTCCATTACTGCGATGATAAGTTATATCCTGACCGTCTGCAACCGCGCTCCGGGGTATATGATAGGAGCCGATTTCAACGGCTTTGACAGCTACTCTTCCGGAAACGGAGATATCTTTGTCACCGAGGCCGACGAATCCGACGGAACCCACACACTTCTTCATCCCTGGTGCGGAGTTGTTCCCAATTACGACCCCGACCATGCGTGGAGCGTGGGAGGTGAGGATAAGCTTAAAGAGAATTTCCGCACCTTCGGCTCGCATTGCCGGAATATCATCAGCTATGATTTCCCTGAGAGCTCAGAGTTTTTTGCCGGACACCCTTCGGCAGAGTACCTCAAAAGTGTTTCAGATGACTTTACTTTCGCGGGCTTCTTCGGCTACGAGGCGGCTAACGCCCGGATCGCTGTGAAGTGTTGTGAACTTCTCGGCTGCGGAAAAGATGAGGCGGTTGAAGCTGTGAAGAGTTTTCCCGGCATCGCGCGGCGCATGACAAGAAGAGTGGTCACTCCGGAGCTTATTGTCATCGAGGACTATGCCCACCACCCGACTGAGGTGAGAAACAGTATAAATCTGCTGCGGCACAACTACCCTGAGCACCATCTGCGCGTGCTGTTCCAGCCCCACAGATACGCGAGGCTGGAGAAGTTTTTTGAGGGGTTCGTCACCGAATTGTCCAAGGCGGACTCTCTGCTGATCGCTCCGGTCTTTGCCGCATGGAGCGAGACTGGAAGCGTCAACTCTGAGACTCTCGCCGCGCGCTGCGGAGCACTTGCGGTCACCGGCTCCTGGGAAGAGATCGCTTTGAAAGCACTTGAACTCCCATGCGGAGACGCTTGTCCGCTGCTGCTCGCCGTGCTCGGCGCGGGAGATATCAACCGCGTATTTCCTTACCTTGAACGCGCTACGGTGCGGTGATAGGTCAAAATTCCTTCTGCGATGGCGCGGCTGACTTTTTCGATGTAAGCTGACGAATTGAGCAGCCTCTCTTCAGCCGGATTGCTGATGAAACCCACCTCGACCAGAGCTCCCGGAGCAGATATATCCTTGAGCACGGCAAAGCGCGCTCTCTTTACTCCGCGGTCGGCGGCTCTGGTTCTCGAGAGCAGAGCTCTCTGGAGACTGTACGCCAGAAGAAAGTTGTTGGCGTCCCGCACGTTTGCCGGATTGCGTTTGAGCTCACTTTTTCCGTGGGAAGAGGGGGCGTCTGCCGGAGTGAGGGCGAAGGTCTCTATTCCCCTGATCGAGCGGTTCGCAGTCGCGTTGACGTGGATGGATACAAAGAGGTCGCTCTTATGGCTCCGCTGGATAGCGGCACGCGATTTGAGCGGAACCGTGTTGTCGCGGTATCTTGTCAGCAATACATTGTAACCGCAGGCTCTCAGGATGGCGGCGGTGCGGCGGGTGATCCGCAATGTGATATTTTTTTCGCGCGAAATTTTGCCGATGGCTCCGGTGTCCGAGCCTCCGTGTCCGGCATCGAGGGTGATGGTGCGCACTTTGTGGCGCGGAACGCTCGCCGGGTTGAGCAGTATCCTGAACGTGGAGTACCAGTCGCTGTTGCTGATGGCGATATCGTTCTCTTTTCTCCAATACCATCTGCGGCGCACGAGCTTCTTTTCCGGAGCGTATCCCGGCATGAATTTTATTCCGTTGAAATAGAATTCCCGCCTCGGAGTGTTGAATACGAAGCTGCTCTTTCCTTTGCGGTACACGGTCTGTTTCGCTCCGTCGATGCGGCGGTATCCCGCGTTGGAAGCGATGGTGTTGAACGATCTGCCCGCGACCCGGTTCTTTGAGACGCGGAACTCATTGGAATTCAGGCAGGGAACCGCACAGAGCAGACAGATGATAAGAAGCAGAAATTTTTTCACGGTCTTGCTCACTTCTTTTTGCCGGAGCTGATTTTTATCTCATGGCGGCAGTCCTCGGTCGGAGGATACATCGCAAAGACATCCGATCCGATCCTGGCGGCTTCGCGCATCGAGCCCGTGGTGAAGGCTTCGGCATCGGTGAGGGCATTTTTCCAATCCAGACCCATCGCAAAGCCTGCGGTGAGCGCGGCGGAAAAGGTACATTCTGCTCCGTGTATCTCGCTTGAGGTCTCGATATCGACCGCCGGAGTTTTGAGCGTGAAGAGTTCTCCCTTGACGCAGACCGCCGAGGTGCGGGCGGAGCTGTTTACATCCCAGGGAGCCTTGACGACGACCGAACAACCGTATTTTTCAAATATTTCCAGCGCAGCACTCTTCATCAGATCGATGTTTGTGATTTTTTTCCCGAGCAGGCTTGCCGCCTCTGAAACAGTGACCACCGTCCACTTGGAAACGGGAAGAAGGTTTTTGCAGAGTGCCCCGAGTTCATCTTTGTTCATGTTCTGGACAACCGAATCGCAGACAAGAAAAAGCTTGCGGCGTTTCACCGCATCGGCGACGGCTTTGAGGTTTTCAGCTCCGCAGAGAAAACCTGTTTTGACGAATTTTACAACTATCTCCTGAAGCACCATGTCGATCTGGCTTGCGATAACATCGCCGGGAACGGGCATGAATTTGTCGGTGGAATAGTGGTTCTGCGCCACGACAGCGGTCAGGACGGAGCATCCGTAGATACCGTAGGCGTTGAAGGTACGCAGGTCAGCCTGGATGCCGGAACCTCCTGATGAGTCGCTGGCTCCGATGGTCAGAGCGGAGGGATAAAATACTTCACTGTTCTCTTTTTTCTCAAACATCTATTTGTCTTCCGTGTAAAAGCGTGCTATATTTATGTCATCGGCATAAACTACATCCTCAACGGCTAAAAAACAAGGGTAAAATGAAGAATATAACAGTGATTTTTTTGCTGGCTGTTCCAGTTTTGCTTTCAGGAGCTGATTTTATCAGCCATCCCGATATGGAACAGTATTTTGCCCTGCGCCGTCTGACGAGGTATATCCACAGCAAATTCCGGGCGTCAGGCAGGACAAACGATGTGGAAATAGTCTGCTCCGAGATGTCTCCTCCGGGAGAACCCGCGCTCACCCGGCGCAAAGGCCGCTGGAAAATCGAGATAAATCCCGGAGACAACTGGCTGGTCGATCACGCCTTCTGCCGCAAGCTCTCGGCGATACTGCTCAGCGCAAAGTGCGGAGTGTCGCAGGAGACCGTTCAGCAGCTTCCGGACTGGTTCGTCCTCGGAATAACTCAGGTGGTGGCGGGGCAGCTTGAGTCCGCAAGACTCATCCGCAACCAGCAGAGTTTTCCGCTGCTGGGTATGCTGAGCTCCCACGGCTGTTTCGGAGACCCTGCCGATATACTCGAACTCAAATTTTCAGAGCTCTCCGCCGAGGAGCAGCCCTACTATCTTGAATACGCCAAACTCATCATGCTCACCCTCGAGCGCGGAAGGGCGGTCTCGCGGCTCGCCGCCATGCTCTCGGGAGATGTACCTGTGACACCTGCGTCATTCAATGCGGCGGCGCGCAGAACGCTTCCGGCGAAATTCGATCCCATGATCTCCCCGGCGTACAGAAGGGAGATGTGGAGCGACATGATCGCCCCTCCTGAGGCGCTGACGCTCGGATGCCTCGATGAGGTGGAAAATATGACGCTCCCTGAGCTCGATGCGGAGGGCGTTCCGACGGGCAAAATCATCCGTGCCAAACTTGAGGAGCTTCCGCAGCTTGCCGCAAGACCGGACTATCTGCTGCTCTGCCGCCGCGCCGCAGACCGGCTGTTCGTGATGTCGGTGGGTGAGGAGAGGCCGGTGAGAAAGCGGCTCGCCGATCTGCGCTATCACTTTGAACAGGATATCAGCCGCGGAGCGAATTACGATATGACGGAGAGCTCACAGGCTCCTCCGCAGATATCAGGAAAAAAATCAGCCGGCAAGAGCGCGAAGAAACCGGGAGCGGATAAAGAGTTCGGTGAGCTTATGAAGAAGAGCAAAGATAAAGATTTCCGCAACAATATGCAGAAGTTCTACCGGACGCGCGTCCTGAACGATACCCGAAAGACCGGAGTCGCCGAAAAAGCCGCCGCGTTTTTCGCGGGCTCGACCCAGCTTGACGCAAGTTACATAAGTTCGATGCTCAAAGATATCCGCTCCGAGCTTGATTTGCGCAAACGCCGCCGCCAGTACCTTGACAGGATAAATATGCAGCGTTTTCCCGTCCGCCGTCTGCTCAAGCACCGCATCCGCAACATCCGCGAAGGAGACATTGAGCACGTACTCTGGCTCAACAGCCTGTCGGAGAGGTATTGAAAAGTTCCGTTTTCCCGGAGCTGCGCCGGAAACACCCCGCTTATTTCCTGACCGGAGCTTTTGCCGGAGCCGCGGCAGGTTTGGCGACTTTGACCTGACGCTCCTGTACGGTCTGTTTCGAGTTGTACCAGTTGTATGCCTGTTTGCCGATGTAATATCCGGCAACTCCGCAGATGAGCGCGGTTATCACGGCGAGCGATATGCTCAGGGGATTGCTGAGAGTCTTTTTGTTTACCCTTCCGTCAAAGATCTCCTCCTCGACCGACCCCGGACGCAGCGGAGTGAAGGTGAAGAAGAGTCCGAGTTTGAAGGTGAGACGCATCTTGTGGTTGAGCGCGCAGCCTGCGGCTTCAAGAAAACGGGCAAGATCGCGTTTGCAGAGTTTGACCAGTGCGATAACGACTCCGGGGCCTCCGAAAACCAGTACGATGCCGAGGATGACTCCGAGAACGGTGAGCAGAGAGACGTTCTGCAGGGATTTTGCGATGAACGCCACGCTGCTGCCGATGGCGGCGATACCGATGCTTCCGCTCATCAGGAGCATGGTTCCGTTGTTTCCCGCCGCCGGAGCGGGAGTCTTGGCTCCTGTGAGTTTCGCTCCGAGCTCCTTCTGGACGTTGCCTGACTGCACGGATACGAGCTTGTCAACCTGCTTGCCGACGAACTCTCCCAGACTGAGAAACGGCTTTTTGAGCGCGTCCGGAATAGATACCGGCTGTTCGATAAAGTCGGTCACCCGCGCATCGCAGACTTTTCCATCGGCGGCGTAGAAGATTCCGCGCTTGCCGACAAAGAGGTTCTGCATGGAGCCGTTGGTGATCGCCACGGCGAGCATGGTTTTGACGGGGGGATTTCCGTGCACCACTTCGACATACGCCACGCAGATATTGCTGCTTTTGACGATCTTTTTGTGCTCGGCGATATTGGCGACGGGAACCGCAAGCGTGAAGTGCCGTCCGTCCATGACCAGAGTTCCGGTCTGGAGCATACTGAACTTGTTGAGGTCAAAGAGCTCGGTGAGGTTGGCAAAGTTGTTGAGAAATTCAAGCATATAACGCTGATAGATACACGCTTTGAGCAGTTTGCTGCATCCGGCGAGCGCGCATCCGGCTTCGATATCGTCCTGAATGAGCTTTTCGAGGATGGAGACATTCTCTTCAGAAGTGATCCGCTTGAGAAATCCGGTATCCACTCCGGCAAACTTTGCCGAACCGGGGTCGGCGGCAAGGTATGCCGTGCGGGCGGAAAAGAGCGCGGAAAACTTCATCCAGTTTTCGCAGGTGATCCGGCTGCCGCTGAGGTATGGCGCAAAGAATTCTGAGGTCACCAGTTTGAGGAATTTATCCTTCCACGCCGGGTTGAGCGGCTTATCCAGAGAGAGGACTCCGTCCTTTTCCGGAGCGGCGATCGCCGTTCCGGAGAGCAGTTTTGATACCTCATCGGCGGATCTCAAATCGGCGGTGATGTCGCGTTTGGCGATGCGCTCGGGGTCGTTTTCAAAGAATGAGAGAGCCGATGAGGACAAATAGAAGTGTCCGACCGGGTCTTTGAGCTCACAAAAGAGCGCGTAGATATCTGAAGTAGCTTCTCCGAAGGGGTTTATCTCTTCTGCGCGCAGAGCTCCGTCATCGAGCCAGGCGAGGTATTTTGTTTTGAGGTCGATGAATTCGGTGAGTTTGGCGGCATTTATTCCGCACTCTCCTGAGAGGTCGCAGATGGTTCCGACGGTCTGGGTGGCGAGGCGTATCAGCTCTGCCACATCGGAGGTGTCTCCTTCAGAGGCTGCGACGACACCGTCTCCGTTGCGCATGGTGCACTTTTTCACGTCGGCGTCGTTGATTATTTCTGAGAGCGTTATGCTGTCGGCTCCAGCCTTGCCCAGCGCGAGCAGCATGGTACGGGCGGCGGCGTGGATCTCTGAACCGTCGGGATTTTCGCAGTTGAGTTTTGCGAGCTCAATGACGTCCGAGGCGTTGTCAACTCCGGACAGATCCGTGAACACGCTGCGCAGGAACTTCAATGCTGCACGCACTTCATCGGTGCGGATAAGCTGATTTTTGTCCGAGTCGAGGAAGTCCAGAAAGCGTTTGTCCGTCCTGAGAGCCGAGGTCGAAAGACTGGTCACCTCCCAGAGGGCATCGTCAAGTTCGAGGAGCGGACCGAAATCCGCGCTGCTTTTGATTATCGGCTGGTAACTGCCTCCGATACGCACAAAACGGCTCACGGAAGCGGGCTTTTTATCGGCTGAGATATTCATTATTGTTCCTGCTGTATTAAAAATTCATCATCATAAGGATAATATAGCGCAATACCACGAAAATGCAACCGCAGGCAAGTTGTATTTCAGCCTTTTTGGTGTATAGTAATATATGTAACTGATATTTTTCGTGGAGATAACAATATGCTGTGTGATATATGCAAAAAAAATGAAGCCACCATCCACATCAAAGAGATGCACAACAATAAGTGGACGAGCATCAATTTGTGTGCCGAGTGCGCGAAAAAGAGCGAAGAGTTCGGCAACGGTCCGGCAGGAATGGATCTTGCACAGATGTTTTTAGAGCTCGGCAAGGCTGTGCAGGCGAAACAACAGAGCCAATCCGCTGAGGCTCCGGAGGAAAACAGCTCCGTGGACGACGCAGCTGAGCCCTGTCCGGTGTGCAGCTGGAAACTCTCTGATATCCGCAAAAACAACGGCAAGTTCGGCTGTCCCTCATGCTACACCCATTTCCGCGATATCGCCGAGCAGACCTTCAACGCCATCCAGGACGGAGACACCCATGTCGGAAAGTCTTCCGATGACAACTCCCACGCGCGGAGAGAGTCTTTTGAATACACCTTGAGCGTCCTCGAAAAGAAGCTCGCCGAGTGCGTCGCCGATGAGGATTACGAAACTGCCGCCAAAGTGCGCGACAGTATTTTGAAATTGAAAGAAGAGTTCCGGAATGAGTAAGAACAGCATTTTACAGCTCGCCTCGCGTCCGGCGGGATTTCTCTCGGATGTTCCTGTTCCGGGAGACGGTATCGCCATATCCAGCCGTATCAGGCTCGCCCGCAACCTGAGCGGCTATCCATTTCCCTGCAACGCTTCGGCGGCTCTCAAGCGCGAAGTTGCGGCTCTGGTGATGGAAGCTGCGGCAAAAAGCAGGTGTTTCCCTGAGAAGAGCTCGATGTTTTTTCCGCTGAGCAGCCTCGGAGCGAATGATTTGCAGATACTGCTCGAGCGCCGTCTCGCCAGCCGGGAGTTCATCAGCAAGCCCGACGGAGCAGTTTTGATAACCACCTCAGACGAAAGACTCTCAGTCATGGTCAATGAGGAGGATCAGCTGCGGATACAGGCGGTCATGCCCGGGTTCCAGCTCGGCAAACTCTGGAAAAAAATCTCTTCCGCCGACGATAAGCTCGGAGCAAATCTCTCCTACGCCTGGGATGAGAAGTTCGGATTTCTCACCGCGTGCCCCAGCAATACCGGAACCGGTCTGCGGGCATCAGTCATGCTCCACCTTCCGGCGCTGGTCATCACCGGTTTGATTTCTCCCACGCTCGAAGGGATAAAGCAGCTCAATCTCGCCGTCCGCGGCTTGAGAGGGGAGGGGACAAAGAACCACGGAAACCTCTTCCAGATATCCAACCAGAGGACGCTCGGAGTATCCGAGGAGCAGTCGATATCCGAACTCTCCGAGGCGATAGTCCGCATCATCGAGGGAGAAAAAGAGGCGCGCCGCAAGATCATGGAGTCCAAACGCACTCTCGTTTACGATAAGGCGGGCCGCGCTTACGGCTGTTTGAAATACGGCTATTCGCTTCCGCTGGATGAGGCGTTTTATCTGTTGTCCTGCCTCAGGCTCGGAGTCGATCTCGGACTCTTCAATGCGGTGGATATTCCGCTTATCAACAAGATGCAGCTCGCCATCCAGCCGGGGCATCTCGGCTGTATGCTCTCTGAGAAAACGACTCCGGACGACTGCGACGAGCGCAGAGCGATGGTCTGCCGGACTCTGCTCAAAAAGGGTTCCGCAAGGCGCGCGGGGTAAGGTGTCTTATGGATGACGACAGAGAAAACGTACAGAGCCGTTATCTCTCTATATACAATGTTCCGGAAACCCGCCGCCTCGCGTTAGCTCCGCAGGTGGCGCGCTTCGGACATTGCACCGCGCTCGCAGGAACCCGCAACAACTTTGAGGAACGCTCCGAACTTGAGTTCTGTTTCCGTTTATCGGGAGCGGAAGAGTTCGCCGAAGATGTGATGGACGGAGTGATTTACCGCAACCGTTTTCCGCATCTCTTTATCAAGCTCCCCGGAGTATCGTACCGTTTCCGCGCCAACGCCACCCGCAGCGCGGTATTCGTCGTCTATTCATCTGATGAGCTCGCAAGGTTCGGCGCCGCCGGCATCACCGGAGGAAGCCCCTGCTTTGAATTTGACCTCACCCCCGAGATACAGCAGTGCATAAAGGAGCTGCGGGCATACGAAAAACACGTCCACGCTCCCGGAGCGGCTGAGCGCATCGACCTTGCCGCCATGAAACTCATCGCCTCTGTTGTGCTGCAGAACAGGTGCAGTCAGGATATCTCGGGCAGGGCGCGCGTCATCATGGATATCGCCTCGTATATAGAGTGTCACCTCACCGAAGAGATCGACTTCCGCAGCATCGCCGAAAAGCGCGGACTGTCGCTCAGGAGCTTCTTCAGATCGTGGAGAGAGCAGTTCAAAGAGACTCCGGCGCAGTACCTGATATCCCGGAGACTCGGTCTTGCCAAACAGCTCCTGACCATGAGCGATATGATGATCGATGACGTGGCAAGGCAGAGCGGATTTTCCTCGACCGCCTATTTTATCCACGTATTCAAAAAACATTGCGGCATCACTCCCGGAGTTTTCAGGAGAAAATATCGTTCGTAACTCCTTGACTTTTTGCCGGAACTGTGGTATATTCTCCCCAAGTGAGAATGTTCTTACTGTTTTGTGAAAACAAGGAGTTAAAAATGAATAAAGTCAACATTTATCCCGACAAAAACGCCCTCGGAGCCGCCGCCGCTTCCTGCGGAGCAGAGTACATCCGCAAAGCCCTCGCCGAGAAGGGAACTGCCAACGTCATCATCGCCACCGGAGCCAGCCAGTTTGAAATGCTCAGCTGCCTCAAGGATGAGAAAAACATCGACTGGAGCAAGGTCAATTTCTTCCACCTCGACGAGTACATCGGTCTGCCCGAGGATCACCCCGCCGGATTCCGTAAGTACCTGAGAGAGCGTTTCATCAATCAGCTTCCTGTCGCCCCGAT
The DNA here is from genome assembly GCA_015061775.1 of Lentisphaerota bacterium. Lineage (GTDB taxonomy): Bacteria > Verrucomicrobiota > Lentisphaeria > Victivallales > Victivallaceae > UBA1784. The sequence continues at coordinate 1,495 of SUVY01000053.1, read as the reverse complement.
GTCCTTCACTCCGGTCAACGGAAGCGATCCCGATCCCGAGAAAGTCTGCGAAGAGCTCGGCAAACGCATCGCCCAGTTCCCCATCGACGTCGCCTTCATCGGAATCGGTGAGAACGGCCACATCGCCTTCAACGATCCCCCCGCCGACTTCGAGACCGAAAAGGCTTATCTTGTCATCACTCTCGACGAAGCCTGCCGCAAACAGCAGCTCGGAGAGGGCTGGTTCCCGACCTTCGATGACGTTCCCAAACAGGCTATCTCCATGGGAGTCAAGCAGATCCTCAAGAGCAAAGCCATCATCAACACCGTTCCGGACGAGCGCAAAGCCAAGGCGGTCAAAGGTGCTATCGAGGGTCCGCTGACCAACACCTGCCCCGCTTCCATCCTGCGCACCCACGCCGACTGCCACACCTTCCTCGATGAGGCATCGGCTTCCCTGCTCGAAAACCGCTGAGTATAGGGGTTTCCTGTTATGGAACGCAAATACATCGACTTGCAGGTCAACGGTTTCGTCGGAGTGGATTTTTCCACCCTCGAACTCGATTACGACAGCTTCATGAAGGCCGCCGATGCCGTATTCAAAAGCGGAACCGAAATCTTCCTGCCCACTCTCGTTACCAGCGATCTTCCGCTCTATGAGCGCAATATCGCCATCATCAGGAACGCCGCCGAGAAAAACGGCCTCATGCGCGAGATCCCCGGAGTCCACCTCGAAGGTCCCTTCATCTCCAATCAGCCCGGCGCCGTCGGATGCCACAACCCCGACTTCGTCCGCGACTGTGACTCCGAGTGGCTGCTCGATATGCTCGAGCGCACCGGAAACTACGTCAAGATGATCACCATCGCAGCCGAACTCAACGGAGCCGCCGATTTCACCCGCTGCGCCACTGATAAGGGAGTCGTCGTCTCCCTCGGTCACCACCTCGCTAAGTTCGAAGACGTCCGCAAGTGCGCCGCCGCAGGAGCCAAAACCCTGACCCACCTCGCCAACGGATGCCCCAATATGATGAACAGACACGATAACCCCGTCTGGGCCGGTCTCGCCTGCGACGACCTTACCGCTATGCTCATCACCGACGGTCACCACCTCCCGGGTGAAATCATCCGGTGCATGGCGAAAATCAAAGGTGCCGATAAAATCATCGTCACCAGCGACGCCGCCCCCGTGGCAGGACTCCCGCCGGGAAAATATTATATGCTCAATAACCACGCAGTCCTCGAGGAAAACGGAAAATTCCATAACCCCGAAAAAGGCTGCCTCTGCGGCTCATCCGCAAGCGTCGCCGATTGCGTGAAATTCCTCGAAACCTTCGAGATCTTCACCGAAGAAGAACTCCATAAAGTATCCTACCTCAACGCCGCCAAACTTATCGGCATAGCCTGATAAGGTGAGATTGTACGCGGGGGGAGAGCGAAAACTTCTTTTTTCGGAAAAAGAAGTTTTCGCTCTCCCCCCGCACCCCCCTCTCACTTTCAAGAAAAACGGAAGTACTTT
>SUVY01000052.1 GCA_015061775.1 Lentisphaerota bacterium | reverse complement strand
GCGATGCGCAAGGGTGGATTTCATCCCCCCTTTGAACCCCCTGAGCAGGGCAGACTGCCCTGCACCTGCCCTGCACCGATTTTTCTATCGGTTCAGGGCGACTTAATGCGATGTGTATAGACGACTGTGTATATTTTTTGCGCTCATCGCGCAAACTCACGCGGATGTTTGCGGCGGTGTTTGACGTTTGGGTATGTCGCACGCAGTTGTTAGCGGTGCGGCTTGGCGTTTGGGGATGTCGCACGCAGTTGTTTGCAGAGTAATGCACGGCAAAGGTGCGACACATACAATGGCGGGCAACATACTTCTCCACATACGTAAACTCCGTAAACTCCGTTCAACTCCGTTCTTCTCCGTTCGGGAGCCTTCCGTTTTCTCAAGCCGGACTGCGTGGCTTGGCTTCTTTCAAACAATAGAAAAAGGCTGTTGCACTCCTCTTTCGAGGTTTTGCAACAGCCCCTTTATTTCGGCTTTGTTCCCGCTTATTTTTCCGAGAAGTATTCGAGAACTTCCGGGGGGAGGGCGGGAATATCCTGCGGAATATTTCCGTTTCTCATGGAAATATGTCCCATGACTCCGGCGGCTACCGCATATCGGGCGGCTATCGGAGAGACGTTGGGACGCTTATTGTACTGGATATAGTCGAAGAAAGCCTCAACGATTTTAGCGTCAGATCCGCCGTGGCTTCCGGAGCGCGCCTTGATTTTGTGAATGATATCAGGAGTAGCCCGCTTGGTGCGGCTGGTCCAGACGTGGATCTCGCAATCTCCGCAATCTCCGATGTTCTCGACCCTTCCCTTGTCTCCGATGAAGGTGTAGTTGCGCTCGGAATCAGGGGCGTACATACAGTGTTCATAAGAAGCCTGGATTCCGTTTGAAAGCTGCATGAGCAGCATATTGTGGTCCTCGACATCCATATTGGGATTGAGTTTGTCGATTTCAAGCGGAGGCCAGTTTTCATCCCGAAACGCTTTTTTGCGGTCAGGAGCTTCACCCTCCTTCAATCTGTTGGTCGTGCGGTTGTAAACCGAGAGACGTCCCATGCCGACGACGCGCTCGGAATAGGCTCCGGTCAGCCAATGGATGATGTCGATATCGTGTGCTCCCTTCTGGAGCAGCAGACCATTGCAGTTTTTCTGCTCGGCGCACCAGTGGTGGTAATAACAGCTTCCGTAGTTGACGAAGTGGCGCACCCAGACGCATTGGATATTGCCGATGATGCCGGAGTCGATGATTTCCTTCATCTTGAGCACAGAGTCGAAGTAGCGCATATTGTGTCCGAGGAAGAGTTTGCTTCCGGTACGCATCGCAGTCTCAAGGATCCTGTCGCATCCCTCGACGGTTATCGCCATGGGTTTTTCGAGATAGACGGCTTTGCCGGCTTCCAGCGCAGCCACGGCGATCTCCTCATGGAAGTTATCGCGCACCATGATAAAAACGGCATCCATATCCTTGCGGCTGAGAAACTCATCGAGCCTGGTATAGCAGCTCACATCGCTCATTTCAGGATATTTCACCTTGAACTTCTCAAACATCGCCGGATTGAGGTCACATAATGCGACCAGTTCTCCGCGATCTTTGGGATAGTTGACCAACACCATGTTGGCACGCAGATCGAAGTCTGCACCGATGATTCCGAATCTTACCTTATCCATGAAAACACCTCACTTGTTCAGCAATTCGTCGATGAATACAACGCGTTCCTCTTCTTTGGAGAGTTCCGCAGCCTGACCGATAGCCGTGGACATCATTCCCTCTTCAAAAGTCGCAGTTTTGACTTTTTCACCTTTTATAGCTCTGACAAAGCTGTCAACCAGACCGGGATCGGCACCGCCGTGATCTCCTTCAACCGGAGTGATCTCAAAGGTGATGGTCTCTTTTTTGTAGCGGGTATTGATGGTGATTTTGGTATCGTCAGTTTTGGTGTAAGCGATACCCTTTGTTCCGACGATAGTGTAGCTGCGGTAGCTCTTGCCGGTGACGAAGCACTCGGAGTGGCTGGCGCGGACTCCGTTTTCGTATTCGACGATGGCGATTCCGTTGTCGTGAACGCTCATATCGGACTGATACATGCAGGAGTCCTTCACATATCCGTCGAGAGCCTGAGCCTCCTTGCCCCACTCATCTTCGTTGTAAACTGCGGCGTCCGGACACTTGCCGTTCTTATAATAATAGCACTCGCGGCAGGAGGGGCCGGGATCGATTTCATTTTCGATCTCAAAGGGATAGTTGTCCGGATTGAAGACGCTCATTCCGGAAAAAGCGGTGACTTTGCGCGGCTTGGGGAATCCGAGCAGCCAGTTGAAAACATCAAAATCATGGCAGCCTTTGTGGATCCAGAGACCACCGCTCGAAGATTTTTTGCCGTTCCAGCGCGCCATGTAGGTTCTTCCGCCATTGTAATATTCGCTGTTTTCGATCATGATGACTCTGCCGAGCATACCGCTGTCGATGATCTCTTTGAGTTTAAGCAGAATGGGATTGTGGCGCATATTGAATCCGATCATGGCGATCTTTCCGCTTTTTTCCACTTCAGCCATGATGTTTTTGCATCCGGAAACGGTGGTGGCAAGGGGCTTGTCGATGATGACGTTGACCTTTTTCTGCAGAGCGAGAACGGCGCATTGTTCGTGGAATTCATCAGGAGTAGTAATAACAACTCCGTCAAGCTGCTCCTTGTCGAGCATCTCGGCGAAATCGGTGTAGATAGCGGGATCATCGTGATCTCTGGCAACGAGTTCAGCTCTGTGGCGGTTGGTGTCGCAGAGGGCGGCAACGCGGCAGTCGGAGCGTTGTTTGAGCAGACTTCCGAAGCAGTGTTTACCGCGGTTTCCCAGTCCGACGATGGCGATGTTGAGTTTTTTGTCCATGATCAATACTCCTTTTTTGAATCATGCAGATCTTCTTATAACAAGTTTCATTGGAATTTTTACACATTGGGGCAGGGCGTCGCTGCAAAAGCCGCTTTGTATGCGGTCGATTATCATTTTGGCGCAAGCCTCGCCGACCTCTTCTCCGGGGTGGGCGAGGGTGGTGAGGGGAGGGTCAGTCATTTCAGCGATCTCGCGGTCGTCAAAACCGATGACGGCGATATCTTCCGGAACCCTGATTCCGAGGCGGGAAAACTCCGAAAGCAGCCCGCAGGCGAGGTAGTCCGAAGTCTGGATAGCGTCCGGAACGTCCTTCATCTCAGCGATCGTTCTTGCCGCGGCAATACCGCTTTGCCTGATTTCCTCGTGATTTGCGGAAGTTGCCTGAATGATGATTTCCGGAAGTCCCAGATCGCGTACAGCTCTCAAATATCCCTCTTTGCGGTTTGTTGCACCGGAGGTTTCTCCGAAGACGATTTTCCGCCGACCTTTGCGGTAGAGATACTGGATAGCGTTGTAAACTCCGGAAAAACGGTCAACGCACACACAGTCGCAGTTATCTACGGGGTACATAGTCGCAGCGGTACACGGAAACTCCGAGCGCATGGAGGCGATTTTTTCGATAACTTCAGCGGTAGAAGTCACAAAAACTACTCCGGCGGGCCGCTGCCTTGAGATATCGGCAAACACGTCATCGGTCTGCTGGCGGTCTTTTCCGGAAAAAAATCTGACTGAAGTCTTATAATCGTGTTGAGAAGCGTAATCACAAGCTCCGGCGATGCGTTCGATGTTGAGATAATCGTAAGACTCAGCGGCGACAATGATTTCACGCGAACTCTTGAGCCGCAGTTCTCTTGCCGCCTGATTGGGGCGGTAATCGAGCTCTCTCACCGCATTGGCGACCAGCTCCGCAGCCCGTTTGGAAACATATCCCTCACCGCGGATCGCCCGGCTTACCGTATTGATCGACAAACCTGTCTTTTCTGCTATTGCCTTTAATGTAGCCATATTCAAAATGCTGCCAAAATAAAATATCTCAACGTTACCATAATGTAGCATTATCGATTTTATTTTGCAAGCGTCGATATGGATATTTTTGATTTTTTTACAGACAGAGGGCAGGGGAAACTTGCGTTCCGAGCTTAAAATCACAGCGGGATAAACCAGGCAGCAAGGGCAGGGTGATGTCATCAAAGCAACAGCCAGACACCAAAATTTTCCCAAAGGGTCTTGTGCCAGCCAAGAAGATAACGGACAACTAAGCCTGAATGCGTGCCCGCCCGGAAACACAGCAAACTTGCACCTGATGGAGCACAGTGCAAGCACTCCGCAATCCTGTGACCTGCCCCCGAAGGTAAACAGGCACACCTCCCCGTGAATTGCTGAACATGACGCGTCCGCTTCCTCTTTAGTATTTCATCAGCAACTTTTATTTTTCATCAGGAGAATTTCTTTTGCGCACGATAAAATTCCGCAAGTTCATATCCGCTGCAATGCACTTTAAAGCGACGCTGGCATCGTGTTTTATTTTTACGTACATTGTGCCGCATACCGTCAAAAGGGGGTGTTATTCTAAATATTTAACGTCGCATAATATATATTATGTAAAATCGAATACAGGAAAAATAGAGCAGGGCACAACAGTTATCTAATTGATGTTCAGAGATTTAAGACTTACCACCAAGCGGGTTGTTAATAACTTGTTGGTAACTTATCGAGTTGTTGATAATAAAATTTTTTCAGGTCTCTGCTTTGAAGGAAGAGCGAAGGAATAAATGCAATATAAACAACAGCGACTTGAAGAAGAGGATCAGGTGTGCTATTTTATCTTACAGACAAAACACTCAGGAACAAAAGAATGATTATTGGGCAGGGTATAGATATCGTAGAAATCAAAAGGATCAGCGAAGCCATCGGGCGCAACGCGGGATCCTTTCTCGACCGGGTTTACACTCCGCAGGAGCAGGCCGAGGGCAAAACAAGAAAACGCGCCGCGATGGCGTATTATGCCGGACGCTGGGCTGCCAAAGAGGCGTGCGCCAAGGCACTCGGATGCGGAATAGGTGAAAACTGCTCGCTGACCGATATCTCAGTAACACAACTCCAATCCGGAGCCCCTGCCCTTGAGTTGAGCGGAAATGCCGCAGAATATCTCCGTAAAATAGGCGGAAAACGGGTGTTTGTCTCCATAAGCCACGAAGAAAACTACGCCGTGGCTATGGTGATAATAGAGCAGTAAATCAGACTTCAGAGCTGTTCAACGAGCTCGCAGAAACAGTTTCCGCGGTGGTCATAACCTTTGAACATATCGAAGCTTGCGCAAGCCGGAGACAACAACACGATATCCCCCTGCTCCGCTGCCGAGCGGGCATCGCTTACTGCACGGGCAAAATCCATTCCGGAGGATATTTTCCTCACCTTATTTGAGAACACTTTTCCGATAGTTTCACCAGACGCTCCGAAAAGAACGACAGCTCTCAGATGATTTTCGAGCAGCGCAAGTTCGCTGAAATCCATTCCTTTGTCAGAGCCTCCGAGCATGAGGACGATCTTGCCGCCCTGCCCCGCAAGTGCGTTGACAGCACAAGTCACAGCAGATGGATTGGTCGCCTTGGAGTCATTATAATATTTGACAGAGTTTTTCTCCGCCACAAATTCTATGCGGTGTCTTCCGAATTTAAAACTCTTTACCGCCTGTTCAAAAAGTTTGATATCAAGTTTATCCGGAGCAACCACACTCAAAACAAGTTCAGTCGCAGCAGCGAGGTTCTCGATATTGTGCGGAGCGGTAAAAGCAGTCGCGTTCAGATCTTCAACGAGCACAATGTTGTCATACATGAGTTTTCCGTTGCGGACGGCCGCCCTCCCCTGCGAGTCAAACGAGTTTACTCCGTAAAAACGGCGCTTGGGATCGACACGGTCAAAGATGCGTTTTTTGACAGCGCAGTACTCTTCAAAACCTCCGGTATAACGCTCTTCGTGATCTGACTTTAAATTGAGCAGTACGGCTGCATGTGGAGCAAAATTTTCCGCAAGTTCAAGCTGAAAACTGCTCACTTCGATAACGACCGCCTGCAATCCCTCCGGAGCATCCGCCGCAACCTGAGACACGGGAAGTCCGATGTTTCCGCAGGCGGCAGTCCTGATGCCCAGAGTATTGAGCAGGTGGCAGGCAAGCTCTGTGGTGGTGGTTTTTCCGTTGGTTCCGGTGACCGCCAGCTGGATGATGTTTTTGGGAAGGTGAGCAGCTCCGAAATCAAGCTCTCCAGTCATGATGCGTTTTTCGGAGACCGCCTGACGGTACAGATGTGATTTCAAGGGGTGTACTCCCGGGCTTGCGATCACCATGTCGGCACCTGGAAGGCTTTCCGCATCGCTGTCATTGATTATAACGCTGCTGTAACCCAGCTTATCCGCAAGGGCGGCAACGGCCTTTCCGGAAACGCCTCCGCCCAGTATCACTATACTTTTATTCATATTGAAAATTCCTCATTTGTGGTTTCATATTAAAGATAGCACAATCAAACAGCTTTTCAATCTTGAAATCTGATCTTTTGGTGATATATTTTCAATAATAATAGATAAAGGAGATAAAAATGACGACATTGAAGAATCTGGTCGAGTTTCTGGACCAAGAGCTTAAACTGAATGATTACTCAGGAGACTACTCCAACAACGGTTTACAGATAGAGGGCAAGCCGGAGATCCGCAAAGCCGTGTTCGGAGTCGATGCCTGCCAGGCTCTCTTTGACGCAGCTATCGCACGGAACGCCGACTTTATTTTCACTCACCACGGAATAAGCTGGGGAGGAGAACCGCGTCTCTGGACCGGAATTACCGCCAAGCGTTTTTCCGCATTGTTCAAAAATTCGGTAAGCCTCTACGGAGCCCACCTTCCGCTGGATGCCAACGAACACTTCGGAAACAACCGTGTGCTCGCCGATATAGCAGAACTGTCTGAGTTGACCAAAACCTGCCGTTATGCCGGAGTTGATATCGGTTTCTGCGGCAGCAACCGGAAGAACCTGACCGTGAAAGATATCGCAAATAGATACGCTTCCGCGCTGCCCAAAGCTCCCGTGATTTACGGAAACAGCACCCTTGTTCCCGGCAAAGCAGTCGTTGTTTCCGGCGGAGGCGGAATGGATGCGCTGAACGCCGCCGTTTCCAGCGGAGCCGAACTTCTAATCACAGGCGAAATGGAACACATCATGTACCACCCTGCCCTCGAAAACAACATAACCATCATTTCCCTCGGACACTATTCCAGCGAGACCACAGGACCGAAGGCGGTATGTGATCTTGTGGCAAAAAACTTCGATATTGAAACTGAATTCATTGATATATATGTCGATCTGTAAAAATATGCTCAAAAATACGCAAAAAATAAGAAAGTTTGCTTGACAATACCGTTTTATGAGGTATATTAAGAAATCGACAGATATATTGTATAACAAAATAATTTTTTGAACATAAAGGATAGTAAACATGTCACAGCATCCCAGTCTCCGCGTCGGCGGAAAAATCCGCAAGATCCGCAATGTCATGAAGCGTTATGAGCGTCTCGACGTTCTCCGCGCTGAGGGTCGTATTCCTGAAGACAAAGTTCAGGGTCTGCCCAAGACCAAGCCGGTCGAGATCTGACACGGTCTTGTTATGAGAAAGAGGGACGCCTTATGGCGTCCTTTTTTGTTGTTGAAATTATTTGTTAATGTCTCAAAAGTTGTGAGACGATCTGACCGGCGGCGGCGCCCTGTGGTCAATCTCGCGCCTTGCAGTTGCGCCGCGGCGGTCATGTACAAAAGTACACTCCCTTGCTATGCTCACCGCAAAACGCGACCTTGCCTCACGGATGCATCCGCCGAAGCAAACAAGCGTTTTGTGTATGTTGACAAAATATAACCAATGTGCTATATTTAAATGTATAACAAAATAGCGTTTATCATCGATTCAAAAACGCTTTCACAAAAATTGGAACAATGCCAATTATTTAAAAAGCCAATATCCAACCGAAAGAACGAAAACAATGGAATTTGAAAAACTTGCAAAGTACCGCCGTACCATCCGCTTTTATCAGGACAAAAAAGTTCCGGTTGCCGACCTCATGAAACTGGTGGATATCGCCCGTTTTGCTCCGAGCGGCAGCAACAAGCAGCCGATACGCTATATAATAATCGACAACGATGAGACAGCGCACAAAATATTTGATGTGACAAGATACGCCGGATTGATCACTCCGCGCCGCTCTCCTGTATGGGGAGTGAATGCGCCCCGCAGCTTTTTTGCGGTCACCTCTGCCAAAGGAGGTTCAGTTGTAGATGCCTCCGCAGCCATCCAGAACCTGCTGCTCGCAGCTGCCGACAACGGTCTCGGATGCTGCTGGATCGGAGCATTCAACAAAGAAGAGGCAAAAAAGATACTCTCTCTGGGAGACGATACCGATCTTCACTTTCTCGTTGCTGTCGGATATCCTGCTGAGTCTCCGGTTTACGATGATGTAAACGCGGGAGACTCTGTCGCCTATTACCTTGACGACAACGATCTTCTGCACGTTCCCAAAATCAAAACTGAAGATATCGTAACGATAAAATAAGGAGGCTCCTTCCATGCCAAACAGCAAAGAAAACATGCGCCGTTATCTCGGAAGCCAGCGTCAGCTCGGAGGCATCCGCAGATTTGTTCTCGATGATGACCGCGGACGCGGAATGAGAGTTTTTGAAGTCAACAACGGCTCAGGATTGATGTTCAATGTCTATCCCGACCGCGGCATGGATCTCGGAGAGGTCTTCTTCAACGGCAGACAGCTCGCCTGGCTCCCGGGAAGCGCACCTGCTGAGCCGGCATTCTACAACGAAAACGGCAACGAGTGGCTGCGCAGCTGGGGCGGAGGACTGCTCACGGGATGCGGACTGCTCAATGTCGGTCCCGGGGAAAACGGAGAGGGACTCCACGGCAGACTTTCACACATTCCGGCTGGAGAGGTCAACTCCTCAGCCGATTACAATGACAACGGCAATCTTGAAGTCACAGTTTCCGGAAAAGTAACCCACGCCAAAGTCTTTTTTGAAAACCTGGTATTGACCCGCAAAATCACCAGTGTATGCGGAGAAAACAGCATCGTTATCGAAGACAGCGTGGAAAACTGCGGATTTGCCCCCTCCCCTCTTATGATGCTGAACCACATGAATTTCGGTTGGCCTCTGGTCGATGAAAACTGCCGTCTCGAAGCAGCGGAGCATAAAGTTGTTCCCCGCAATGAGAGGGCAGCCGAAGGCATCGGCAAGTGGAGCGTCATGGAGGAACCGCAGCTCGGATTTGCCGAACAGGTATATTTCCATTCAGACCAGGGCGTTGACGCTGAAGGAATGGCTGGAATAGCGATAGTCAACAAGCCTGCCGGATTGAAAGTCACGGTTCTGCGCCGCGTTGCAGAGCTTCCGTACCTTATCGAATGGAAGCAGATGGGGTGCGGAAATTATGTGCTCGGAATGGAACCCGCCAACTGTCCTCCCATCGGAAAAGAGGCTTTTGAGAAAGAGGGCGGCTTGAAATACATCGCTCCCGGCGAGATCGTAAAGACCAAAATAAAAGTTGTGTTTGAGGCGATATAATTCAACTGACAACTATTCAACTAAGAACAAACAAACGGGGCTGTTGCAAAAATTAATGTTTCGCAGCAGCCTCTTTTCTTTACAGTATCCGTATCAATTCAGAAACACGTTTTCGTATTATTTGACAGAAAATTTTTGCGGTCACAAAATCTGTTTTTTAATCCATATTCCAGTATTGTTTCCAGCATAACATATCCGGTATCTGCAATCCGGTCAAAACTTTCTGCATAAACAGAGGTGAACTCAAAGGTTGCAGTTGCTGCTCCGCTACAAAATTGTACTGCATTATTTATGTCAATACGGGCAGATAACTCAAGCGGATTGTTTTCAAAGATATTTTCATATCCAAGAGCTGACAGAGAATTTGCGCACAAAACCCGCAGTTCATTGGTAATTGCCGTTTGTGACGGATATCCGCATACTGAAGGCTGTGTTATAAACGATACCGGACTTCCGGGTTGGGAGTGTAAGTTAAGAAAAAAATCAACCTTAAACTCTTCTGCAGCCTTGTAAATAGCTTTTGCCTCCTCGGTTTTGATATTGCCGGGGGCGGCATCAAGCTGTATGTTATATCCGTTGCTGTTAGGATATCCTCCTGGAAAACTTACCTTGTCCAACGGCAAGGGAAAATGCTCTTTCATCTGAGGCCATTTTATTGGAGCGCCATCAAGCCAGCAGCCTCCGCCTGCCCTGCGACAGTCATCAATGTCAGCTCCGATGCAATGATCGGGAGATATTGAACGACCGTCCATGTTGACACAAGGAAAAAGAACCAGACGGTAATGAGATGCAAGCTCAAGCAGTCCGGGGCGTTTTTCCCCTCTTAAATCAACGCCGGTTTCAAGAAGAGAGATAAGATTCATCACAAGAATTACTCCCTCTATCTCACTTCCGTGTATTCCTGCAGCAATCATAACAGTTTGTTTATCATTATCGCTGAACAGTTCAGGATTACGGGTTCCGATTGCAGATATCCAGTTAACACGATTGCCGACAGAAACGAAATCATTATATACAAGACGGAATACAGGATAACCCTGCGGAGTTGATGCTTCCACAGTACACCTGCCCTCCCCTGCCTTTTTACAGAAATCAATGATTTCTTCCGGATGAACCAGCCACCAGGCCGGACGCGGCATAAGACCGGGAATTTCAAATCGCTCAAATTTTTTCATTTTTTCACCACAATCTGACTCTGGACTCCTGATTTTTCTGATACGGAAATCTGCCAATTTTTGTTGGCGTATTCAAAAGTGATGATTATATTACCATTCAATTTCTTGATTTCCGGTTTGATATCGGCAAAAGAGCCGTTGCTGTTTGCAACTTGAATAAGGTTGATGAACATATCAAATTCAGACTCTTTGTCCGGAGTAATTTCAATTCTCCAGTTGCCGTGCAGCTTACCTATATACTTTTTATCATGTTTGGGATGAAGCTCCCAGTTTTTGCCTCCTGTCCAAAACTCTTTTCCTTTACCGCCGATAACGGTTATTTGAGCATTTTTCGGCCAAAGCAGAGTGCCTGATATCTTTCCCTTCCCTTCGGAAGCAGAATAAGTTTTACCGTTGACGGATATTTCATTCTGAGTATGCAGCAGCCAGCGTTTACGGTAGGAACTATTGGTTGATATTACCTTGTCAACTACCAGAAAAACATCTTTTTGCAGATGTATGAATTCACGCTCTGCAAGTTTGCATTTTTCCGGACGGTACGCCTCGGTTGCATCGCAAAGTACAGCTGAATAATCTGCTGTATGGGAAGTCTTTATTTTGGCATTTATAACTTTTTTATACTGCCCGCCATCCATAAAAGGAGCTTCACATTTGTAACCGTGATGAGCCGGTCCAAAGTGTTTTCCAATCTCTTCGTTTGGCATGTCAATCAAAACGGTATTGTGAGCAACGCTTTGTGCGTAATAATACGGCAAATGAAAACTCTGGGTTCTGCCGCGTGTTCCGGAATCAATGGCTTGAAAACCCTGTTTGTAAATTGTGAAGTGGTTTTGGTCATAATGGGAGTGATTGCGGGTTGGGTTTCCCGCTCTGAAGCAGGCATAGGTATCTGTTTTCGTGTTTCCAGAACGGAAATACGCTGTTCCTATGCTGGAAATATACGAGAATTTTGGAACATCCTGTATCTTACCGGCAGCAATATCACTTACAGGAGGCAGGATGAAGTCAACAAAATCATCTCCCTTATTCTTTATTCTGGCAGGAAGTTTGTTGAACAGAGCCAATGCCAGCCCTGCACTTTCCGGATAAAGCGAAGCTATGCTGCGCATTACCATATTCATAGTATCAACAGGCATTGCGTTGTCAATGTGATGAGCATCACCAAGTCCGAACTCAAGCGGAAATCTCTCGCCCGGAAGCCAATTCAGGGCAACAAATACCGGAAAATCTCTCATGTGTGTCCACCTGGCAGCTTCATTGACATTGAAGGCAGATTTTACCGCAAAGAAATAACGCAATGAAGATAATGGATATTCAAGGAATGTATAAGCTACGCAGTAATGAACAAGCGCGCCTGTTCCCGCAGATATTTTTTCGCGGTGAGCAAGCATCTCATTGAAACCTTTTATTCCGCGTATAAGCTGTTTTTCCGCCTCTTGGTCATCTATTCCATCACCGTAAATAGCGGCACCGGCATAGAAGAGCAGCCGCTCTGTTCCATAATATCCGGTTTCAACGCCTCCGCAATTTCTTCTGAATGTTGCTTTGCCGTCGCGCTGAATTTCTCTGACAACAGTCAGGAGTGAGTTGGCAAAACGTTTGCGTTCCTCCGGAGTCAAATCATTATACAGCCAATCGTAGGCAATGATACTTCTTTCATAATGGTTATTCTGCCAATCAACAAGGATTTGTTTTTCCAAAGCCCATTCATAAAGAGAAGTACAGTATTTTAGATAATTTTTGGCTTTAAGCAAATATTTTTTATCCTGAGTCACAAGGTAAACAAATGCCGCATTTTGAGCCTGTTTGCCACCGACAGTCATGACCTGAGTAAGCATGAAATAAGGACGCTTGAAATTACTCTTGCCATTCTTATTATATACAAAACGCGCAGGATTGAAATTCCATTTGGGATTTACTCTGTATTTATCAACCTGGGCTTTCAGCTTTTCAAACTGTTTTTTGGAAGTTGTCAAAGCCTGCTTGCGAATTTGTTCAATATTATCGCTGGTGATAAATATGCGCGGATGATCTTTTCTGAGCAGTTCAAGCGCAGACGAATCTGCTTCAATGGCAAATATACTGCTGCAAAACAACAGCATAGACAGGCAAAAAAGCGTCTTATTCATTATATGACAATCCTTTTACAGAGCCAGAGAGACACCCTGTTCATGGTGAAAACCATATTGCAGAGCATCAACGCTTTGACCTGCACGATTAGTGCGTTTGTTTATGATTTCTTCATAACACTTTTTGCCGACGTGGCCGTCAATAAACGCAATAGCTCCGGGAGCAGTACGGTCATCGGGATAGATTGCTCCGGAAGTGGATGAGTAAATTCTTGTATCAACGCTTCCGCCATGACGGAATGCCACAAATTGAGGATAGTTTACCACAGCATTATCTCGCCTGATATTCTCAATAAACATTACTGTTTCTGAAGCATAAAATACTGAGGAAAGTTTTCTTGACTTGTATTTGTTATCCGTATAACTTTTGCCTTTTATTCCAAGATACGGATTGCTTGAATAGTGTGTGTATTTGTAACCTTTGGTTGAGTCGGAAGAAAATTCAGTACCCTCCAGCGGACATATCATCTGTCCTTTGGTTTGGGTATTTCCAGCATAAGCTATTCCCCAGCCTTTGGAATATTTGTTGCCGTTTATATCAACACCGGAAATAGTTTCAAACCAGTATTTTCCGGTTGTACCTATGGTCGCAAGAATCCAGTCATCACTATCAGCCGTGTATTGAGCAGAAGCGGCAGCAAGGGATTTGAGATTGTTTGTACAGCTCATGCCTTTGGCTCTGTTGCGGGAAGACTGAAGCGCAGGCATAAGAATTGAGGCAAGTATTGCAATAATAGCTATAACAACCAGAAGCTCAATAAGAGTGAATTTGCGGTGGGGGGTGGTTATTGATAAATTATGCTTATTCATGTTTTCTTCCTTAAACTGAATTACGGTATAAAAAATCTGCATCAACAAAATCAATGTTGATGCAGATTTTTGTTTTTACGCTTCAAAGGCAGGAATGAGACCTGCTTTTTCAAGCATTGCAGCCTGTCCGAACGCGAGAATGATCGGACCGAAAGCGTGAGTATCGTTGACCTCGTATCTCCAAGCCGCGTAGTCCTCAGGACGTCCGAGTTCGGGACAGAGGCATCCGACGCAGCAATGGTGTATCGAGCCATCGAGTGCGATATAACGCTTGAGACCGTTGATCGCTTTGTTGAAGGCATCGAGATAGGTCTTCTTATCGACCAATCCCATCTCGACCGCTCTTGCCATCGCATAGATGATAAGACAGGTGGATGAACTTTCAGCAAAACTCTCGGGCATATCAAGAACCTGATGGAACATTCCGTTCTCATCCTGAACGGCGAGACATCCCTCGAGGTTGTCGATCAAAGCCTGCTTGAAGAATTCATAATCAGGATGATCTTTTCCGAGGTCAGAGACCAGTTCAGTCAGGGTGTAAACTCCCCATCCCTCTCCGCGGCCCCAGAAGGCAGTCAGCTTCGGATCTTCGTTGAAGTTGATCGCCTGATGATAGAGTTTGGACTTGGAATTGAAGAGCAAACGGTGGTGTCCCTTCATCTGATGAACGGCGTCTGCGATGTACTTGGGCTCATCGAAAGCCTGTCCGAGCCACATCAGGAAGGGACAGACTCCGAAGCAGGTATCGATCCAGAGTGCGCCGTTGACATTCGGTTTCACCTGAGTGCGGCGTGTATGCTGAAAATATCCCTCGAAATCACGCTCCTGCTCAGTATAGAGCAGTTCAGCATATTTCCTCAAGATATCCTCAGCCTCATCGAGCAGACCGCTCTTGTAGAGGAAAGCGGTTGCGTTTCCGCCGATACAGTAACAGCGTTTGCCGAAAACACCTCCGGCATTGTCGAATGCGCCGTTGATGTACGGAGTGACATACTCTTTGAGATCCGCAAGAAGCGCGCTGTCGTCAAACGCCATCGCGTATCTGGCAACAGCGGTCATACCCAACACATTGGCATAATGGTTGGGTTTGGTCATCTGTTTTTCAAGCTGCCAAGTGCGTTTTACAATATCTTTGTAAGTCATGGTCAGCGTCCCATCCATCCGCCGTCAACGAGGTAGATCGAGCCGTCAACATAATCACTTGCGGCAGAAGCAAGGAAAACGGCAACTCCCTTGAAGTCCTCAGGAGTTCCCCAGCGTCCGGCAGGAATACGCTCAAGGATCTGGCGGCTGCGGGTTTCATCAGCGCGCAGAGCGGCAGTATTGTCGGTGGCGATATATCCGGGAGCGATACCGTTGACGTTGACGCCGAACTTCGCCCACTCGTTGGAAAGAGCCATGACCAGCTCTCCGACACCGGCTTTGCTGGCAGCGTATCCGGGAACGGTGACTCCGCCCTGGAAAGTCAGCAGACTGCAGGTAAAGATGATTTTTCCGCTTCTGCGCTCGACCATATCGCGTCCGAACTCGCGCGCCATGATGAACTGGGCATCGAGGTTGATAGCGATGATTTTGTCCCAATACTCATCGGGATGCTCGACAGCGGGTTTACGCAGGATGTGACCGGCGTTGTTGAAGAGGATATCGACAACGGGATGATCTTTTTTCACCTGAGCGATAAAAGCATAGAGGGCTTCACGGTCGGAGAAATCGCAGTTGTAGCGGTAGAATTTGCGGCCGAGAGCCTTGACTTCCTGCTCGACTTCGCTGTTTTCCTCGAGGTTTGCGCTGACTCCGATGATATCGGCACCGGCCTCAGCGAGACCGACAGCGATACCGCGACCGATACCGCGGCGGCATCCGGAAACAAGTGCGATCTTTCCATCAAGTTTGAATTTATCCAGAATCATTTTCTTACTCCTCTATATTTCCACATTTGATAAGGGTCTTGAGTGCAGTTGCGCTGCCGGTGTTGGCAGAGAAGGCGGTTTCGATATCATCGAGGTCATAAACTCCGGTGATGATCTTGTCGAGCGGCATGTTTCCGGAAGCCGCAACTTCGAGAGCGGCATCGAAATCTTCTGCCTCGTAGAGACGTGCTCCGAAGAGGCGCAGCTCTCTCCAGAAAAACTTGTGGAGATTGACCGGAACCGGCTGGCTGTAAATACCGACCGCAACGATACGTCCTTTGGTGCGGACGAGTTCAGTCATGATCTCAGCGGCAGGAACGCTTGCAGTTACCTCAAAGAGCACATCAGCACCGGCTCCGTTGGTGGCGGCGTTGACTTTGGCGACGATATCTTCCTCTTTGGGATTGACAGTTTCAAATCCGCAATTTTTAGCGAAGTCGAGGCGGTACTGGTTGATTTCGGAAACCATGACGCGCGCTCCGGCGGCCTTGGCAACCATGGCGATAAGCAGACCGATGGGGCCTCCGCCCATAACGAGGGCAAACTCTCCAGCCTTCAGCTCGGAAGTACGGACATCATGGCAGGCGACTGCGACCGGCTCGATGAGAGCAGCTTCTTTGAGCGAGAGATTGGCAGGAACCTTGTAGAGAGTGCGCTCTTTAACGGTCCAATACTCCTGAAAAGCTCCGATGCTGTCAATACCCATAAACTTCAAATTCATGCAGATATGAGAGTGTCCGGCTTCGCAGGCGGGGCAGTTGCTGCACCAGTCGAGAGGACGCACAACGACACGGTCGCCGGGAGCAAAACGGGTAACTGCGCTTCCGACCTTTTCCACAACGGCAGAGGCTTCGTGTCCGATGACCTGCGGAGGATTTACCCGTTTATCCATTTTTCCGTGGAAAATATGCATATCAGTTCCGCAAATTCCGCAATATGCCATACGCAGCATAACTTCATCTGCCTGGGGTTCGACGGCATTGACATCTTTGATATCAAATTTGCCTTCACTCACATAGTATGAGGCTTTCATTTTTGGCTCTCCTTTGTTGTTGTCATCATAGATGAAAAGGCTTTACATCTATATATTATATAATATGCACCCGATATATTATAATTCAAGCGTAATTTTGAAAGTCATTCAAAAAAAAATCAAAGTTGAGCGTCTGGTTTACGCGCCATCTTCCCGTATCAGCAGCAAAGCATTCCGGAAACAAATAAAAAAAGCTTTGTTCCCGACATGGGGAGATGATGCGAAAGAAAGCGGGGGCTGTTGCAAAACCTTATTGTTTCAGCATCGTATGGTGAGGGAGTTTAAGAGGCTACTTGCCTCTTGCCCGTACGACGGGCTGCGGGATACTTGCCAGCCTCGTTGGGCTGGCTTCCCCCTTGTCACGGCGTAGTGCAACGAAGACGGATGCACCTCTGGCTATTGATTTTGTTCCAAAATCAATAGCCGATTCCTTTTTTGGGGAGGATTGGATATTTTGACTTCGGTTCTTTTTACTGCCGCGTTCTGCTCCCGGCTTCATCCGCCTCTTCCCTGCGTTCGGCTCCGGGCGGCTCACCGCCGCCCCTGAGCAGCCTTTTCTGGCTGCTCAGGCACTCACATCCGTGCGATGCGGCCCGTACGACGGGCTGCGAGATACTCAGCCAGCCTCGTTGGGCTGGCTTCCTCCCCTTGTCACGGCGTAGTGAAACGAAGACGGATGCACCTGCCCTGCACCGATTTTTCTATCGGTTCAGGGCGACTTAATGCGATGTGTATAGACGACTGGGTATATTTTTTGCGCTCATCGCGCAAACTCACGCGGATGTTTGCGGCGATGTTTGGCGTTTGGGTATGTTGCACGCTGTTGTTCGCGGCGTAATGCACGGCGAAGTTGCGGCGCAGACAATGGCGGGCGGAATACTTCTCCACATACATGATCTCCGTTCACTCCGTTCAACTCCGTTCTTCTCCGTTCGGGAGCCTTCCGTTTTCTCAAGCCGGACTGCGTGGCTTGGCTTCTTTCAAACAATAGATAAAGGCTGTTTGCTCACCTTTCCAAGGTTTTGCAACAGCCCTCTCTCCCCGCGCCCCCTACCCTTTCAAGAAAAGCGAAAAAACTTTTTTATTTACTTTTACCTGCCTTTGGCGGGAACAGAGCCATAAAAAAAGGAGCTGCTGCCGTGGGCAACAACTCCGTGGTAACATTACGATCTACCGTCAGCGGATAGTTTTGAGGAAATAGCGTTTGAAGAATCGCTCGGGATCGAGGGAACGCTTGGCATGACGCAAACCTTCCTCGTTCATATCCTGCTCGCGGTTCATAAACTTCGCTTTGCCGCGCAGGGCGATGGCGAGCTGCCAGGTGAGAGTCTGAGAAACACCTTTAATGGCGTGATCCGCTTTCTCGAAGTGGATATCGACCGTATCAGACGGAAGCATACTGTAAACCGAAAATCCGGCAGGATATCCGGGCTCTGCATAGATGATGATTCCGGAAAGTCCGAGTTCATCAAAGTTGCGCCAGGCGCATTCCATGGCAAGAGCCTCCTCATCGAGGAATTCGCACTGAACCAGACGTGAGTTCAGCTCAGTTGCCAGCTTCTCGACAGCCGGAAGCTCCTCTTTGGTGATCTTGCGCACTTCGGCATAGGGCCAGTTTGCCTGAAACTGTTTGACCAGGTTGTACTTTTTACGGAGTTTGGGACCGTTGAAAGTAGCAATCTTTTCGACCGAAAAGAGGTAGTCGATGGCACCCTCATCATACTCGATTTCAAAGAAGCGGTCGCAATCTTCATGACGGTCGAGGAACTCCTCGGGAACGTCATAGATTCCGCCATCAGTCAATCCGGCATCGATAAAAGCATCGCTTATCTCCTTGAGCTCTTCGGGAGTGGTCCATTCGCCGATAGGATAATGGATTGCACGTTCGACTCGCTCATAAACGACAAGCTTGCCTTTCAGCTTGAGGAACTCTATGCCGTAAGGCTGCTGATACATGAATATGCTGGGAAAACAGCACTCGCAGCTCTGACTGCGCATGATTTCCAGATGCTTATCAAAAATTTTACGGTCGCTGATCTCGACCGGTTTGAGAGTAGTCAAATCTATCTTCATAAATTATCGTGACCAAAGTTTTTCTTCCTGAAGCATACGTCCAGCTCCGTTGACCACCGCGTTCAGGGGGTTGTCGGCAACGAAGACCGGAAGACCGGTCTCCTCGGTCAGGAGTTTATCCAATCCGGCGAGCATAGCACCGCCGCCCGCGAGCATGATGCCGCGGTCAATGAGATCAGCCGCCAGATCCGGCGGGCAATCATCGAGGGTTCCAATAACAGCCTCAAGGATAGAGGTGATGGGTTCCTGAAGTGCAATACGAATTTCGGCTGCGGTGATTTTGACCGTCTTGGGAATACGTGAAGCCTGATCAAGACCTTTGACATCCAATGTCTCTTCATCCTTGACCGGATACGCGCTGCCGATCTTTATCTTGATGCGCTCAGCAGTAAGTTCACCAATGAGCAGGTTGTGCACCTTGCGGAGATGGTTCATAATGGCATCATCCAACTCATCACCGCCGACGCGGACACTTCTTGCGCTGACGATACCGGTAAGGGAGAGGACCGCGACTTCGGTGGTACCTCCGCCGATATCAACGATCATGCTTCCGGCGGGGTCGGCAACCGGAAGACCGACACCGATAGCGGCAGCCATCGGCTCCTCAACCAGCAGTACTTCGCCGGCACCGGCGCGCTTTGCGCTGTCTTCCACCGCGCGCTTTTCCACCTCCGTGATTCCGGAGGGAACAGCTACGACGAGTATCGGTGCAAGTATTCTGCGATACCACGGCACTTGACGCATACCCTTTCGGATGAAGTGACGGAGCATCTCTTCGGTGATCTGAAAATCAGCGATAACACCATCCTTCATCGGACGGATCGCTCTGATATTGACCGGAGTTTTTCCCAGCATATCTTTAGCTTCGCTGCCAACAGCGATAACGGACATTGACTGTTTGTTGTCTTTAACAGCAACGACCGAGGGCTCCGCAAGGACGACTCCCTGATCTCCAACATAGACCAGACAGTTCGCCGTTCCGAGATCGAGACCGATGTAGGTCGAAAACATTTTGGATAAGTATTGTGTGCCCATCAGAATTTCTGTCTCTGTTTATTTTTACCGGTAATATAATACAAACACAAATAACCTTACTTAAAATAATCCATTTTCCTGTTTTTTGCAAGTATTTATCCACAAAATAGCCGTTTTTTTACAGCTTTTTCTTGAAAACAGCCTTATTTTGCGGTATTTTAAATAAAATGAAAGTCTCTGTTCCCGACAAAGGTAGGTAAAAGTAAATAAAAAAGTTTTTCCGCTTTTCTTGAAAGGGTGAGAGGGGCGCGGGGAGAGAGGGAAAACTTCTTTTCTCGCGAAAAGAAGTTTTCCCGCTTTCCCCGCATCATCTCCCCATATCG
>SUVY01000051.1 GCA_015061775.1 Lentisphaerota bacterium | reverse complement strand
CGGGAAAACTTCTTTTCACGAGAAAAGAAGCCGAACGTCGGCTTCGTTATTCTTGTCCCCTTGTCCCGCCATAGCCTTGGCGACGGCGGATCTCTCCCTTTCAAGAAAAGCGGAGTTCTTATACGATTTTTTTGGTATTGTCCCAATTTTTGTGAAAATTTTTTTTAAATTGATGACAAACGTTATTTGATATGTGCTTAAATATAGCACATTCGTTATATTTTGTCAACATACGCCACACGCTTGTTTGCCTCGGTAGATGCATCCGTGAGACAATGTCGCGTTTTGCATCGAGCATAGCAAGGGAGTGTACTTTTGTACACGACCGCCGCGACGCAGATGCAAGGCGCGAGATTGACCGCGGGGCACCGCCGCCGGTCATTTTTCTTCACAACATTTGAGACATTAACTATTATTTTCCCCGTGCAGGGGACAAAGCATGCTCAAAAAAAATGTCCGGAAAGCTGAAGATGCTTCCCGGACATCAAAGAGTTGTTTAAAGACGTTCAAACGCCCTGCATCAGTTCGCGGCGACCGGAACGATGCTGACTTTGCGCTGCTCTTTGCAGAACTTGACAGTTCCGTCGCAGAGAGCGAAAAGGGTGTAGTCGCGTCCGCAACCGACGTTCACGCCGGGACGGAAACGGGTTCCGCGCTGACGGACGATGATGGAACCTGCGGTGACGGACTCGCCGCCAAACGCTTTGATACCCAGAAACTTCGGCTTACTGTCGCGGCCGTTACGGCTGCTTGACTGACCTTTCTTATGTGCCATGATTAAGACTCCTATTTACATTTAATTATAAAATTATTCACTTGACGATTGCTTAAAATACCACCACTTGTCTCAAAAGTCAAGTGATTTTTTCATTATTTTCCAACAAGTATGCTGTTTTTACGTGCCATGATGACTTTGCGGCAGGGTGAAAGCTCATCTTCGATGGCAAGATCAATGACTCTTTTGCCGGAACGCACCTCCTCGACAAACGCCTCAAAAAAGTCATACTGATCTTTTGAAACATCTATCTCGGTGACTCCTTTGCCGGTCTGGAAGAGACGGACATTGCCCAATCCTTCGCCACCTTCGATAAATCCGGTCTCGCCGAAAACCCTGACGTATTCAAAACCCCAATGGTTCCAATCCGGAGGACGCGGACCGCAGTAATTGGCGGTTCCGGTTGCAACTCCTCCGTTTTCGAGGGTCATAGAAAAGACCACCGCACGGCGGCAGTCGCTGTTTTCATGGTCGTTGCCCAGCATGGTCTCGCGGGCGGAGATATCGGATATCTTTACTCCGGTGACGTATTCGACAAAGCGCATATTGTAAATACCGACCTGACGGATGAGACCTCCATCTATATCTTCGCACTTCGGGCGCGCGTCGTGCCACGGATAGCTTTTCTGGCTGTGGACGCTGATGACTTTGCCGATGGCTCCCTCTGATATCAGGCGGCGCATTCCGCAATAGGGAGCGGCACTGTAAGTGCCTGCCTGCTCGTGGTAGATCATGCCGGTCCTTTTGGAAGTTGCGATGATCTTATCCAGCTCATCTTCGGTAAACGCGCTGGGCTTTTCGGCGTAAACATGTATTCCCTGCTCCATGCACCAGACGGCAAGTTCAGCCTGTCCTTTCCGGACGGGGGAACAGAGCGATACGATATCAACTCCGCTTGCTTTCACCATCTCTTCGAGCGTGCCGTAGTGCGGAGCTTTTCCGCGGACACTCTCAGGAAGGGCATTCTCTTCGATACCGGAAACTCCGACGACTTCAACTTGCGGCATAGTATAGGCTTTCCAGACCTGGTGTCCTCCGCCGTTGCCGTACAGCGCAACTTTGATGATGTCTTTCATTTCGCTGCTGCTCCTTTCAAAGCCTCTGCCAACTGGGCGGGGCAGCTGGTCGAACGTCCTCCGCAGCGGATGCCTGAGAGACGCTTTATGACCTCTTCCGGAGTCATTCCTTTTACCAGAGCCGCTATTCCGAGGTGGTTACCCGGACAGCCGCCGTGAAAAACCACTTCGGATATCAGTTTGCTCTCATCGTCTATAACTATATCTATACTGTGAGCGCAGACCGCTCCGCCGGTGTCGTATGTATATCTCATTTATGCCCCCATGGTCAAAACTGCTGCCGCGAGCAGAACAACTTCGCAAAATCCGGAAGCGAGCGTTATATCATCTCCGCCCGGAACAAAACCCTCTTTCCACACCTTTTTGCGGAATACTTTTACTGTTCCCCACGCTGCAAGTGCAGACAGAACCGTCGCAAACGGGTAGAACCAGAACCAGAAAAAGCCGACCGCAGCAGGAATTATCCAGATGAGTTTTTTATCCTCTTCATCGACCGCTATGAGCTGTCCGCGTCCCGGAAGCACAGCAAGATACATCTCCACGCTGAATACCGTGACAAAAAATACGGTCATGTAGCCGCAGTTTCCTCCGCGGGAAATGATATAGAGCGCGGCGAGCTTGAAGATCATAAGCAATGTGCCTGCCGCCGGAATTACACCTGCTTTTCCGCTGCGGCTGATAAACTTTTCGATGCTGGAAGCCACCTGCCGGCTTCCCCTGCCGGAATCGACCAGCTCAAGGGCGATCAATGCGGCAAATGCCCAGAGAAAAGCTCCCCCTCTCCACGCACAGAGGACTCCGAGCGCGGTGAGCAGTACTCCGCAAATCACTCCGGCAAGGGGAATGAACATCGCCACCAGGTGCGGTTCAGCCGCTCTGCCGCCGTCTTCCGCCGCGACGGGAACATCTATGACCATGTTCCACGCTTCACAGAAGGAGCTGTAAATTTTTTCCATACTTTTCATAATATTTTTGCGTACTCCTCACTCATTTCATGATGGATGCGTTTTGCCATACTTTTCCGGTCTTCTCCGGACTGAATAGACGTCACTCCTATAATATAAACCGTTGATACCACTTTTTTCAAGCCGAGTGCGCGCCACAGATAGGCTCCGAGCGTACTGTCGTCGTACCACGCGCTGCTTTTTCCGGGGTCGGAGGGCGTCTCAAAGAAGAGCAGGACTTTTATCACATCGCATTTGGTGAACTCCGCAGCGTCGAACGCGGTGGATTTGAAAGGGAGTATTCCGTGTCTGCCGTCGGTACTGGTGCCTTCGGGATAGACCAGCATGTTGACTCCAAGCTCGATGGTGCGGGTGATTTCCTGAGCGGTCTTCTTCGCTTCGAGCCGCCGCTTGCGGTCTATCCACACCGGACGCGATGCCGCTACGATCTGCCCCAGCACCGGAGTATATTTCAGCTCCTTCTTGGGGGCGAACCTCACCGGAAATACCGACGCGTTGACCAGTATATCAAAGGGTCCGGTATGGTTGCTCACCACCAATGCTCCGTTTTCAGGAACGGTTCCCCGGACATCTATCGTCACATTCATGATCCCGGCACAGACCCGCGCCCACACCTGAGTAAAATACGCCGCACGCCGCACGGCAACTGCCTCCTTGCGGAAAACGGTGCAGATAAAGGCAACAGAGGTTATCACGATGCTCCATGACAGCAGCGCGATGATGCGGTATATGCGGAGAAAGAATACTCCGGTCGCGGATAATATTTTCATGTTTTTTCTTCCGTATTTGGTGTTTTGATATAGTATAATACGATTTCTGCGCTTTTGCAACTTGCCAATTCATAAAAGAGGTATATATTATGGCACAAGTAAATATTTTCTGAGGAGTTATCATGCAAAGAACAGTCTCTTATGATACCGTAGTCCAAGAGGTTTCCGCGCTCTGCGGAAAGGCCGCCTGCGATTTGCCCGCAGATGTAAAGAGAGTTCTCTTTTCTGCCAAAGAACGCGAAACAAGCTCCATGGCAAAGGAGTTCTTCGACCAGTATGCCGAAAACAGCCGCATCGCCGAAAGCACCCGGCTTCCGCTCTGCCAGGATACCGGCTTTGCGGTCTATTTCATCGAACTCGGAACTGATGTCAGATTTGACAGAGGAGACATTTACAGCGCAGTAAACGAAGGGACCCGTCAGGGATACGGAGAGTTTTTCCTGCGTAAATCCATCGTTGCAGACCCGCTCTTTGACCGTAAAAATACCCGCGACAACACTCCCGCGATAATCCACCTCAAGCTGGTTCCGGGAGATAAAATCAAGATCATCCTCGCTCCCAAGGGCGGCGGAAGCGAAAATATGAGCGCAGTCAAAATGCTCAAACCCTCCGACGGACGCCAGGGCGTCGTTGACTTCGTCGTCAATCAGGTGGTCAATGCCGGAGGCAACCCCTGCCCTCCGACCGTAGTCGGCGTCGGCATCGGCGGCACTATGGAAATGGCTGCCATCCTCGCAAAAACTGCACTCCTGAGGGAACTCGGCAAACCCGCCGAAGATGAGCGTTACGCCGCTCTCGAACAGGAGATTCTCGAAAAAATCAACTCTTCCGGAGTCGGTCCGCAGGGACTCGGAGGCAATGTCACAAGTCTCGCCGTCCACATCCTGCACCACCCCTGCCATCTGGCAAGCCTGCCGGTGGCGGTAAATCTCAACTGCCATGCGGCAAGACACGCTGAGGTGACGATATGATAAAGAACATCACTACCCCCTTTTCCGCAGATGAGGCAAAGTCCCTCAAGGCGGGTGACCAGCTCAAACTTACCGGAGTCATCTACACCGGGCGCGACGCCGCTCACAAACGGCTGGTCGCCCTGCTCGATGAGGGCAAAGAGCTTCCGGTCGAACTCAAAGACCAGTTCATCTACTTTGTCGGCCCGTGTCCGGCTCCTCCTGGACGTCCGATAGGCAGCGCAGGTCCGACCACGAGCTACCGCATGGATGCCTACTCTCCGCGCCTTATCGCCGACTGCGCCCTGCGCGGCATGATCGGCAAAGGAAACCGCTCAAAAGAGGTCGTGGACGCGATGAAACAGCACCACGCAGTCTATTTCGCCGCCACAGGCGGAGCCGGTGCCCTCATCGCTCAATGCATCAAAAAAGCCGATATAGTGGCGTTCGAGGACTTGGGACCTGAAGCGATATACCGGCTCGAAGTTGAAGATTTCCCGCTCACCGTCGCTATCGACTGCGACGGAAACACCCTCTACTGAAATGGAGTGATATATGGCTCTTGAACGGCTCTTTATAACCTGCGGAGGAACCGGAGGTCACTTCTATCCCGGACTCGCAATCGCTCATACTTTTCAGAACGGCGGAGGGAAAGTTCTGCTCCTGCTCTCAGGAGTCAATGCCGAAGCTCAGGCAAAGATCGCCCGCAGTCAGGGTATCACGGCTGAGGTGCTTCCGGTAATGCCGCACCCGAAGAAAAATCCGTTCAAATTTGTTTCCGGACTCATCGGAGGCACGTTCAAAAGCCTGAAACTCTACAAGAAACACGCTCCGCAGGCTCTGCTCGGAATGGGCAGTTTCGCCAGCATTCCAGCCGTAGCCGCGGCAAAGCTGGCAGGTGTGCCGCTCTTTCTCCATGACGGAAACGCCCGCGTCGGAAAAGCCAATCGCACATTTTCGCGGGTCGCAAAACTGGTTGCGACAGCGTTCCCGTGTGTCAATGAGAAGGCGGTCAAAGCTCCGCTCACCGTGACCGGAATGCCCATCAGAAAGGCTCTTATCGACCTGCGGCACACGGATAAAAAATCTGCGCTCTCTTCGCTCAACAGCACCTTCGGATGCAAACTCGAGGAAGCCCGCAAAACCATCCTCGTATTCGGAGGAAGTCAGGGTGCTGATGCCTTCAACGTGAATTTTCCGCAGGCTTTTCAGGAGCTCGGCAGAGATGACTTTCAAGTACTGCATCTGACAGGAAAAGGCAAGCTCGAAACTGCACAGAAAAATTACTCCGGAGCCGGTTTTCCGCTTCTTCTGCTTGAGAGCAGCGAAAAGATGGAGCTCTTCCTTGCCGCCGCTGATATCGCGGTATGCCGCTCCGGAGGCAGTTCGCTTGCGGAACTCGCGCTTTTCGGACTTCCGGCGGTGCTGGTGCCGTTTCCCGGCTCAGCCGAGGGGCATCAGGATGACAACGCCGAAGTTTTCGTCAAATCCGGAGCCGCAGTCAAAGTGGACAACGCTGATTTGACCAAAGAGAAGGCAGCTGAGCTCGTATCAGGCTTTCTCAACGCTCCGGAAGAGTGGCAGACTATGGCTCAAAACATGGCTCAGCTCGCACGTCCGAACGCTTCGGAAGACACCCTTCAACTCATCAGCAAAACACTCTTCTGACTCTTCAAAGCACCCCGTTTTCACGCAGTTTGGCATTCACAAGTTTTCCATCGAGCTGCGACGGGTCTGTTCCGTTCTGTACCGCGAGCGCGGCAGCGGTTCCGGCTCCTTCGCCCACGGCGCACACCGGAGGCATCACCCGGCTGCTGCTGTGCAGCTCATGGTCAACTGATATCGCACGGCAGCCCATGAGCAGATTGACACTCTTTTCCGGAACTATCGCCCGGTAACTTATCTCATAATAGTCATCTTTGGCGATCTTTTTTATATAGGTTCCGCAACCGGACGGATTGTGGATATCTATCGAATAACTCGCCCGCGCCACGGCATCCGGATATTTGCGCGCCGCGTCAAAGTCGGCGGAAGTCTGGACGTTCAAACCCTTTATGCGCCTTGTTTCACGTATTCCGATGTGGTGGGCGATAGAAGAGATACGGGCGTTTTCACACCCGGGAACATGGGCCTTGAGAAAATGGAAAAACTCCCGCACCTGCCGTCTGCCTTCGATCTCGGCTTCGGAGAGTTCTGAAGCATCGACTCCGCTCTTTTTCACCACGCGCGTCGTATTGTAGTGAACCGTGTCCCCGCTCCAGGTGTTGAACCAGAGGACGTTTTCACGCGGGCAATCTATTTTGCCTTCGGCTTTCAATTTGTCGTATATCTCATTTACTCCCTTGCGGTCGGGGTAGAGAGAACGGTCTATTCCGCTCAACTTGAAACAGGTGGTCATCGGCTGACACAAGCCGTCGGAGTTTCCGGTCATAGCCTCACAACCTGAGAGTACGGCAAGGTCTCCGTCGCCTGTTGAGTCGATGAAAACTTTTCCCTCCACCGCGGCAAAGCCGGATTTGGAAGAGAATACCGCCGCCTTTATCCTGTCCTGCTCCATGATGACATCGCAGAGGTTATGGTGGTAGAGCAGCTTTACTCCGCTCTCAAGACAGAGCTCCTCAAGCACCAGCATGGTGACGTTTTTATCCACGATGCGGCTGAAGAAATCCACATAGCTTTCGTCGAAATGCTGCTGTTTTATCTCGCTCTCAAGATATTTTCTCATGCGGGAGCACCACTCGTTAAACACGCCTTTCGTCAGGTATTTTCCGCAGGCGTGGTTGCTCATGAATGGGGAGACTTCTCCAAATGACGCCATTCCGCCCAATGCTCCGTAACGCTCGATCAGAACCGTATTTGCTCCGTTGCGGGCGGCGGCGACGGCTGCGCATACTCCGCCGGGACCGCCTCCGACGACCACCACATCGGCACGGAGTACCACCGGGATCTCTCTTTGTATATCATATTTGAGTGTAGCCATTGTTTTTTCCCTTTATTTTGCGCTCCGTTTGATATCAGCTTTCCAGACCGTGATCCAGCCGTAGGTGTAAGGAGCATTGCCTGCCGGGTCAGGACAGGTGTTTTCTATAACCAATGTGTTGCTTTTTCTGTTCAGCAAACCAGCAGGAATATCCTGTTTGAAACTCCCCCATTTGCCGGAGCCTTTGTCAAAACTCAGATTTCCGGAAAAGAGGGTCTTTCCGTTGACTGATATGACTGCCGGAACCGACTCGAGCTCGGTCATGCCGGTCAAAGTGATGCTTTTCACGTCGTCACCGCTGAAACGCGCCTCTGCCCTGCTCCACGGAGAGCTCGCCCGGCGCAGACAGATATCCTCACGTGATACCGGACGGCTCGGGTAATACTGTGCTCCTTTGAAGTCACTGCTTTTTATCGTGTTGCCTGAGACGACTTTGAGCTCTTTCGGCTTCACCACCGGATTTGCAAGAAACTTTTTCATCTCAGGGGCAAGCCAGAATTTTTTGTTTTTGATTTTTATTCCGGTGATATAGCTGAACCACACTGACACATCTCTGTACGGATGCGGATAATTGGTGAATGAGACCTTTTTGTTCAATATCTTCATCAATTCAGCCACCCGGCTGGCAAAACGTTTGTAGTCGTTGTTCAACGGAGCATTATTTACGTTGAACTCATCAAGTTCGCTGAAAAGCAACACTGCTTTATGGTACATAAGCGACCTGCGCGCCCTGCCCTCAGCCGGAGCAGCGGCGATCGCTTTATCAAGCAGTTTGTGCAAATCATCAATAAGCTCAGGAGTCACTGTGCCAGTGATGGGAAACTCACAATACTGACTCGGCTTTTTCTCTTTGACGTGTTTATAAATACGGTTGAAGTAATCGACCATGTACGGAGCAGCCTTTTTTCCGTAATAGAACTGCATATGCTCCTTTATCAGAGATTGCACGTCGATATCATCCTGCCAGAACATTTTTCCCCACACATAGGTCATCAGAGCTTCAAACTGAGGAGTTACTCCGCAGGTTTCAAAACCGCTGAAATTTCTCTCCCTGCAATATTTTATACGCTCGCAAGTTGCAGTAAACGGCACAGTAAGTGCGTAACGGTTCTGAAATTGAGTTGGATAGACAAAAGCCGTTATATTGCCGTTTTCAACACTTTTCTGCCAGTTTTCAAGTTGACGCCACCCCTCACGGTTTCCGTAAGATTCATTGACGCTGTCGGATGTAAAATTTGGCTTGTAAAACGCGTATTTTACTACAACCTGAGGATGCATTTTCAAATCTGCAATCGGCTCGGCTGTGTATGTGTAAGCATGTGCAATTATCTTTTTACCGGGAAACTCAGGCATCACCTCTCTTGCAACCTCGTTTATCATATCCATATAAACTCTGGTCCATGAGTTTTCTTTGGAATTGGCACGGCACTTGTCGCACTGGCACCAGTTATGAAAATCGCAGCTGGCAAGTAATACAAACTCTGCCTGCGGAGCATTTTTCAAATAACGCCTGGCGGCTTCTTTGTAAAGTCTGCGAACCTCAGGATTGGAATAACATTTCGGTTGCTCTCTGCGGTTGCGCGGATCACGGCGTTTGCCATCCTTACCAATTGCAAAAAGTTCAGGATTTGTTTCAAAAAGCGTTGACGGAACTATAAATATATCATTGTGATGCGGCAAATCTCTACCGTAAACTGCCGGTGCAATGAGCATCTTTTTATTGCAGTATCCCATACCGATCATATCGCCGTAATCATTGAAAAAACTGAAAGTAAACGGTGTTGAGCGTCTGCACTCAAATTTGGGAAAAACCACATTTTTTTCAGTTGGTATGACTTGATGAAAGCGTCCGTAAAATTTGAATCCGCAATTTTTGAGCAACTCGTATGAGCCGTGAACCAGATTGAACGACTTGTTTGCGCTTATAACTATATTTTTACCGCTTGAAACTTTGAAAACGTTTTTCGCTTTGCATTCCTTGAGAGTGTTATCGGCAAAACCGATATTGACCGCATCATCCGACGGCAGTTTGCCGACGGTCAGAGGAAGCATTTTCCCGGTCTGCAAATAGAGATATTTCCTCAATCTCACTGCGGCAAAGAGCTGCCAGTAATCGGGATTTTCCGGCATTTTTACGGAAACGATTTTTTTGCCGTCACCATTGCTGAACGGAGTGTTTTTCTCATTCAAACTGTCGGTCACTTCCTGAAAACTCACGGATGTGACATCAAGTTTCGCTCCCGGAGTCAGGTATAAACGCAAAACTATTTTATCAGCTGTACAGTGTTCTTCGATCTGATCAGGAGTATTGAAGTTTTTATTTTCAAGAAGGTGCGGAGTCAGAAACTCTTCGCTCCAATTACCGCTGCCGGTAATTTTCCGGCGGATTATATTTTTTCTTCCCTTTGCTCCCTTAACATAAATTGTCAGCATTATGTAGCTGCGCGGAGTATTGGTATAACTGAAACTCATTTTTTGGCGCAGTAAATCGTTATCCCACTCTTTTTCGAGAGTAACTTTTCCTGCGGCGGAAAGAATAAGTCTGCCGTTTTTCTCAGAACATTTCCAGTTGCGCTGCGGTTCAAAGATTTTGAAAGGCAGCGTTCCGTACCCCGGAATTTCCGGATAATCCATTGCTTCGCACTGCTTTGCCCACTCGTGGATATACACTTTGGAATCCTGAGCGTACATGCTCATTACACCGGCAATGAGCAGGCAGAGAAAAAACATTTTTTTCATATAAAAATTCTCCTGAAAAAATCACAACGCCGACGGACCGGCATTTGTCTTGTTGTAGCCAAAAAACTTATTTATCGGCTTCCGGGTATTATCGGTGATATACATCAACTCATCCCTCAGCATAAGTTGGACGTGACCATCGACAAATCCCACCTGAGTATATCCGTTGTGTCTTGCTGACGGAGCGTATCCGACATCACCGTTATGATATGATACATAAGCATCACCCAGTGCCTTTCCGTCGAGACTGCCGACTTCACACATCAACACCCTGAGAGATGGTTTGGATATGCGTGTGAGTTTGCTTCCGTAACCGTATGTGCCGCCAGTAGTGATATATTTTGCTGACAGGAAATAGGTATTGTATCCGTAACTCACTTTTTTGGCATTGACCTCATAGCCCACCTGACGGCTATCCATCGGACAGTAAAGCTGGCTCTTCTGGGCGTTGCCGTTGAACTCTCCTTTTGCGATTTTCACTCCGGCGTACTTATACATCTCATGATACCAGCGGCGCAGGTCGGCGGCAGTTGCTCCTGACCATGAACATCTCCAGTAGAAGGTGTCGTCGTTCGCGTCGGCATACGCAAGGTGACCCCGCGTCCAGGTGTTGACCTGGGAGGCGCAAGTCGTCGTCCGCGCACGGTCACGGGCACTTGAGAGGGCAGGCATAAGTATTCCTGCGAGAATTGCGATGATAGCGATTACGACCAAGAGTTCGATCAACGTGAAGTTTCCGGTACGGAGTGCACCGCGGTTTTCAGTAATTTTGTGTTCCATTTTTCTACACCTTTGGTTGGTTTGTTTCTGTTATGTAGTAAAATATATGAAATTTCTCAAGAAAAACTATGGACTTTTTTGCCTTTTTGCTATATATTTTTAACATGAAAGAGAATATCGACATTTTTAAAGAGTTTACCAAAGTGGTGGAAACAGAGTTTGACTGCAAACTCTGCCTGCATGACTACACGGGTATGCTCGACCACGGAGACCTTCCGCACATGCACTTTGCCGGGTGCTGTGTGGCTTACAAGAAGAGCAGACAGCGCAACCACCGGCTCTGCCTTGTCTTCGACCAGAAGATGGTGTACGAAACAATGACTCTCAAGCGCAGGGGGTTCTTCAAGCTGTGCCATTGCCGGATACTTGAAGCTGTATTTCCGGTATATTGCAGGGGAACGCTTGCCGGAGTGATTTTTGCCGGTCCCTTTGCCCCCGGAGATGCCGAACTGGTCACTCCCGCCTCATCATCCTGTTCTCAGGACACGCTGCGGAAGCTCGACGCCAGTGACCGCAGCCGCCTGATGGCGATGGGAGAGATGCTCGCAAGCTATCTCGGAAACTGCTGCACTCCCTCTTTCGGAACCGACCGCGAAGGCATGATAAAAGATTATCTTCAGCACAAAGCAAACCATCCGGATGCCGGAATAACCCAGCTGTCGGAGATCCTCGGACTCTCTGCTCCGAGAACCAGCGAAGCCGTCAAAAAAATCTTCGGAGTAAACTTTAAGGAGCTGCTCAACTCAGAGCGTATCCGTCTGGCGTGCCAGTACCTCGAAAATACCGCTTACAGCATCGAAGAGATCGCTCTGAAAACCGGATTCCGCGACGGAACTTATCTGCACAGAGTTTTCAAGCGGCGTCTCAAGATGACTCCGGGAGAGTACCGTCATTCCTCAAAACAGAAATTTTCACCCTGATTTTCTTGAAAAAACAGCGAATATATTGTATATTATCGCGCTGTAAAATCAACCTTCTTCCGGAGACTCTTTTTCCGGAGGATACAACGCGGGACGGGGATACCTCCTTTTTCCGCAGGAGAAAAACATTATGGATAAAGCCAAATTTGAAGAACTCGTGCTGGCGGTTGCGGCAAAACCCTCACGCGCATTGCTCGATGAACTTGCCGCTGCTCTGAAACAGGCATCAACTCCGCTCAATGACGACTGCAACAATATCCTCGCCATCCTCTGGGAAAAGTGGAGCGCGTCCGAACTCGATACCGCTTCGGCGGAGATCTGTCTCGCCGCCGCGGCTGCCAGCGCAGCTGATACTCCGGAGTTCCGCAAACTTCTGGTCAACGCCACCAAGACCCTGCTTCCCAACGACCTCGGACACAACCCCATCATGCGCGCTCTCGGCGTGAGAGATGAGAAGACTCCGCTTGCTGAAGTCGCCATGCGTATGAAAAGACTGCTCTCGCTCAAGGTCGGAACGGTGGTATTTCTCCCCTCTTCTGGACGCTGGGGAGTGTCAGGTTCTGTCGATCCCATCGGATGCAAACTTCCGGTCAAGCCCTTCCGCGGAGTCGGCTCAACCAGCTCTATTCCGCTTGAGAGCGTCCTCAAAGACGCCATCTGTCTTGAGATAGACAACGAGATCGACCAGCTGGTCACCGCTGATTCGGCGATGATCCCGGCTCCCAAGTTCCGCGAGATCGTCAAGAGAAGAGCGCGCTTTGAAGTCGATGACCAGCAGATGCGCGCTATGGCTCTCTCCGGATGCGCCCGCCGCCTCGCTCCGACCGCCTTCGACGCCTACTGGAACACCACTGCCGAAGCCGCTGCCGTCAAAAAAGAGCGCACCAGCAGCGCAGGACGCAGCCTGCTCGAAATGGATCAGCTGCTTTCAACTGAAGAGAAAGTCGGTGCCGCAGAGTTCTCCACCGATGATCTCATCGCCTTCAGAGCCTTCTTCGTCCGCCTCAAACCCGAGACCGCGCTCCGCGAGAGCAAACTGCTCGGTGAGGTCATCAGCAAGATCGCTGCCCGCTGTGACAGCGGATGCTGGCAGGAGCTCTTTGCTCCGCTCATGGTCAAGGCTCCCTTCTGGCCTCAGGACATCACCAAGGCTCCCTGGAACACCATCGGAAACTGGGGAGACCTCAGCTCAAAAGCTATCACCAAAGTCGCTGAAGTCACCTGCAAGATCTGCTCCACCGAGTACGCCGCAAAAGCCATGATGCGTCTTCCGCTCAAGGCATTGAACGGTTTCGGTCTCTACCTCAGCGACGATGATATCTGCGATGTCGCAGCCGAATGCAAGACCTTCACTCCGGACATCCTGCTCTGGATCTGGAAAAACGCCAAGAAACGCAAGAGCGAGACCCTTCCGGGCTTCGTCACCGTCGAGAGCGTCTGCCGCGTCCTCTCCGGAGCCGAGCTGCCCAAGGCATGGAGCGCCGCCCGCAGAGAGCTCCGCAACCTGCTGATGGATAACGAACCCTTCCAGACCCGCATGGTCGAGTCTGCCTGCGGAAACATGAAGCTCTTCACCTCCGTTCTTCAGGGAGCTCTCTTCTTCAGCGCAAGCGAGCGTCAGAGCCTTATGGTCAAACTTTCACGTATCTCCCCCGCCCTGAGAGCCCACATCGAGAGCGGAGCAGGTCAGCTCGTCCTCAAAGCCGGTGTCGGTAAAACCAATGTCGGCGACGCTCCTGTGGAAGAGATACCCAACCTCACCAGCGTCAAGTCGCACCGCCGTCTGGTCGCTGAGCTCGAGGATATCGTCAACGTTCAGATCCCGGAGAACCGCGAGGCCCTCAAGATCGCACGTGCTCACGGAGACTTCAGAGAGAACTCCGAGTTCGACGCCGCCAAAGAGCGCCGCAACCACCTCGGAAAACGCAGAAGTGAGCTCGAAAAAGAGCTGGCACAGCTCCAGAGCCTCATCATGAAGAACGTCGTTGTCAAAGATACCGCCGTGGTCGGAAGTGCCATCGAACTCAAATACGCCGACGGCAAGGTCGAAAACTACATGCTCCTCGGCTCATGGGACGGAGACCCCGACCGCAAGTTCCTCTCCTTCAAGACCCGTCTCGGAGGTGCTGTCCTCGGCAAGAAAGTCGGTGAGACTTTTGATGCTCCCGGAGGCAAATGCACGCTTGTCGCTGTAAGTGCGCTTCCGGCAGAACTCATTGCAGAGCTGGACGATTGAAAGAGCAGCTCCGCAAGATTTATTTTCCCGCGTCAACGCCCTGTCCTGAACAAGCCGAAAACTGGATACGTTCAGGAGTCAGGGCGTTTTCGCTGCAAAAATTCCGCATGACATCCTGCGTGGAGTATCCCTTTCCGGAGCCGTTTTCTCCCCGGGAAGATGTGCGTATCGGATTTATTTCTGATCTCCACTACACCGGCTCGGATAAGTGCCGCGCCATTTTGGCTGAACTGCTCGCCTCGCTCGACCGCAAACGCTGCGACATCCTGCTGCTCGGAGGAGATATTTGCGCCGACAGCTCAGAACTTCCGCTGCTTTCCGGAGTCCTCAAAGAGCTCTCGCGCCGCGCCGGAACCACTTTCGCCATCCCCGGAAACTGGGAACGCGGAAAATCCTGGCTTTCCGCCGATTACTGGAAAGAGCTCTACCGCTCCTGCGGAATAGATTATCTTGTCAATGAGACCCGCGACATCGGAAACATCTCCATCACCGGAGTCGATGACTGCGGAGAGGGTTATCCGGAACTTCCCTGCCGATTCTCTCCGAAAAAGTACAACATCCTGCTGGCACACCGCCCGGACACCGCCGTCTGGCTCGAATCAGTAAGCTCGCTGCAGAACTGTCACCTCATCCTCTGCGGACACACTCACGCAGGGCAGATAAAAGTATTCAGAGGGCTGCTTCCGGCAAGCAAATACGGAATGAAATTCGACAGCGGATTTTTCCGCCACACCATCCACGATACATCAATGTACGTCTCAAGCGGAGCCGGAGAGTTGTCCTTTCCCTTCAGGTTCAACACCCGCCGGGAAGCAGCTTTTTTCTGTTGCAAGGAGTAGTGGGGGTGTTATGGAAGTGGTGGGAGTTTAAGAGGCTCCTCGCCTCTTAAAAATCTCCCGGCAGGGGGCCCGTACGACGGGCTGCGAGATACTTAGCCAGCCTCGTTGGGCTGGCTCTCCCCTTGTCACGGCGTAGTGCAACGAAGACGGATGCACCTGTGGCTACTTGATTTCTTCAAAATCAAGTAGCCGCCTGTTTTTTTGGGGGAATTTGGTATTTGGACTTCGAGTCTTTTTTTGTGACGTTCTGCTCCCGGCTTTGTCCGCCTCTTCCCTGCGTTCGGCTCCGGGCGGCATAGCAGCCGCCCCTGAGCAGCCTTTTCTGGCTGCTCAGGCACTCACATCCGTGCGATGCGCAAGGGTGGATTTCATCCCCCCTTTGAACCCCCTGAGCAGGGCAGACTGCCCTGCACCTGCGCAAAGCCGATTTTTCTATCGACTTTGCGCGACTAAGTACGATGGGTATGTGGCGAAACAGGTATATTTTTTGCGCTGACGCGCAAACTCACGCTGTTGTTTGCGGCGGTGTTTGGCGTTTTGGGTATGTCGCACGCAGTTGTTTGCAGAGTAATGCACGGCAAAGGTGCGACACACACAATGGCGTGCTGAATACTTCACCACATACGTAAACTCCGTTCAACTCCGTTCACTCCGTTCCTCTCCGTTCGGGAGCCTGCCTTTTTCTCGCGCCGAACCAGCGTGGCTTGGCAGACACGCGCGCTAATCACCGTTGGTTACCAGTTCAGAGCCCGCCAAGCACGTTCTGTGCCCGCGCGAGAAAGACTGCCCGCCTTTAGAACGGAGTTGAACGGAATTGAACGGAGGGAACGGATAGCCGGGGCGGAGAAGTATGTCGCACGCAGTTGTTTGCAGAGTAATGCACGGCAAAGGTGCGACACATACAATGGCGTGCAGCATACTTCACCACATACGTAAACTCCGTTCACTCCGTTCCTCTCCGTTCGGGAGCCTGCCTTTTTCTCGCGCCGAATGAGCGTGGCTTGGCTGATAAAGCGCGATATTTACTGATGTGCCTCCGGCTTTTTATTGACCTTCGGTGTTTCTGAAGACTGGGACGCTTGGATTTGGCTGTTTAAGGCTTTATCTATGTCTTTCGCCAATCTCTCGGCTCTCTTTTCATTGCTGTATTCTTCGACTGCCGCAAGCAGCACGAGGATTATGATGATCAAAACCCTCCAGACCGGAGACACGGGAGATGCTGTGCTGACAAATGAGAGTTCTGCTTCCTCCGGAGTATCTGGCTGAGGAGTTATTGAGCGGTAAAATTTCCAATACGATGTTATCATGTAGGGAATAAGCCAGAAGTAACCTATTCCCAGAGTGAATATGCAGAGTATTCCCAATCCGAAGAACCTCATGCTGAGGCACAGGAACTGCCAGCGGTGACCGTACATCAGGCGTTTGCTGATTTTGAGTGCGTCAGATACTCCGACTTCCCTGTCATCGAGTAAGACCAGACCCACCATCGCATAATCCAGCATCGCAAGTATTCCGGGAACGATGAGCAGCAGCAGCTTGAGGAAGATGATAAGCGATGCCAGCCACGTGGCAAGCGCCATCCGCACCAGCCGCTCGAAGACGAAGGGAACACACTCGAAAAATGCCGGATTTTCCTCTGCATCGGATATTTTTCCGCAGTATTTGGTGTAGGCAGCCATTCCTATTGTTTCGAAGAGCACCGCAAAGACTCCGGCAAATAGGTATTTGACGGCTCCGTTCAATATCTCTGACGCAACGTTTGCGATAAGGCTCGATATTATGAGCGCAAATACGATAAACGCACACAAAAGAAAGCGCCCCTTGAGTGCCTCACGCGCAGAACGGGTTATCTCTCCGTTGGGTATCGCCGGAACAAGTACTGTTTTTTTCATAGTCGGTGTCCTCCAAGCTGGTACAGTTAAAAGACTCCGGGGGACAATGCCGTCCGGAGTCTTTGTTGTTTTATTGCGGGTCGTAACTTACTCTTTGTCTTCTCCCTTTTCTGCCTGGTGTTTGGCGATGATCTCCTGGGCGACGTTGGGAGGAACTTGTTCGTAACGCTCAAAGTGCATCTCAAAGTGACCTTTTCCCTGAGTCATGCTGCGCAGCTCGGTGGCATAACGGCGCATTTCAGCCATCGGAACTTCTGCCTGAACGATCTGGGTTCCCTCATCCATAGTCATACCGAGGATACGGCCGCGCTTGTGGTTGAGGTCTCCGGTGATCTCTCCGAGGTAGGAGTCCGGAATTCCGATATCAACTCGCATGATCGGTTCGAGAATGACCGGTTTAGCCTTTGTCACGGCATCTCTGAACGCCATTCTTCCGGCGATCCTGAACGCCATCTCGTTGGAGTCCACCGGGTGGTATTTTCCGTCATAGACGGCGATACGGATGTTCTGCATCGTGCAGCCCACCAGCGGTCCCTCTGCCATGACATCGGCGACTCCCTTTTCGATCGCGGGAATGAAGTTCTTCGGAACAGTTCCTCCGACCACCTCGTTGACAAACTCATAGCCGGAAATATTGGGCATGATCCGGAGGTAAACTTCGGCGAACTGTCCCGCTCCTCCGGTCTGCTTCTTATGGCGGTAGTGGCCCTCTCCCGTGGAGGTGATGGTCTCGCGGTACGGTACCCGCGGAGTGTCCAGATGCGCCTCGACTTTGAACTGCTCTTTGAGGCGTTTGGCGACGATTCCGAGGTGCTGGTCTCCCATTCCTGAGAGCAGGAACTCATAGGTCTCTCCGTCGCGCGAGAGCCGCACGGTGGGATCGCACTCGGCTATCTTGGCGAGGCTCTGGGCGATCTTCTCGTCGTCTCCGGACTTGACCGCAGTCACCGCGTAGGACATGACCGGATCAGGGAAGGCTATTCCCGGAAGCGGTTTGATCGCCACATTTCCTGCCACCGTGTCACCGACATGGGTATCTTTGAGTTTGGCGACGGCGAAGATGGTTCCGAGACCTGCCTCTTTGACCTGGGTCTGATTTTTGCCGTTCATCAGCAGTATCTGACCGAAGCGTTCCTTGACCTGACGTGAGACGTTGAAGATGTCGGTATCTGCTTTGAATACTCCGGAAACCGTGCGGACGAAGGCAAGCTGACCGCAGAAGGGGTCGTTGACGCTCTTGAAGACGATTCCGAAAGCGGAGTCGCTCTCGCTGACGCTGGCGGGGCCTCCGGCGAGCGGAACATACTCAAGCGGGGTCGGGAAGAAATCGACGATGCCCTCCATGAGCTCTTTGATTCCGACTCCGGTGGTGCTGCTGCCCATGAATACCGGAATGGTATTGCCGGCAAGAACGCTCTTGCGGATGCCTTTTTTGATCTCTTCGATGGAGAGCTCTTCGCCTCCGAGATAACGCTCCATGAGCTCCTCGTCGGTCTCGGCGATCGCGTCGAGCCAGAGGGTGCGGCACTCGGCGACATCATCGGCGATGTCTGCCGGAACATCGGTATCGAAAACGCTCACAACTTTGCTGAATGAGCTTTCAGCTCCCACCGGCCAGTAGAGCGGAATTATCACCGTCTTGCCGTGGTTGCGGCGCATTTGTTCAATAGTCTTTTTGAAATCCGCTCTCTCTTTGTCGAGGCGGTTGACGAATCCGAAGCGGGGAATTCCGCGTTTTTTGGCGAGCCGCCAGGCTCTTGCGGTTCCGAATTGGGGGCCTTCAACGCAATCGACCACGACCATAGCGGCGTCGGCTGCGCGCACGGAAGAGATATACTGACCGACGAACTCACCGTATCCGGGAGTATCGACGAAGAAGAGTTCGGTATCATTGTACTTGCAGTTGAGTACGGAAGCGTAAATACTTGACTGTTTTTCCTGCTCGTCCGCCATGAAGTCGCTGACTGTGGATTTGGCATCAATACTGCCGATACGGCTTATGGCACCTCCGGCGAGCAGGATAGCTTCGCACAGGGTTGTTTTACCGCTGCCGGAGTGTCCGGCAATGACGAAATTACGACGGGTTTCCACGCTTGACATTTCGTATATCCTTTCAGTTGTTGGAGTGGACAAACAGGGAAAAATCAGCACGGGATCAGGAATTTTTTCCGTCTGCTGCGGATGGCAAATCCTGTCTCTGATTTATTATTAGCACAGCAAACGGAAAATTGCAAGCGTTTTTTCGTTTTTTTTGGGATTTTTTTACATGTGTATGTCAGAAAGACGACCCGCGGCGGCGCATTACGGGCAATCTCGCGCCTTGCTGCCTGCGCCCCTTCGGTCACGTACTAAAGTACGCTCCCTCGTGTGCTCGTTGCAAAACGCGACCTTGCCTCGTACTGCATCCGCCGATGGAAACAAACGTTATCGCACCGCCGCCGGTCATTTTTCTTCACAACATTTGAGACATTAACTATTTTTTCTCACAACTTCGGAATCAGTATCGCGCAAAATCACCACTTCTGTTATAAGTGGGCGAGCAAAAGTCAACGAGCGAGAGTTTTTGGCAGAAGCATTTGCAATTTATGAGAGAAATGGTATATTAGACAAAACATAAAGAATTTTATAGAGGAGATAATAAAATGATATTTTCTTTTTCTGAAGAAGAGAAGAAATATTTGACAGCTCCGGAGAGGGGACCGTATATTTGCCATGAAGCAGACACTCCGCCAGAAATATTGCAAGCCTTAAAGCGAATAGCGGATGAATATTATGATAAGGTTGGGTGCAATATCATAGTGTTTGAAAAATAGGTCGGTTTTATAACCACTCTTGTTGCGAAGTATAATGTTGACTACATACAATGGGAAATGACCAACCGCGTGCGCGTGCCGGGATAAACCTCTCGATGCGGCACGCGGGTGGTCAGAAGACGACCCACCTTGGCTCGCGTGCCGGGACAAACCTCTCGATGTGGCACGCGGGTGGTCAGAAGACGACCCACCTTGGCTCGCGTGCCGGGACAAACCTCTCGATGTGGCACGCGGGTGGTCAGAAGACGACCCACCTTGGCGCGCGTGCCGGGACAAACCTCTCGATGTGGCACGCGGGTGGTCAGCAGACGACCCACC
>SUVY01000050.1 GCA_015061775.1 Lentisphaerota bacterium | reverse complement strand
GCACTATGCGACTTCGGTTTGTTCTCGGATTTAACATAAATCCATTTTTATCAAGAGGCAAACCACTTTTTGTTTTTCAGGCATAAAAAATGAGAGACCTCTTGTGTCTCTCATAATATCTTGAAAGAGTGAGAGGGGCGCGGGGAGAGAGGGAAAACTTCTTTTCTCGCGAAAAGAAGTTTTCCCGCTTTCCCCGCATCATCTCCCCATATCGGGAACAAAGCTTTTCACAAAAATTGGGACAATACTGCTACATTAAGCATCATGAAATACCACGATAAAAGTATGTTTCCCCCGGCAGACTCCGCCGATGAGTATGGAATAGTCGCAGCTTCAGA
Organism: Lentisphaerota bacterium; assembly: GCA_015061775.1. Classification (GTDB taxonomy): domain Bacteria; phylum Verrucomicrobiota; class Lentisphaeria; order Victivallales; family Victivallaceae; genus UBA1784. The sequence goes on along the minus strand of SUVY01000050.1, from coordinate 19,913 downwards.
TTTTTTGAACTGCGATATGCTCATCGACGCGTACAGTCATGGAATTTTTCCCTGGCCGTTCGGCGAGGGGGAAAGGTATATTCCGTGGTGCGCCCCCCTCGAGCGCGGAGTCATTATGATCGACGATTTTCATATTCCGCACGGAGTCAGGCGCGATATGAAAAAGTGGAACTTCTCCTTTGCAGTTGACCGCAATTTCAAAGAGGTCATAACCTCCTGCGCCGCAGCGGTGAGAAAGGATCAGGACGGAACCTGGATAACCAGCGGCATCATAGAGACTTACTGCCAATTCCACCGCCTCGGATACGCCCACAGCTTCGAGGCTTACGATGAACAGGGAAATCTCGCAGGCGGTCTGTACGGAATATCTGTCGGCAGGATCTTCTGCGGAGAGAGTATGTTTTACCGCGTTTCAGGAGCTTCCAAATTTGCCTTCGTCAAAATGGCGGAATTTCTCAAAAATGCCGGAGTAAAAGTCATAGATACCCAGATGGTCACCAACGCCACAGCAGCTTTCGGAGCAAAAGAGATACCCTCCGCCGAATACATCGAACTTCTCAAGCAGTACGGCGGAGACCCTCTTGTTTTTGAAAATGGGGCGGCTGAATAAATTTTATTTTGCTGCGTACTTCCGGAGTCTTGCGTACATATCGCGGAACACGATATCGCGGTTCACCGAGTAGATATAGCGCATCTCTGGACGTGAGTTGTCAGAAATATCCCATGATTTATCGTCATTGAGCCGCGGAGTGGTTCTGATTATCGAGCCGAAGGCTTCAGGAACGCAGAAGAAGGCGACAGTGATGATATCCCAGATGACCCGGCTCTCATTTCCCCATCTTTTCATCTCGCTGAGAGAGTGGTTGAGCAGGTGCGCTCCGACTTTTCCGCAACCCTGACAGCGGGTCTCCAATTCATATCCGGTCGTTATCAGATGGTCGGTGACCATCTGGCAGGGAAACTGTACGAGCGGAATTCCGCAGTCAAAAACGGTTTGAGAGGCGAAAAGATCTCCGCGCAGATTGTATTCGTTGTTGTCCCCGTGCCATTCGACGGCATTGCCTCCGAGCCAGACTACGGTGCAGCAGTCGATGATCGAGGGGTCGAGCAGGATGGCTGACGCAACATTGGTCAAGGCGGCGATGGCGATGATATAGAGGATCTCTCCGTCATCTTTGGCGCGGTGCGCGAGCTCGATGATCTTTCGCGCTCCCTCGGTATCGACCGGAGTATTTCTGTCGGGCATGAAGTGCGGAGCTCCTTTGAAGACAACTCCGTCACTTTTTTCTTCGAGCAGAGAGAAGAGGTTTTTTATCGCCTCGTAACTTCTGGTCATACCCTCTTCCGGACTTGAGACGGTGGCTTTGAAAAACGGAGCTGCGATGACAGCCTGGATGTCGAGCTTGTCTTTGGCGCACAAGGCGTAACTGATGGCGAAGTGATCGTCTATCTCGGTTGCGGCATCAGAGTCGATGACGGCGCGGACTCTTTTTTCAGGCGTTTTAAGACGTTCACGGCGGACAAGTGCATCTGGCTGGTATTTGAACATGATGATCCTCTTTGTTTGACTGTTTGCTTAAAGTAATCCAATATTCCATATTTGTCAAGGAACGCATCAAACAAAAGCAAACATCCCATACCCTGCGAAATGATCTGCCCGCCGGAGGAGAAATACGGTCAAAAAATCTTCTCTTCCATGTATAACCAAATACCGGCAAAGTAATACCGCTTTTCTGGAAAGGGGTTGGGGTTTGGGGAAGGGGAAACTTCTTTTCTCGTGAAAAGAAGTTTCCCCTTCCCCAAGAACTCCCATCACTTATCAAAAACAGAACAAAAAAAACTCCGCCGGAGCGGAGAAAAAAGGAAGGTATTTGAGTTCAGATGTTTTCAGTAGCGATATCTGCGATAGATGACGCGGCGGGGAGCCGGAGTCGAGACGACGACAGTCGAAGTCGGAACCACCACGGGGGCGGGGGCAACTACCACGGGAGCGGGCTGAGTGACAACTACCGGAGCAGGCTGGGCAACCACGACGGGAGCGGGAGCGACTACGACAGGAGCAACGACGGGAGCAGGATTATTGACGACAACAGTCGTTCTTCTGGGAGCGATCAATTCGGCGCTTGCTCCGACGAGGTTGACGATATCGGTTGCGAGACGGACACCTCTTGAACCTGCCATGACACTTGAGCTGGTTGCGATGACGGCGACGAGAAGAGTAAGTTTGACGAGCTTGTTCATTTTAAAATTCCTTTCGGTTTAAGTTTTGGTTTTGTTTCCTTGCGGAAGTTTGCTTTGCTTTTTCTGTCAATATATAGACCCCTTTTTCAACATTTTCTAAGAAAAAACAAAAAAAATTCAAAAATTTTCAAAAAATCCCCAAAAAAACAAAACCAACACCAAAATCCCCGCCGCTGCGAATTGCGTACCCCATACCCCGGGGTGAGCAACGCGAGCCCCACAAGAACACCGCTTTTTTTGAAAGTGGGAGAGGGGTTCGGGGAGAGGGCGAAAACTTTTTTTCCCGCGAAAAAAAGTTTTCGCCCTTTCCCCGACTCCCAAACAAAACTCCCCCAACCTCACTCAATCACGCCTTCTTCCACTTGCCGCTCCAGAGGTAGATGAGGGCGACGATGGCGGAGAAGGTTGAGGCGAGCGGGGCTGCGAGGCCGATATGCAGGAGGGTTGCTCCTGCGGTGATACTGAAAAAATAGGAGGTAGTGACGCGGAGCAGGAAGGTTGATGTAAGGTTATTAGCCATGGTGAAGAAGGCGTGTCCTGTTCCGACGAAGAAGCCGTTGGTGCAGAAAACGATGGGTACGAGTACATATTCTATGCTGAAAGATCTGGCGTAGAGGGTACCCTGATGAATGACTGCTGCGGATTCGGGATTTGCTGTATCGATAAACAATCCGATAAAAAATTCCGGAGCGAGCTGCATGGCGGCGAGGAATACGGCTCCGATGGCGAGGGTGAGAATGAGGGAAATATAAAGGGTTTTCCTGGCGCGGATGAACTTTTTAGCTCCGATGTTCTGAGCGGTAAGTGCGGACATTGCCATAGCAAAGGAGATAGCTGGAAGCATGGTAAATCCGTTTATGCGGTTGACGATACCGTAACCTGCGGCGGGGGCCGAATCTGTTCCGCCCATTTTATTGACTATTGAAACAATAAAGAGGAAGGAGAGGTTGATGAGAGTGCTCTGGACGCCGATGGGAATACCGATGCGGACGTATTTGCCGACGAGTTTCCAGACGAGAATGAAGTTTGCTTTGGTGAATTTAAAGTTGAAGTTTCCGCGGCAGAAGAAGATGAGGGAGACGATGACGCTCAAGCCCTGGGAAATGATGGTGGCAATGGCTGCGCCCTGTACACCGAGAGAGAATTTGGCGACGAGAACGATATCGAGGATAATATTGCAGATACATCCTGAGGCGATGCAGATGAGGGGAAGCGTAGAGTTTCCGAATCCGCGGAAAATGGCGGCGAAAGCGTTGAAAACGACGACAAAAAACACTCCGTAACTGCAGATGCCGAGATATTGCATGGCGGGTTCGACCGCCTCTTGCGGAGTGTTGAGGATCTTGATGAGCCACGGAGAAATCATGACCATGGAGATGGTTCCGATAATACCGACCGCGAAGGCGAAAGAGAGGGACATTCCGACGCACTTGCGGGTGTTGCGTTTGTCATTTGCTCCGTAATACTGTCCGATGAGGACGGTGGCGCCGGTGGTCAAGCCCATGATGAAAGACATGACAAGGTGCATGACTTCACCACCGTTGGCGACTGCGGCGACACCGGCTTTGCCACCTCCGAACTTGCCGACGACCCAGAGGTCAACGGCGCCGTAGAGTGCTTGGAGAAGGTTGGCGGCGAGGAAGGGCAGACTGAAAATCAGGAGATTTTTCAGAATATTTCCGCGGGTAAGATTCTGCTGTCCCAGCAGATCGTTTTTGGTGGGATCGCTCATTTTTTTCGATAATCCGGGTTGGAGGGGAATAATTTTATTGCCTGATTTTTCAACTCTTGAGCCTTTTGGATATCGCCTTTGTGCTCGGCGATGCTGCTGAGCTTCATCAGAACTCCCGGACGGCGTTTGTCGAGGGCAAGAGACTCCAGGAACAACTGCTCGGCGCGGTCGAAGTTGCGGTGGGCAAGATAGAACGATGCAGCAAGATTCAGGGCAAAGGGGTGATCCGGACGCAGAGAGTTGACATTTTTGAGATGACGCTCGACATTGTACGGAGTAGCAAGGTGGAATTTGTCGCTGGTTTGCGGATTGACACAATCCTCAAGACAGCTCAAGGCGACGTCTCCCCGGGTGTACTGAGTGCTGCCGTAAACGGAAACAGCTCCGACTACGGCGAGCATGGCGGCAAAGAGATAACGGAAAATCGTATGCAGAACAGGCTTTTCTCCGTCGTTTTTCTGGGTGACAGTGATAATGAGCATGGCGATACAGATGACGGCGGGAGACTGCAGGTTTATGTCGCTCAGCATGTGGAGAAAACCCGCGATACCTCCCCAGAGGACAGCCTGATCGATGAGGGAGAGCTCATCGCGGCGTTTCCATAAGTTCCAGAGGGGGATGAGGAATGCGGCGAGGAAGAGCAGACCTCCAAAAATTCCGGTGTGGACGGCGAAACTCACGGGGGCGTTGTGCGGATCGTGTGCCGACTCGTTGGAGTTGGTGTTTTTGAGCTCCATGTGGCGGTAGAAGAACTCTCCCCAGCCGTGGCCGGAAAGGGGTCTCTCACGCAGCATGACAAGTGAGGAGTTCAAATAAGAAACGCGTTCCGCCATCGAGCCGAAGCCGCGACCGCGCAGTTTGATGTAAAACGCTCCTGAAATCAGGACTGCGATAATACAGGAAAGCAGAATGACTTTGCAGAGGCGGCTGATTTTTTTGTATGAAAAAATCCAGATCACGCAAGTGACCGCGAGCGCGAGAAAGGCACCGCGGGTCTTGGTCATAAACAAAGTACCGGCTCCGAGGATCAGGGATACGGCAAGAAATATTTTGAGCGAGAGCTTCTGCGGCTCAAATTTGCGGCTTGCCTCCGCCGCGGAAGCGATAAAGAGCGGAAGGGCACAGAGCATGAACCCCGCGAGCAGATTGGCTGAACTCATGGCTCCGTAAACTCTGCCGTCGAGGAGTTTTAATTTGATGGCGTCAGAGAGGACTATTCCCTGAGACTCCTGCATTTTTGCGAACTCCTGCATCTCTTTGAAGCCGAAGAAATATTGGTGGAACGCAGAAAATGTCAACAGAAATGTTCCGGCTGCGATGGTGTAGAGGATGCGGTTCTTCCATGCCGGGTTCCGGTTGACCAGAAGGAAAGCCGAACCGATGCAGCTTGCGATCCCCAATATATGCAGAAGCATGGCGTCAGCATAAAAGGAGTTGCGGGATATGATTTTTCCCCAGAGGGCGGCAAGTGGAATTGCCACGGCAAAAAGAGCTCCGCAAAGCGCGAGCGGAGTCATTCTGATTTTTTCGCGGCAGGCAAGCAGGGAGAGCAGAAGAGAGAAGCCTGAAAATATTCCGAAAGTCGCCGCCGGCCAGCTGATGTATATGTAGTCAAACAACCGCTCAGGGTAAAAGGATGCCGCCTCAGGCATTACGGCGATAGTTCCGTATTTAAGCGGCATGAGCAGAGTGAGGAGCAGGAAGAATCCTCCGGCAAAGTTTTCCAGTAACCCGGAACGGCTGCGCTGCTGCATGGTCAGCTGCCCTGTTTTGCAGAGACGACCGTTGTCACAAGTCCCTTGAGGTAAGCTGTTTCTGGAACGGTCAGCATTACAGGGTGGTCAGCTCCCTGCCTCAGAGTGTCGATTATCACGGCATCGACCCCGGCTTCGAGCGCGGCATCGCAGGTGATTTTCTGGAAGAGCGGCATTTCCATAAGTCCTGAGCATGAGAGATTGAAGAGGACTCCTCCGGGATTGAGCAGTTTGTATCCCATCCTTGCCAGAAACTGATAGGCGCGGCAGCCTCTTTCAAGACTGTTTCGGGACTCGACAAGTTTCGGAGGGTCAAGGATGATAAAATCAAATTTCTCTCCTGCGGAAACAAGTTTTTTCAACTCTTCAAAGCAGTCAACAGCGCGGTTTTCAAATCCGCTGTCAAATCCGTTGAGACGCAGATTTTTTTCCGCCTGGGCGAGTGCTGGACGGGAGCTGTCGAGGTTGAGGACGGAAGATGCTCCGGCTTTCAGGGCTGCACAGGCGAAACCTCCGGTAAAGCAGAAGGCGTTGAGCATCTTTTTGCCCGGAGCATACTTGGATACCAGAGAACGCACGTCGCGCAGGTCGAAGTAAAAACCTGTTTTCTGACCGTGGCGCGGATCGACTGAGAAACGCAGTCCGTTCTCGATGACTTCGATCTCTTCCGGAAGCTCACTTCCGGCAAGCATACCTTTGCGCTCGGCGAGGTTTTCCTTGCTCCTGACGGAGGTGTCTGAGCGTTCATAAATTCCGTCGAGCCCGAAAATTTCGAGAGCGAGTTTTCCGATGATATCGCGGAATTTTTCGCTTCCGGCAGAGAGGAACTGGGCGACTCCCCATTTGCCGAAACGGTCGATGATGACTCCGGGAAGACCGTCGCTCTCAGAATAGACAAGGCGGCATCCCGAAGAGCTGTCATTGAGCTGCAGCTGATCTCTCAGCGCCTTTGCCCTGAGCAGACGGCTGCGGAAAAACTCTTCGTTGACGTACTCCTCTTCATCGAAGCTCCAGCAGCGTGCTGTGAGCTGGGATTTTTCAGAGTAAGCGGCATAAGCAAGGAACTCATTGCTGGCGGATACGACTTTGACAGTATCTCCGGACGAGGGAGCTCCAGTTATTTTATCGACTGCTCCGGAGAACACCCACGGATGGCGGCGGAGCAGAGATTTTTCCCTGCCCTTTTTCAGTATGATCTTGGCTTCAGGCATGTAAACCTCTTATTTTTTCAGATGTTTGACTTCGGAGATAAAGTCCTGTGCCGCCTGAAATTTGCGGTAAACCGAAGCGAAACGGACGTATGCCACCTGATCGAGATTTTTGAGTGCAGACATCACGCGCTCACCGATTTCCAGACTGGGAACCTCTTTGTCGAAGTCGCGCACGAGTGAGTGGGTGATGCTTTCGACGATCTCATCGATCTCTTCATCGGATACCGGACGCTTGTAACAGGCGTTTTTGACACCGGTGCGCAGTTTTTCCACCAGATAGTCTTCGCGTACTCCGTTGCGCTTGATGACCTTGAGCTCTTCCGGAATGATCTCTTCAACGGTGGTGAAGCGGTACTGACAGCGGGTACATTCGCGGCGGCGCCGTACACCGGCTCCGCCTCTGATACTTCTTGAGTCGATGACTTTGTCGTTGTCACATCCGCATTTTGGACAGAGCATGATTTACTCCTCTTCGTAACACATATATTCAAGGGCGCGCAGGGGGCCGGTAACAAAACCTGCGAGATTGGGATTTTGCGCCATCTTTTCAGTTCCGTATTTGACTCCGCGCAGGAAGTCGGTGTAGTTGCGGCGGCGGAATCTGTCCTTATCGACCGAGAGGTGGTCGGCGACCAGCATTACAGGAATGATGCGGCATTTGCCTTGGGCAAACTCTGCGCTGAGTCCCTTGGGAACTTCTGTCGGCTTGTTGCCTGATGAGAGCAGCAGGACTTCAGGAGTTCCGGTCGTGGAGAGTGCGGCGATGGAGTCAACTGTTCCTGTTGAGAGCTTTCCCCCGACCGCCCAGTCGTGGTAGAAGTCGGCGATTGCGGGAGTGAAGGGAACGGCAGATTTTGCCGCGGCTCTGGCGTCAGCCATGCTCTTTTTCATCAGCATATCGTTGTCGAGACCTGCTCCAAAGGTCTTTTCGCTCCAGATGAAGCATCCGTCAACGCCTCCTCTTCTGTGAGCGACTGTGGTGAACCGGTGGGGCTCAAGCAGGATGGAAAATCCCGCGACCCTGCCGGCTTTGTCATCGACCAGCTCTTCATTGAGATCAGCAATCTCTTTGCTTACTTCAACGAGCTGCGGATAGCTGGTTTTGAACATCCTGACAAAAGCGTTGCCCTGCCACGGAGAAAAATAGTCTCTCTGACGGAGCAGGATATGCGCTCCGATCTTTGCTTTTTCCGCCTGGGCAAAGAGCTCATAGAGTTTGCCGTCGATCTCGCACTCGCTTGTGATGACAAAGTATATGCGGTTGAAGCCGTAGGCTGAGATTTTGGAAATAACTTCCTGAGCAGGAACGTGTTTCCAGGATCCGGGATATACCGCGATTCCGCGGACACCGATATTTTTGACGATATTTTTGAAAGCAGCTTTGCGCCTTGCGACCATCCGGTCACTCACCCGCATTACCGGAGTAAAGGCAGGCTTCTGGGGTTCCGGAGCGGTATGAGAGAAACATCCGCAAAGAAACACTCCTGAAAACAGAACTGCGGCAAGACTTTTGATGTATTGCGCTCTGAAACACTTTACATTCATGTTGAAACCCCTATTTTGGATTGATCGCGTTGCAGGAAGCTGGAAATCACTGCTGTTTTTTGAGATTTTCCACATCCTGATGGCTGAATTCGATAACGTCTTTGAAGCGCACAGCGTTTTCCGGATCTGCGTCCGCGAGGGCGCGGTGAGCCTCTTCGACGGTCTCGGCGGTGGTGAGCATATCGCGCTTGACGCCGCTGTTTTCGCCTCCGGCAGCTATTTCGAGCTCTTTGAAGGAAAACATCTTGGCTATTCCGAGGTCACGGAGCAGTTTTTTCAAACTCTCCTGAGCGTTGCATATCTCAATGGTGAAACCGGATTTTTTCGCCTTGAGTGCGAGCATGGTCAAAACACCCATAAAGGTGCTGTCCATGGCGGTGCACTCTTTCATGTCGAATTGGAACGCGGAAAACTCCGCCGTGCTGTGAGCGAGGTCGCGCAGGGGCACGGCGTATTCAAAGTTTGCTCTTCCCGAGACCGTAACGATATAACAACCGCTGCGGTTTGATATGACAAGATCGGTCTCTTTCATACGGAAAAGATCCTTATTTTGCACCGATGACCGCTTTGATACGGCGGACACCGCGGCTGGAGCTCTCTTCTTTCTGGATCTTGAAACTTACGAGCTCGCCTGTTCTGGAAGCGTGCGGTCCTCCGCAGATCTCGCAGCTCACATCGCCCATGGTATAGACTTTGACCACATCGTTGTATTTGTCTCCGAAGAGACCCATTGCTCCGCGTGCGCGCGCTTCGTCGATGGGCAGCTCTTCGCAGATGATCTCGATGTCGCGGGAAATAGCTTCATTGACCAGAGCTTCCACCTCTTTGAGCTGCTCAGGAGTAACTTTATCCGGATGTGAGAAGTCGAAACGCAGTCTCTCGCTGGTGATGTTTGAACCGCGCTGTTCGACGTGAGTACCCAGCACTTTGCGGAGAGCCGCCTGAAGCAGGTGAGTTGCGGTGTGCAGACGGGCAGTTCCGACGGAGTCATCGGCGAGACCGCCTTTGAATTTCTGCTCAGCTCCGGCGCGTGACTGCTCCTGATGCTTTTTGAACGCCTCATCGAAGCCGTTGATATCGACCTCAAATCCCTGTTCGGTCGCCATCTCGCAGGTGAGCTCGATGGGGAATCCGTAGGTCTCGTAGAGGTTGAAGGCGTTTTTGCCGGAAATAACTTTTTTCTCAACGAAAGCCGGAACGCGGTCGATGAGTTTCTGGAACTCTTTGATTCCGTTTTCGAGGGTGATTCCGAACTGTTTTTCTTCGCGGTCGAGCTCGGAAACGATGATGTCGCGTTTCTCGACGAGCTCAGGATAGAACTCTCCGAACTCTGCGATGACCGCTTCGGCGATCTTTGAGGTGAAGAGTCTGCCGGTGATGCCCAACTTGCGTCCTTCGCGGATGGCGCGGCGGATGAGGCGGCGCAGCACGTAGGGCTGATCGACGCGTCCCGGAGTGATTCCGTCGGCGAGGATGAAGGTGGCGGCGCGCAGGTGATCGGCGATGATGCGGTCGCTCGAGGTGCGCTCGGGGTTCTCAACTCCGCGGACGGCATCCAGCGCGGCAAAGAGCGGAGCAAAAATCTCAGTCTCATAGCAGCTTGCTTTGCCCTGGAGAACGGCGGTCACACGCTCGAGACCCATTCCGGTATCGACGTTGCGCTGGGCGAGGGGTTCAAAGGAGCCTTCGGCAGTCTTGTTGTACTGCATGAAGACGTCGTTCCAGATCTCGACCCAGAGTTTGTTTGCGGGATCGAAGACTTCGGGAGCGGGCTCAGTGCCGGTCCAGTAGAACATCTCGGTATCCGGACCGCAGGGACCGGTGGTTCCGGCGGGCCCCCACCAGTTGTCTTTGCGTCCGAGCTTTGCGATGCGCTCGGCGGGAATTCCGTGGCTGCGCCAGATTTCGTAGGCTTCAGCATCGAAGGGAACAAGATCATCTCCGGCGAAAACGGTCACCGCGAGACGCTCGATCGGAATAGCCAGGTTGTCTTTGCCGGTCAGGAATTCAAAAGAGAAGTCGATGGCCTCTTTTTTGAAGTAGTCTCCGAGAGACCAGTTGCCGAGCATTTCAAAGAAGGTGAGGTGCACTGGATCGCCGACTTCGTCGATGTCTCCGGTACGGATACACTTCTGGCAGTCGGTGAGTCTTCTTCCTGCCGGATGTTTTGCTCCCTGAAGGTAGGGGACCAGAGGATGCATACCTGCGGTGGTGAAGAGGCAGGTCGGGTCGTTTTCAGGAATCAGGGACGCGCTTTTGATTTCGGTGTGGCCGTGACTTTTGAAAAATTCGATGTATTTGCGGCGCAGTTCTGAACCGGTCATTTTTTATACTCCAAAATAGTGTTGGTTGAACATGAATATACAATTAGTATAATATATACGTTCAAAACTTATTTTGCAAGAGTTTTCGGAAAAGTATCTGCGGCAGGAGCGATGTGTTGACCGGTTCAGAGAATTTCAGATGCGGCAATGCCCGCGCACATACCTGAGGCGAGTGCCCAGGTGATATTGTAACCTCCGCAGGGACCTGTGACATCGAGGAGTTCTCCGGCGAAAAAAACTCCTTTTGTAATGGTGCTCTGGAGGGTATCCGGATCGATGTTTTTGAGAGCGACGCCTCCCATTGTGACCATGGCTTTGTCCCATGATTCGGTTCCGGTGAGTTCGAAGGTGTGCTCCTTGATGTTCGTGAGCAAAGAGGCGGTCGCCTTTGCCGGAAACTGGCAAGCCTGGCAGTCGCAGTCATCCAGCAGATTTTCTGCGAGACGGCGCGGAAAATACTCCGAAAGCAGCGTGGATACGAGTTTTTTGCCCTGAGTTTGTCTCCAGTTGGAAAACTTTTCCATCCATTGCTCATGGCTGATATGCGGAGCAAAATCTATGACCAGCGGTACGCTTGTCCCCTGTGACAGCAGTTCGGCGACTCTTCCGGCGATATCGAGTATGGCGAAGGCGGAAAATCCGTTGCGGGTGAAGAGCAGTTCTCCGCGCTGGATATTTTTGCGGTCGCCTTTGAGGTCTATGTACGCGGTGCAGTCGTCGAGGGATATTCCGGAACACTCTTTGACCCACTCTTCACGGCACTTTACTCCGGTCATCGCGGGAAAGAGTTTGGTGACGGAGTGTCCGGCTTGTCCGGCAAGTTGATAACCTTTTCCCCTGCCACCGAGGGCGGGATAACTTTTTCCTCCGCAGGCGAGTATGACGGCATCGCAGGAGTATTCCGAGTCGGAACTTCTCACGGCTTTCACGGCGTTGTCTTCGATGACCAGTTCTTTTACGCATACTCCTGTTTTCAGTTCGACTTTCAGCCGTTTGAGTTCGTTGAGCCACATCTCGAGTATGCTCGCCGAGCTTGAGGAGGCGGGAAAGTAGTGGAAGCCGTCTTTTTTGACAAGTTTTACTCCGTGCAGCTCAAAAAAATCCAGCAGCTCTCTGCCGTGGAAGGTGCGGAGCGCGGGCAGGAGAAATCTCCAGTTTCTGCCGAATCTGAGGGCAAAGTCTTCGAGCTCGAGGGAGTTGGTGACGTTGCATTTGCCTCCTCCAGATGCGAGCAGTTTCATTCCGAAGCGGGGCATCTGTTCGAGCAGGGTGACTTTGGCTCCGTGCAGGGCGGCATTGTACGCGGCGGCAAGTCCCGCGGGACCGCTGCCTGTGACTATAACTTTTTTCTTCATCAGCCGACCGGATTGAAACAGGCAAAGCCGTGGCTGTCTGCGCATTGCCATTGGGGTTCAGTCGTGCGGCAGATATCCAGACAGCGGCGGCACCTCGGATGGAACGGGCATCCTGAAGGAGGCTCAAGCGGAGATGGAACGTCTCCAGAGAGCACGATCTTCTCTCTTCCTGAGTTTTTTACTTCGGGAACTGCCGACAGCAGAGCTTCGGTGTAAGGGTGCCGCGGATTTCCGACCAGCTCATGCGCCGGAGCACTTTCGACGATTTTGCCCAGATACATCACGATTATCCGGTCAGATATATGCTCCACAACTGCCAGATCGTGAGCGATAAAAATAAAAGAGCATCCGGTCTCCTTGCGGATATCGTCGAGCAGATTGACCACCGAAGCCTGTACGCTGACATCGAGGGCGGAAACAGGTTCATCAGCTACGATAAAGAGCGGATTTGCCGCGAGGGCGCGGGCGATGCCTATGCGCTGACGCTGACCTCCGGAAAACTGGTGCGGATAACGGTCGAGATAATCCGCATCGAGCCCCACTCTGACCAGCAGTTCAGCGGCTCTGGCTCTGCGGGAGCGCAAATCTCCTTTGCAATGCAGCTTGAGTACTTCATCGAGAGCGGAAAAGATGGTGAGCCTGGGGTTCAGTGAGCCGTAGGGGTCCTGAAATACCATCTGGAAATCTTTCCGGTGTTCCGCAAGCAGTCTGCCTTCGGCTTGGGCGAGATCGACTCCGTTGAGCATGATGGAGCCCGCTGAGGGTTTTTCGAGCCGCACGAGTGCGCGTCCGATGGTGCTTTTTCCGCAGCCTGATTCACCGACAAGTCCGAGGATCTCGCTTTTGTCGAGTTCAAAAGAGACTCCGCGCACGGCTTTGAGGAATCTCTTTTTTCCGAACAGCGAGCCGCGCAGGGGGTAACTGACTTCAAGATCTTTGACACTGAGAAGCATTGGTCAACTCCTGCGGAAAGCGGCGATGACGGTGAGATTGTCAACGCCTCCGTTCTGATTGGCGTGAGAGATGATCGTTTCGACTGCGCTGCCGGGACTGGAAGCGTTTTCGAGCAGCCAAGCGATGCGTTCCTCATCGAGACTGTTGTAGATTCCGTCGCTCATAAGAATATACCGCTCAGCATCCGCCGGAAGTATCTGAAGATCGCTCTTTATTTTTGGGGTGATACCCACCGCGCGGTAGAGCAGATGAGCTCCATTCTGTTCGACGGTGTGGTCGCGCGTGAGCTTGCGGAGAGTTCCGTTTTCAAGTTTGTAAAGCCTGGAGTCTCCGGCATTGACAGAAATGACAACATCATCCATGAATATTGCCGCGCAGAGAGTGGTTCCCATCGGACGCGGATTTCTTTCGAGCTTGTTGCGCTCAAAAATAGTGCTGTTGACTTCGCCCACCCACTTCTGCAGGGACTCTGCCGCCTCTTCGGCAGAGTTGAACTCATCTCCGGAAATAAATCTTTCAGCAATTCCCCGGCAGCAGAGCATGGAGGCTATTTCACCGTGAGCGTGACCTCCTATTCCGTCTGCGACGGCGGCGAGGGAACAGCTGCGGTTGCAGATGATGAAATTATCCTCGTTTTTTTTGCGGACAAGACCGATATCGGTTGCTCCTGCTATCTCAAATGGCGGCATGGTAAAGCACCTGTTGTTTATTTACTTCGATATATTATAGCTGTCTTTGTCCGCTTTGTCAAGGCGAAAGCGGTATCTTGCCACCCATTCTGCGGACAAAATTTTTCCGTCGAGAGAGCTTCTGGAGTAATCGCGCTGCATATCGCAGACGGCGCAGCAGTTCCCTGAGGCGTAGAGTACGGTGAACCCGGTGTCGGATGATGCGCACGGGACAGTTACGGAGTTTTCTCCCTGAGCGAGTTCAAACGAGAGCTCTTTGCCATCGGTGTTTCTGATGATGAGAATACCGTTGGTTTCGGCAAATATTTTCCAGATGACTTCTCCCGGAGCGTTGCAGGTAAACTTCTTTCTGAGCGTCATGCCGGAAGCAAGGCGGCACTCTTTCCATGCGCCGAAGGTTATCGGACCGTGGTCGAGCAGATCGTAATGGTGTTTTCCGATCGCGGGAGGAACAAGTGTTCCATCGGGGCGCACAGCTCTCATTACCAGGTGCTCATTGAGGCGGTAGGCGTCGTAGGCAAAGCAGGATATGAATATTGCGAAAAGCAACGCTGCAAGCAGATGTTTTCTGCGGGAGCGGAAGCTTTTTCTCAGCAGCACCGCCGCCGCGACTGCCAGCACAGGAAGTATCGGGGCGCGGAAACGCGACAGGTTGTAAAAGAGCGCGATGGAAAACCAGTATATCACGATAAAACCTCCGAGCCACCAGAGCCGGAAATCGCGGACTTTGAAAGTGCATCCGAGCAGCAGGAGTCCGGCGAGACCGCAGATGAGCAGCAGGTGTTCACCTCCGCAATATTTCAGCATGGCAAGGACGAAAGAGTGTTTTCCGTCTCCTGCGAGCGAGACGTTGTTGGGGATTTCCCGCACATCCCAGAAGAGCAGAAGTTTTCTTGCTTGAAGTTCAAAAAAAGCGAGCGGCTCACGGCACATCCAGTTGAACATGGCTCTGCCGAGTCCGACTCCGTGTGAGGTGTCGCTCATAGTGCGGTGGAACGCTTCGGGGTACTCCATGGGACCCGCAGGGAGTCCGGGATTGCGCCCTCCGGGAGGTGCTTCGGGAGTATTTCCCAGCGCCAGCACCGCGTCTCCTGCCGTGCTCGGTCCCGTGAGTTTGCCAGTGGCAACTGTATTTTTGACGGCGAATGGAAGTATCACCAGCAGCGCACAGAAACCGGCTGCCGCCGCGTTGAGCAGACGTTTTTTCAGTTTGAGTTCAAGCGGAAAAATCAAAAGCAGAATTTCGAGCAGCGCGAAGATGAGCAGAATGTTTCCTCTGGTGGCGATTGCCGCTCCCGATACAGCTCCCGCGATGGCGGCAGAGCTCAGTTTTCCCTTTTTGAGGGCGCAGAAACCCGCAAAGAAGAGCAGTATCAGGTGGAAACTCTGCAATGTCTCGTTCTGGTGGTACGGAGTATAAAATATCAGCGGAACCGATGTTGCCGCCAACAGCGCAGAAAACAATGCTCCGCGTTTGGAAGAGATGTTCCATGCTGATAATGCGGCGAGGAAAACTGCGGCGCACCCTGCCAGTATCTGCATTGATATCACTCCTTTGATGCCGGCTCCCGTCAGCAGGATGAGCGGAACAAAGACGGTGTAATACCACGGCTGATAGTAGAAGGTCTCCGGAAAATTTCCTGACGCGATCTCGCTTGCCAGCTGCATATAAGTTGCCAGATCAGTTGCCTTCGCCGGATGGAACACCGCATTGAACCCCATATTTGCATTGGCAAGTTCGCAGGATACGATGATCCGCAATGCCGCCGCGATCAGCAGTCCGGCTGCAATAAAAACGCCGCACCTGTCTTTGAACAGGCTGCGGCAGTTGTGTGAGTTTTTACTCAAAGGTCAGACCGTCATGAGCTCTTTCTCTTTGACGGCGAGAGCTGCATCGAGAGCTGCGATGTAGCGGTCGGTGGCCTTCTGGATGTCATCGAGCATCTTTTTGAGATCGTCCTCGGTGATCTCTCCATCCTTCTGAGCCTTTTTGGCGATCTCGTTGGCATCGCGGCGGATATTGCGGAGAGCGACTTTGGCATCTTCGGTCTCACTTTTTGCCTGCTTGGAGAGGGCAGTACGACGCTCCTGGCTGAGCTCGGGAACAGGCAGACGCAGAAGTTTTCCATCGTTCATCGGAGTGATTCCGATGTTGGAAGCAAGAATAGCCTTCTCGATCGCGGCGAGAGAAGAGCGGTCCCAGGGCTGGACGACCAGCAGACGCGGCTCGGGAGTGCTGATTCCGGCGAGGTCGCGCAGACGGGTGGGAGTTCCATAGTAGTCAACGGTGATGTTTTCCACCAGACTGGGGCTCGCTTTGCCGGTGCGGATAGCCGCAAAATTGTTTTTGAGAGAGTCTTCGGTCTTCATCATGTGTTCTTCGATGAAGTCCATCAATTCAGTGATATCGACGTTAGCCATTTTTTTATCCTTGTTATTTATGGTTATTGCACAAGCTTTGTCATCGTCAAACTATAACAGATATTTGATGAAAATTCAAGCGCAAATATCTGAAAAGCTGTTGATTACCACGCAAAATAGCTGTTCCAGCTGAAAATCGCGAGTTTTTCCCGGTTGTAGAAGGGAGCGAGACGGCGGCTGTACTCTTCGGCATATTCGCTCGCCGCGCCGACGTACCAGAAGGCGATACCTTCCTGGTTCGCTTCGAACATCAGGAAACCAGCCGGGTACTGGGTGGTCTGCGGAGCGTTGATCTGGATAGCTTTTTTGCCGATGCTGATGCGTTCTGCGGAGTTTTTGTGTCCGACAAAGACGACTGCGCGCGCCGAACTGATTTTGTCGAGCATAGCCTTGACTTCCGGAACTTTGCTGTCTTTGATCGCGGCATTTTTATCCTTGATCATGATATTGCTTTTGAAGAGCTGGAAATGGCTCTGGATGATCGCGGGCTTGGTGATATCGAGTTTGTTGACAGCGGCGATGTTCTCCGGCTTGTTGAGTTTTCCGTCCCAGGTGTTGAGGGTGATTATCTGGATGCCGTTGATGACGCGGTAGTCAGCAACAAATTTGAAAGTCTTTTTGTAGAATTCGGGGTTGTTTTTGGTCAGATAATCGTGATTTCCGGGAGTGGTGAGCACAGGGTAAGAGGTCTTTTGGAAAGTCTTGAGGAAGGCTTTGAACTCTCCGGGGAAACTGCGGTCGGTGACGTCTCCCGGAACGAGCAGGACATCGATTTTTGCCGCGTCAAAGACTTTGCGGGCGGAGGCAATGATTGCTTTACTGCGCGAGTGCATACGCTGTTTCGGGTTGTCGGGGATCGTCGAGGTGTGCGGGTCAGAGAGGACAGCTCCTTTGACTGCGACGTTTTTCAGAGCGGGAAGGGTCTTGACGTTGAACTTTTTGCTGTCAACGGTAACGGTGTATTTAGTGTCGGGAGCAAGTTTGTCAAAGGTGATGCGTCCAAAGGCGGCGTTGGTGGCTTTGGTCATCTTTTTGCCGTTGCCCTCGAGGACGACTTTTATGCTCTTTTTGGGACCGAGGTTGTAGCGGCAGACCACGGTGTCCTTGCTGACGCTCTGGATGGTGAAGTGAGCTTTGTTTTCCGACGGCGGGAAGGGAACAGCTTCTTTGCTTTCAGCGAGCAGGTCTTTGCCGGTGACGGCGAGGCTTATCCTGTGCGGGATATCGCTGTTTTCAAGAGGAGCTGTAAAGTGTTTCGCTCCTGCTCCGCGGGTGAAGGTCGGAACTTTGGTACTGGTGTGGTTGAATGTAGTGTACTTATAGTTGTTCTGAGCGTCAAACTCTCTGAGTACGGCAATCACCAGCGGATTGTATTTGCCGTACATGCTGCCTTTTTTGGTCTTTTTCCCTGCCATGAAGCGGTCAACGCCGGGAGCGATCCTCTTTTTGCCCTCTTCGGTCAGGGTGACTCCGACGTTTTTGCAGACGAAGGAGACGATCTCTTCACGGCTCTTTTTGGCTTTGAGCATGGCGCTTGCTTGTTTGTCGAGGCTGTGGTAAGTCATCGTGGATTTCTTCCAGAAATCGACGGGAACTTTTCCGGTGAGCTGGATTCCGCCGGTATCGTGGTCGGCGGTGACGACGATCAGGGTCTCTTCGGGGTGTTTTTCGGCGAATTGAAGAGCGGTTGCGATAACTTTATCGAATTCCACCATCTCTTTCATCATGGAAGACGCATTGTTGGCGTGATTGTAGCCATCGATCGCGCCTCCCTCGACCATGATGAAAAACCCGTTGGGGTTGTCGAGCAGTTCAATGGCTTTGGCGGTAACATCCGCAAGGCTGGGAGTGTTTCCTGGCCGAGTGGGAGATATAAAGACGTTTTTGTTGCCTTTTTTGAGATCATCGAGCTTCCGGTTGTCAACAACGGTGTACTTGTTACGTTTGAGTATGAATTTGCGGAGTCCTTCGGTAAGTTCAGACGGATTTTTAAAACTGCTGACTCCGAAGAAATCAAATCCGCAGGCGAAGAGATCAGAGAGCGTACCTGCGGCATCGCGTCTCGTCAGGCGGTTGGAGTAGTGGGCTGCCGGAGTGGCATCATTTATTCCGACGCTTGAAATGATGCCGATCTTCATTCCGCGTTCCTGCAGGTATTTTGCGAGGCTTTTTACCGGTTTGCCGTCCTTGTCAACGCCGAGCGCGCCGTTGTAAGTTTTGATTCCGCAGGCGAGAGCGGTTCCCGAGGCGGCGGAGTCGGTGGTTTTGCCGAAAACATTGTCGGTTCCGGTGGAAATCGGTGTTCCGAACTTGTCGAAAGAGGTTTGAGTCATCTGTTCACGGTACATTTTGACCACGTTGGGCCCCATTCCGTCACCGATGAGCAGAAAGACGTATTTTGCATTCTTTTCCGCTGCTGAAACGACAAAAATCAGCAGCGCGATTGCGAATACAGCAAACTTGCGCATGATGAAAACTCCTTTTTTACAATATAAAAGATATAGCTATAAAATAATATATCCCGGATAATTGCGTTTTTCAAGGAATACCACGCAATTTTCCGGGATATAAACAGCTGCTCAAAAGAGCTTTTTCAGCAACGGTTACTGCTTGAGTACAGGAAGCGTGCCGAAACCAGTGATCGAGGTGGGAGCTCCGGGAGTTCCCTCAAGACCTGACTCGAGGATATACTGCTCGCCCGTGCTCTTGACGCGCAGCAGGTAGTACGGAACTTTCGGCTGGACTGCCTCACAGTGACCGTCGATAAATGCGACATTGGCTCTTCCGTTGTGCAGATAGAATATAAAACCGTGGTCGGTTTTGCCGGTATCGACTTTGTGGTGGAAGATATGGGAAGGAACTTTTTTATTGATGTCAGCGGTGTCAGCCAGAAAGGCGATAGCTGAAGCGTGTCCGGCGATTTGTCCAAGTCTGGTGTTGTGGGCGAAGTAGTTTTTGTTCTTTTCCGGAGAGGCAGTCGCGTAGCTGGCACCATAGCTGTACTGCAAAACCTTATCAGGAGCCTGCTCCGGAATAGTCTGCACGCTTGAGGGGCAGAAGAGCGGAGAGTTTACTTTGTTTGCTCCCGGCAGATACTTTCTGCGGACGAGCATCGCTGAGTAGCTGAATGCAGCGGTTTTGTCGGTCGAATCAGGATCGTAGGAGAAAGCTGTGATAACGCTTGCCTCTTTGTAGGCTGCATAAACGTATCCGGAGTGGTCTTCGGCATATCCGGCAACAGCCATCATGACGTTCTTCTGGTTGCTGGTGCAGGTCGCGCTTCTGCTGCGTTCACGGGCGGCGGAGAGGGCGGGCATCAAAATCGCCGCAAGGATCGCGATGATCGCGATGACAACAAGGAGCTCGATCAGGGTAAACCTGCGCAGGTTTACCTGTTCATCGCGCACAGGCAAAGAGACATTAGACGCGTTTTTCATAACTTTTCCTTTTCTTTAGTTTATGGAAAGACACTGAAATAATATACACGCTGTTTCAAATTATTTCAAGTTTTTGTATTTGGCTCTGTTTCCGACACGGGAAGGTAAAGGTAAATAAAAAAGTTTCCCCGCTTTTCTCCTATGAGAGACTAAATTTCAAGTGTTGTTTGCAAAAAAAATTGTAAAAAATTTAATAATCAGCGAAAGATGATTCAAAAAAAGGTGTGCTTTTGTCTTGCTCCTATTCGCG
>SUVY01000049.1 GCA_015061775.1 Lentisphaerota bacterium | reverse complement strand
CGGGCGGAATACTTTTCCACATACATGATCTCCGTTCACTCCGTTCAACTCCGTTCCTCTCCGTTCGGGAGCCTTCCGTTTTCTCAAGCCGGACTGCGTGGCTTGGCTTCTTTCAAACAATAGAAAAAGGCTGTTGCTCTCCTCTTTCGAGGTTTTGCAACAGCCCTTTGGTGTGTCCTGATTTTTCAGGCTTGTCAGATGCTCTGGCAGACGGTGATGACGATTTCACCGTAGATGTCCTCAGCACTGCATCCGCGTGAGAGGTCGTTGAGGGGCTTGGCAAGTCCCTGGAGAACCGGACCGTAGGCCTCGGCTTTGCCGAGACGCTGGACCAGCTTGTAGCAGATGTTTCCGCAGTTGAGATCGGGGAAGATCAGCACGTTGGCACTTCCGGCAACCTCGCTGCCCGGAGCTTTGGCGGCTCCGACGGAGGGAACGATCGCAGCGTCAGCCTGGAGCTCTCCGTCGCAGAGGATATCGAGCTTCTCGTCGGCGATCTTCTGCTTGAACTTCTCGGTCGCTTCGCGGATCTTGACCAGGATCTCGTGGTCCGCGCTGCCTTTGGTCGAGAAGGAGAGGAATGCAACTTTCGGAGTCTGTCCGAGCATCGCACGATAGCTCTGGCAGGTCGCCATAGCGATATCGACCAGCTGATCGGCATCCGGATTGGGGTTGACTCCGCAGTCGGAGAAGAGCAGCACTTCGTCTCCGGACTCGGTGGGCTCGCGGAGAGCCATGACGAAAGTTGAGCTGGCGATCTTGATTCCTTTGGCGGTTCCGATGCAATGGAACGCGGCACGCAGCATATCAGCGGTGGAGGCAATGGAGCCGGCGACCAGACCGTTGACCATGTCTCTGCGGCACATCATCGCTCCGAAGTAAATGCGGCTGGCGATCATCTGGCGGGCCTTCTCGATGGTGAGCCCCTTGGCTTTGCGCATCTCGTAGAGCTCGTTGGAGAACTCTTCAAAAAGCGGACTTGCCATGTAGTCGAGGCACTCGAATTTGCGCTCGGTGATTCCGGCTTTTTCGCAAGCCGCGCTGATTTCAGCTTCGGTTCCGAGAACGATGATCTTGCTGACGACTTTCTGCTCCATCGCCATGTTGGCGGCGATGACGACGCGGGGATCCTGTCCTTCGGGCAGAACGATGGAACGCGATACTGAACGGGCGCGCTCTGCGAACTTGTCGATTGCTGACATGATATCTACTCCTTAAATTTCAGCGGCTTACTTCGCCGCAAGTTTCATGGTGTGTTTGGCGATCATCAGCTCCTCGTCGGTGGGCATGACGATGGCTTTGATCTGGCTGTCATCGGTGGAGATGACTCCGGCTTTACCGAAGCACTCTTCGTTGCGTTTGTCGCAGATGGCAACTCCGAGAGCCTTGAGGCTGTCGATGATGCGCTTGCGGATCTGGACGGAGAACTCACCGATACCGCCGGTAAAGACGATAGCTTCGGCTCCGCCGACCAGGCAATGGTATGCTCCGATGTATTTGACTACGCGGCGGACGAACATTTTGACCGCGAGTTCAGCTCTCTCGTTTCCGGCTTCGGCGGCGGCGAGCATATCGCGCATGTCACCGGTGTTGATTCCGCCGACTCCGAGGAGTCCGGATTTCTTGTTGAGGATGGTGTCAACCTCTTTGGCGGTGCTTCCGAGCTCGATCATGCGGAGAACGGCTGCCGGATCCATGTCTCCGGAGCGGGTTCCCATCATAAGTCCCTCGAGCGGAGTAAGTCCCATGGTGGTATCGACGACTTTGCCGTTTTCGATAGCCGCCATGCTGCAGCCGTTGCCGAGGTGGCAGGTGATGATGTTGATGTCATTGACGTCCTTGCCGAGGAATTTCGCGGTGGCAAGGGTCACATAGTGGTGACTGGTTCCGTGGAAACCGTATTTGCGGATGCCGTGCTCCTTGTAGTACTCGTAAGGAATGGCATAGAGGTAGGCTTCGGGAGCCATGGTCTGGTGGAACTGAGTGTCGAAAACTCCGACGTTGATGACTCCGGGCATAGCCTCTTCGCAGGCCTCGATTCCGGCGAGGTTGGCGGGGTTGTGGAGCGGTCCGAGCGGGAAGCACTCACGGATGATGCTCTTGGCGTTCTCGTCGATGATCACGGGAGCGGTGATCTTCTCTCCGCCGTGGAGCACGCGGTGACCGACTGCGTTGATCTCAGAGAGGTCTTTGAGAACTCCGACTTCGGGATCGACCAATTTCGCGCAGATGGCTTTGAATGCCTCCACGTGATCTTTGACCGGAACGACCTGCTCGAATTTGAAGCCGTCAGGACGTTTGTAGATCATATTCGGAGCATCGGAACCCAGACGCTCAAACTGTCCTTTGGCAAGAACACTCTCGTTTTCCATTGAAAACAGAGTAAATTTCATTGAACTGCTGCCGGCGTTGATAACCAGAATTTTCATTTTTTTACCTGTTATGTTTATATTGTTTGGTTGCTAAGCTTACTTTTTACGGAAAACGATACGTCCTTTGGTAAGATCGTAAGGAGACATTTCAAGAGTCACCGCATCTCCGGGCAGAATACGGATGAAATTCATACGCATCTTGCCTGAAATGTGGGCGTTGACCACATGTCCTGTCTGGATTTCCACTTTAAACATCGTGTTGGGAAGCAGATCCTTCACAACTCCATCTACGCGGATCACATCATCTTTTGCCACGTTAAAATCTCCGGTTCGTTATCTGTTATCAATATCATGTGTTCTTCGTGTGCGCTCAGGCTGCCGTCGAAACTTCTGACGGTCCATTTGTCGGCTCTGTCTATGGATACTTTTCCTGAGCCGAGCGTGAGCATGGGTTCGATGCAGAGCACCATTCCGGGAACAAGGACTGCTCCGGGACCCCATCCGGTGTAGTTGGGAACTTCCGGAGGTTCGTGCATTTTTATTCCGCAACCGTGTCCTACGAAATCGCGGACGATACCCAGTTTGTTTTTGCGGGCAGTCTGTTCAACGGCGCGGCTGATATCGGATACCCGTTTGCCTGCGCGGGCGGCGGCGATACCCTCCATGAGAGCATTCTTTGTGCCGTCCAGCAGGCGTTTGACATCAGCTGGAGCATCTTTTTGTCCGGCAAGAACTGTTCTTGCGGTGTCTCCGATAGCTCCATTGATCTCTATGCCGACGTCGATGCTTACCACATCTCCTTCGGCAATAACGACATCCGGTCTGCCTATACCGTGAATGACCACCTCATTGACAGAGATACAGATATTTCCCGGATACCCGCAGTATCCGAGAAAGGCGCTTTTGCCGCCGGTGGAACGGATGATCTCTCCGGCAATCTGATCAAGATCGAAAGTCGTCATACCCGGACGGACTTCTCCTGCGATGCGGTCACGTGCCGAAGCGGTCACTTCAGCCGCGTGACGGATGCGGACTATCTCCTCCGGAGTATGTACGTTTTGCCCCCTCGACATAACAGAAGTTATCCGAGTTCCGCAACGATGCCGTCAACGATCTTGGCGGCGTCGAGTTCAGTTACGGTCATGAGCAGACCGGCCTTCTCGTAGTAATCGATGAGCGGCTGGGTCTGTTTGTAGAAGACTTCGAGACGGGATTTTGCGGTCTCGAGGGAGTCATCGCTGCGCTGATAGAGCTCAGAACCGCATTTATCGCAGATGCCTTCCTGCTTGGAGGGCATGAAAATCTTGTTGTAGATGGCATCGCAGCCGCGGCAGTTCTGGCGGGCGGTGAGACGCTGGAGCAGAAGCTCATCATCGACCTTGAAGTAGATGACTTTGGTCAGCTCTTTGCCGGCTGATTTGAGAGCCTCGGCGAGCAGGTCGGCCTGGACAACGGTACGGGGAAATCCATCGAGGATGAAGCCTTCGGCGCAGTCATCTTTGGCGATGCGGGATTTGACCATTCCGGCGACGATCTCGTCGGTGACGAGCTGACCGCTCTTCATCAGGGTGTCAGCGGCTTTGCCGAGTTCGGTTCCGGCGGCGACTTCAGCGCGGAGCATGTCTCCGGTTGAGATGTGGGCAAGTTTCCACACGGCGAGGAGGCGTTTGGAGATGGTTCCTTTTCCGGCTCCGGGAGCTCCGAGGAAAATCAGGTTTTTGGCGTTGCTCATTTGTTGTTTTCCTTTTGTGTTATATAATTGAAAATTTGGGTTTCATCTATTTCGGTCTGAGTTCCGTCGGTCATATCTTTGACGACGAGTATCTTTTTCTCGAGCTCAGAGTCTCCGCGGATGACAGCGATCGAGGCTCCGGAACGGTTTGCTCCGCGCAGCTGCGCCTTGAAGGAACGCTCCTCGAGCTCAAGTTCGACCGGAACTCCGGCAGCCCTCAGTTTGTCGGCGAGCTGCAAATTGGCGATGCGGGCTGCGCTGCCGAGTCCGACGAGGTAGGCGGCTGCTTTTTTGCTCTCAGGAGCGGCGATGCCGAGGGCCTCTCTCACCATGAGCAGACGCTCGACTCCGGCGGCGAAACCGACTCCGGGAACAGCGCGCTTCTCTCCGGGAAGGAAGAGTTCGTATCTGCCGCCTCCGGCGATGGCGGTCTGGGCTCCGAGGGCGGAGTGGCTGAGTTCAAAAACGGTGTGGACGTAGTAATCAAGTCCGCGCACCAGACGGGGGTTGACGTTATAGGGAACTTCCAATGCGTCGAGCGCAGCGCAGACTTCGGCAAAGTAGTTGCGGGACTCTTCGCTGAAACTTGCCACATAATCAGGAGCTTCCGCGACGATTTTTCCGCACTCGGGCTGTTTGCAGTCGAGGATGCGCCAGATGTTGCGCTCGTAGCGGGTGCGGCAATCCGGACACATACTGTCGAGGTGTTTGCCGAAGTATTCGCGCAGAACCGCCTCGGCAGGAGCTCTGTCGGCGGCGACTCCGCGGGTGTTTATGTCAAGACGGAAATCGCTTATGCCGATCTCCTTGAGGAAAGCGCAGAGCATGGCAATACATTCCGCATCGATGAGAGCCGCACAGCGTCCGACGTTTTCGACTCCGATCTGGTGGAACTGGCGGCGGCGTCCGGCTGCGGGACGCTCTCCGCGGAACATCGGTCCGTGGTAATAGACGCGCTGCTCAACTCCGTTCATGACATCGGTGTTGGACAGTGCTCTCATGACTCCGGCGGTGCCTTCGGGTCTCAGGGTGAGACTGCGGCCGCCGCGGTCCTCGAAGGTGTACATCTCCTTCTGGACGACCTCGGTTTCGTTGCCGAGTCCCTTCTGGAAGACCTCTGTGTACTCGAAAACAGGAGTGCGGAGTTCACCGTAGCCGTAACGGGAGAATACATCTGCGGCTGCTTTTTCGACAGCGCGCCATATCCCGGCTTCAGGTTCGAAAATGTCCGCCGTGCCCGGCGGTGGTGCGAAATTTGCCATAATGATCCTATCCCACAAAAAATCAGCACGCCCGACAAGAATTTTTCTGTTCTCGTCAGGCGTTCTTTGGTTTATGTTCTCCCGTTTCGACTGTTCGCTTACGCGAAGTCGGCGGGATTCAGTTTTTCAATAGCTTCCTTAAGTTCTTTGCCGGCACGGAATTTAACAACCGTTCTCTCCGGGATCACAACTTCGTTTTTCGGCTCGTTGGGATTGCGTCCTTTGCGGCTCTTGCGGACTTTGATCTCAAAGACACCGAAGTTGCGAAGTTCGATATTGCGTCCGGCAATAAGCTCCTCGGCAATGTAATCGAGGGTGAGCTGCACAGCTTCTGCAACATCACTCTGGTTTTGTCTGGTTTTGCGTGCGATTTTAACCACAAGGTCGCGCTTAGTCATAGTATACACTCCCAACAATAAAAAATACAAAAAATACTGACACGGCAATTATGCCTTGTTTATAATATTGCACGCCGAGTGCTCTTTTTCAATAGACATACCGCTTTTTTTTTGCAAAAAAATATCATTTTTCCCCGAAAAACAGGTTGAAAAGCCGCTTAAATCGGGGTATATTCCTTCAAAATGCAAAAATGTTTGGATTGTTTAAATGATTTTAACAATTTACAGGAGATATATTATAAATGTTATTGTCTGAATGCAGCAGGTATCTGATTGTCTCTCTGGCGGCCGTTCTTGTGTTGGGAACTGCAGCCGGATGCGGAGCGAAAAAGAAAGCATCTAAAAATAAAGAGCGCGTTATAAAAGTCGCCCTTGCTTCTCCGGAGAAAAAACATTTTGTCCAGAGGATACCGGTGCAGGGAACTGTGCTTCCCAAAGAGCTCGCCTCTCTCTCCGCAAAGACTGCCGGAACTCTCGATATGCTGGCGGTCGATGAGGGTTCGGTCGTCAAAAAAGGAGATCTGCTCTTTGAGATAGACCGCAAAAACCTGAGAAACCTCGTCACCGTCGCCGAGAATGAGCTCGCAGTCTGCTCCTCCGAGCTCGCCAGCGCGAAGATCAACGCCGAACTCGCTGAGATCAAACTGCGCAAGGCGGAGTGGGATTTCAAACGCGCAGCTACTCTCCGCAAATCACAGGCTATCAGTCAGGACAGCTATGAGACTTACGATGTGGCAAAGAAATCCGCCGAATCCGAGTTCGCCAAAGCCAAAGCCCAGGTCGCTGTCGCCAGCGCAGAAGAGAAAAAGCAGCGCAACAATCTCGATATCGCCCGCAAAAATCTTGCCGACTCCATAATCAGGGCTCCCTACGACGGAGTCATCACCGAAAAATGTGTCGAGCCGGGTGAGTATGTCCAGCAGGGTAAAGTCATTCTCAAAATAGAGAATCAGAAAACTCTCGAAGTAAACTGCTTCATAAGCTCTATATACTATAATAAGGTCGTTCCCGGAACCACCATCGCGCGTTTCGACCTCGACGGAAAGAGTGCAGGGGAGGCGGTCGTCACCTACCGTTCTCCGAGCATCGAGCCGCTCAGCCGCACCTTCAAGATCAAAGTGACCGTTCCGGAAAAATCCGATCTGGTCAGCGGTATCCTCTGCGGAGTCAGTCTTATCCTCAGCGAACGCGACGGTTTCGGAGTCAAAGCCGACGCCGTCATGCAGAGAAACAATGACCGTAAAATAGTTTTCGTTTCTGAAAACGGCGTCGCCAAAGAGGTCGAAGTCAAAACCGGAATCGAAGATAACGGATTTGTCGAGATACTCAATCCCGACGCTCTCGCCGGAAAACAGGTCGTCGTCGTGGGACAAACTTTCATCAACGCAGGTGATAAACTCAGCCTGATCGACTTGGGAGCGAAGTAAAATGTTTCTTTGTGAATGGTCTGTAAAACGCCCCATTGCCATGGCGAGTTTCATCATCGTCCTGGTGATGCTCGGCATAAACGCCTACCGCAAGCTGAGCGTGGATCTTCTGCCCAGCGTGGACATTCCTTATGTGCGTATCCGCGCTGAGTATCAGGGAGGAAGCCCCGAGGAGATCGAAGTCGAGGTGGCAAGACGCATCGAGGACGTTGTGGCTTCCCTCGACGGTCTGCGTCATATTTCCAGTATGTGTATGGAAAACGAGTGCCGCATCAACCTTGAGTTCTATATGGGAATCGATGTCGATGTCGCCGCAACCGACGTCCGCGAGAACCTCAACCGCATCCGCGATGACTTTCCGGACGGAGTCGATGAGCCGACGATCCGGAAAATCGACAACAACGCCATCACCGTCGCTCAGATATACATCACCGGAGACCGTCCCATCGATGAGATATACGACTACGCCGACCAGACTCTCGCCGACCGCTTTTCATCGGTTCCCGGAGTCGGTGACGTGACCGTTCTCGGCTCCAACGAGATGCAGGTGCACGTGTTCGTTGACCGGGAAAAACTCGCTGCCACCAACCTGACGATGGCTGATATCCAGGAAAAACTCGTTGCCAACAACGTGAAAGTTCCCGCCGGACGTATCCGCGGAGGCAGACGCGAAATAAACATCACCTTTGACGGAGAATTCAAGAGTCTCCGCGATATCGAAGCTCTCGAGATCGGCAAGCATGAGGGAAAACGCGTCTATCTGCGCGATGTGGCTGAGGCGAAACTCGTCTCCCGCGAGGCACGCAGCCGCGCGTACTATGAGGGACAGCCCGCCGCAATGCTCAGGATCGTCAAAAAGAGCGATGCCAATGCGGTCGAAGTCATCAGCAATCTGAAGAAGAGATTCAATGAGATCAACAGCAAGGCTGAGCTTCCCAGCGGAATGAAACTCATCTGGTTCAAAGACGCCGGCGAGTTCATCCAGGCTTCTGTCGATGACGCCTGGAGCAGTATCGCCGTCGGAATCCTGCTCACCGCAGGACTTCTCTTCCTGTTCCTGCATGATCCGCGTTCGACGTTCATCGTGGTTGTCTCCATGCCGGTGTCGGTCATCGTGACCTTTGCCGTGATGGAGATGCTCGGCTATACCTTCAATATCATGACTCTGCTCTCGCTCGGATGCTCGGTCGGAGTCCTCGTCACCAACTCGATCGTGGTCATCGAAAACATCTTCAAACACGTTGACAAAGGAGAGGATATCCGCACAGCTTCTGAAAGGGGCGCAAGCGAAGTCGTGACCGCCGTTGCCGCAAGTGCTCTTACCAACGTCGTGGTGTTTGTTCCGGTGGCGATGATGAAGACCCGTACCGGATTGATGATGGCTCCGTTTGCCGGAGTCATGGTCGCTTCCACGCTGGTGTCGCTTTTTATCAGTTTCACGCTGACTCCGATACTCTCGTTCATACTGCTCAAGAACAGCAAGCAGGGCAAACTCCTGACTGCCGTGTTCAAGCCGTGGGATATCGCTTATGACGCGTTGACCAGAGGATTTATCCGCACTATCAACTGGACAAGACGCCATGCGCTCATTGTCGTTGTCGCGACCTTCGCCGCGTGCGGAGCTCTCTATTTCCTGGTGGTTCCGCAGGTCGGAATGTCCTCCATGCCCAACGCCGACCAGGGAGAGATGACTGTCCGTCTGGAGTTCCCGACATACTTCAACCTCAAAACTACAAGTGAGATCGCCCAGAAAGCCGCGGCGAGACTGAAGGCACGGCTGCCTTTTATCCGCAGGATCGGTGTTTCGGTCGGAAACGTCAGCGGTTCCGGAGGTCAGGTGTCATCGGCTGTTTACCTCGCTGAGCTGAATATCGTGGCTATTCCCAAAAACGAGCGCAAAGAGAAGCTCGGAGAGCTTATCGAGACCGTCCGCGAAGAGCTGAGTTATCTCGAGGACTGTATCGTGACCATCGCCATTCCGCGCGCCGGAGGCTCCGGTGGAGCCGGTGCCGATATCCCCATGCGTATAAGCGGAAACGATATCACTATGCTTGAACACTACGGCAGGCTCGCTATGGAAAAGATTTCCGAAAAACGCGTCACCTCCGATATCGACAGCAGTATCCGCGTCGGAAAACCCAACATCAACGTCCGTCCGCGGCGTCCGGTGCTCCAGAACCTCGGGATCTCCGCCAAAGAGCTCAGCAGCTCGGTGCGCGGTACTTATGAGGGCGTCGAGGTCGGAACCTTCCGTGTCGGAAACCGCTCCTTCGATATCCGCCTCAAACAGAAAGATGAGCTCGGACTCGATCAGGTCGATCTGCTTACTGTGGGTTCTCAGGACTCCAGCCCGCGAAACATCCGCGTGCTTGCCGACGTGCAGGAGGATGTCCGCAGCGTCTGTATCAACCGTTACGACCGCGAGCGTTCGATCTGGATCTATGCCAATACCGCTCCGGATGTGTCGCTCAGCCAGGTGGTCAATGTGATGCGTTCATCCACCCAGTCGATACTTCCTCCGGGCTACGGAATGCGCTTTGTCGGTCAGGTCGAGCGCATGAATGAGACATCGACGGAGTTTGTCGAAGTCATTATTCTTGCTGTCGCGCTCACCTATCTTCTGATCGCGGCGCTGATGGAGTCCTGGACGAGACCTTTCCTCATCATGTTCACGGTTCCGCTCGGATTTATCGGAATGTATCTCACGCTTTATCTCTTCAACGAGTCGATGTCCATGATGGGTCTGCTCGGAGGCGTTATGATGATCGGTATCGTGGTGAACAACGCTATCCTCATCATGGATGACTGTACGGAAAAACTTAAACAGGGAATGCTTCCGCACGATGCGATGGAGTCCGCTGTTTCAGAGAAGTTCCGTCCGATCGTGATGACCAGTATCGCCTCGGTCGCCGGTATGCTTCCGATGGCGTTCGGAACCGGACTCGGTTCGGAAATGCGCGCATCATGCGGTCTCGGCGTGGTCGGAGGATTGACTTTCTCTTCAATACTCACGCTCTATATCATTCCGGCAATGTACTTCCTTTTTGTCCGCAACCGCAAAAAACAGGAAAAGAGCGCGGAATAAGCAAAAAATACTGCGGGGCGCGCTTGAAAAATCGCCGTTGCACCTCTATATTTGTTACTGACAATCTGTGAATAAATATGGAGGTGCTTTTTTCATGCTCAGAAAATCTTTTTTATATGCTCTGGCGGCGTTTGCCGTTTGTGCTTCTCTCTCTGCCGCAACTGTGGAATTCAGAGGAGGAACTCTCTTGTCAGCAGAGATATCCAGGTGCCGTCCCGAACTGGATATTCCGGCAAGTAATCTTCCCAACCGGGTCTATGCCTGCATCGTTTTTGAACTTGCCCGCGAGAGAAACATATCCATCCACGATTGGGCGCTCTCGGCGTTCGGACGCAACTTCAAGGCGATCGCTGTCTGCTCCGACGGAGGCAAATGGCTGACCGACGGTAATGTCGTAAAAAATACCGGCGACCGCATGGCTCTGCTTTTTGAGCTCGACGGAACTCTGGTCAGCAATCAGCGTTCCGCAACTCTTGAACTGGTCGCGTTGCCGGACAGCAAAGCTGCTCCTCAGGAGGTCAAGTTCAAGAACCTCGATGACTCTTCTTTTACCGGCATGGATGATGTTCCGTCCAAAGGGAGCATGGTAAAATAATGGCTTTCGGAGACAAAATCACTCAGCCGGAATTTCTGCCGACCACCAGAGCTGAAATGGATAAGATCGGCTGGGATGAACTTGACGTTTTGATCATCACCGGCGACTGCTATGTCGATCACCCCTCGTTCGGAGCGTCCATCATCGGACGTCTGCTGGTTGACTGCGGTTACCGTACCGGAATAATTCCGCAATTCGACTGGAACGATGTCGATGCCCTCAAGGTCATGGGCACTCCGCGCGTCGGAGTCGGCGTCACCAGCGGAAACATGGACTCCATGGTGAATATCTATACCGCAGGACGCCGCAAGCGCAAAGAGGATATGTTCAGCGAAGACGGAGAAGCAGGCAAGCGTCCTCCGCACGCCCTCGTGGTCTATGCCCAGCTCGCCAGAAGAGCCTTCCCCGGAGTTCCCGTCATGATCGGAGGTCTCGAAGCAAGTCTGCGCCGCGTCGCCCATTACGACTACTGGCAGGATAAGATACGTCCATCCATGATGGTCGATACCAAAGCCGATATCATGGTTTACGGTATGGGCGAGCGTCCGGTACCTGAGGTGTTCAGGCGTTTTGAAAAGCGCGAGAGCCTTGCCGGTATTCCGGGAACCGCCCGGCTGCTCGGCAAGAAAGAGGCTGAACTCTTCGACCCGCAGGAGCGTTATCTTGAGCTCCCGAGCTACGAAGAGACACTCAAAAACAAAGACGCCATCATGACCTCGACCATCCTTGTCGAACAGGAGATGAATCCCTTCCGGGGCAGGGGGCTTTACCAGAAATACGGAGACCGTATCCTGGTGCTCGAAGCTCCTCCGCAGCCGCTCGATTCTGATGAACTTGACCGGGTGCATGAGCTTCCGTATGCCCGCAAGCCGCATCCGCGGTACAAGAAGCGTATTCCGGCATTCGACGCTATCGCCAACTCGGTTCAGGCGGTGCGCGGGTGTCCCGGAGGATGCGCCTTCTGCGGTCTTGTCGCCCATCAGGGCAGAAGCGTCATGAGCCGCAGCGCGGAGTCTCTCTATAAAGAGATAGATCAACTTACCCGTATGCCGCTCTTCAAGGGCACGATCAGCGATATCGGAGGCGCAGCCGGAAACATCTTCGGAAGCTCCGCCGATCCTGACATCTGCGCCAAATGCCGCCGTTCAAGCTGTCTTTTTCCGCAGGTCTGCCCCAACTACAAGTGCGATGGACTTGCTCTGCTCGACCTGCTGCGCAAACTGAGAAATCACCCGAAGGTGAAACATATTTATATCAACTCCGGAATCCGTCTCGATCTCGCGCTCCGTCAGCCTGAGCTGCTGCGTGAAGTCGTGCGCTATCACGTGTCAGGACACCTCAAAGTCGCTCCGGAGCATCTCGACGCCGGAGTGCTCAAACTTATGCGCAAGAGCTCTGCCGAAGAGTTCTATACCTTTATGGATGAGTTTGAGAAGCTGAGCAGGGAGTTCGGGCTTGAGCAGTATATCATTCCGCTCTTCATCTCGAATTTCCCCGGCTGCACCGCAAAAGCCATGCAGGTCGTCGATGACTTCCTCAACAAACACCATTGGAGTCTCCAGCAGGTGCAGGATTATATTCCGCTGCCGATGACCATGGGCGGAGCGATGTACTACTGCGGAAAAGACTCTTCCGGAAATCCCATAACCGTCAACCGCGGTCTGGCTGAGAGACGTCCGCAGATCGAGGTGCTCAAACGCAGACGCACCGGACCTCCGCGCAGCAAAGGTTTCCTCGCTTCCGGAAAATATAACCGGAAGAGTCAGAAGAACGGAAAAAAATACAAGGGTTGATTTTGGATTTAATTGTGTTATATTATATTCCATAACGAGTTGTGTCATGGTTTTTTGAAAGGGTATTTATTGTGACACACGTTTTTATAAGAGGTGTATTATGAAAGAAAACAAAAAAAATACAGTTGCTCTGCGCTATATAACTCTGGTTTACGAAGACGCTCCCGGCAAGAACGTCATGGTCGCAGGAAGCTTCAACGGCTGGAAACCCGAAAAACAGCTGACCGATAAAAACAACAACGGTATCTACCGCTGCCAGCTGCGCCTTGTTCCCGGAGAGTACCAGTACAAATTCGTCGTTGACGGAATGTGGTGCCTTGACTCATCGAATCCCAACTTTGTTCCCAATGAGCTGGGTTCTCTCAACAGCGTACTTGTTGTAAAAGCCAAATAACCGTTTTGAACGGATGAGCATACTGCCGGCAGAGGGGAGCGGCAGACTGTGCACATAATGGATATATTCCCCCGGAGAATAAAAATGGAACTTCAATTATACAACGTTTCACCGATAATTCCCGAGGAACTCAAGTTTCTCGAGACACTCGCCAATAACATCTGGTGGTGCTGGCATCCCAACGCCATCGAGCTTTTCGTCAGGATCGACCCTGCCGCGTGGCGCAAACTCAAGGGAACCGCCAAGGCGTTTCTCCGCAACGTTCCGCAGAGCCGCATGGAGGAGCTCGCCCGCGATGCCGGATACCTGCGCCATCTCGCCGCGGTCAAAGCGGAGTTTGAAAAAGATGTGGCGTCAAAACTCGATATCAGCAAGCGTCAGGTCGCCTATTTTTCTCTGGAGTTCGGTATCCATGAGAGCATCCGCATCTTTTCCGGAGGTCTCGGAGTCCTCGCCGGTGACCACCTCAAGGCGGCAAGCGATCTGAAACTTCCGCTGGTGGCGGTGGGACTGCTTTACCGTCAGGGATATTTCCGCCAGGTGCTCGACCGCACCGGATGGCAGATGGAGCACTATCCGATATCCGAGATCCAGGATCTTCCGGTGGTGAGAGCTTGCGACGCAAAGGGAGATGAGCTGACTATCCGTATGCATCTTGCCGAGCGCGAGATCTCGGTGGCGGTCTGGATACTCTGGGTGGGAAATGTTCCGCTGGTTCTGCTGGATACTGAGCTCCCGCAAAACCCGCCCGACCTGCGCGAAGTCACCTGGAAACTCTACGGCGGCGACAAGCGTATGCGTCTGCATCAGGAGCTCCTTCTCGGTATCGGCGGCGTCAAGGCTCTGCTCGCTCTGGGCTGCGATCCCGCCGTCTGCCACATGAACGAGGGACACGCAGGTTTCCTCTCCCTTGCCCGTATTGCCCATCTGGTCAATGATCTTGGATATGATCCCGACACCGCTCTCGAAGTGGTGTGGCGTTCAAATATATTCACCACCCATACTCCGGTCCCCGCCGGAAACGAGGTGTTCGATATCAATCTGCTGCGCCCCTATCTTGCTGTGAGTGCCGCCGAGGCAAAGCTCGACCTTGAGCGCATCATCCGCTGGGGAATTCCGATTTCCGAGCGCGGACGCACCTCTGAGATGTCCATGACCGTGTTCGGTCTGCGTCTTGCCGCCAATTACAGCAACGGAGTGAGCAAACTCCACGGAGAAGTCGCGCGACAGATGTGGAAACATCTCTGGCCCGGACGCTCCGTCGGAGAGGTTCCGATCACCAGCATCACCAACGGTGTGCATGTCGCATCGTGGATATCCAAGCGTATCGCCCAGCTTTTCGAGCGTTATCTCTCCAACAAATGGATAGACAATCCCGATCCGGAAAAACTCCGCAGTGAGCTCGAGCGTATGCCCGATGAAGAGCTCTGGATGACCCATGAGCTCTGCCGCCAGTCCCTTGTCCGCCACGCGAGAAAGTGGACTCAGAACAACGTCCATTACACCAACGACGACGGGGAGGGCATCCACAGCAAACCTGTGCTCCAGGCTGACGTCCTCACCATCGGTTTCGCCCGCCGTTTTGCGACCTACAAGCGCGGAACATTGCTGCTGCGCGACAGTCAGAGACTGCTTGCCCTGCTGCGCGACACCCGCCGTCCGGTGCAGTTCATCTTTGCCGGAAAGGCCCACCCGGCGGACAATGAGGGCAAACAGCTTATCAAAGACCTCATCCGCTTCGCTCAGGAAAACGGAGTCCAGGACAAGATGATCTTCGCCGAAAACTACGATATCGGCATGGCACGCAAGCTCGTGCAGGGAGTCGATGTGTGGCTCAACAACCCCCGCCGTCCGCAGGAAGCCAGCGGAACCAGCGGAATGAAGGCCGCCATCAACGGAGTCATCAACTGCAGCATCCTCGACGGCTGGTGGGCTGAAGCCTACGACGGCAACAACGGCTGGGCGATCAAAGACAGCACCTACCGCACAGTAGATGAAGACCGCGACAACTATGAGTCGCATCAGCTCTTTAACTTGCTTGAGCGTGAGATCATTCCGAGCTTCTATGATCGCGGAGCGAATGATATTCCGGTGCGCTGGGTCAAACGGATGAAAGAGTCGATCGTTACCGGACTCTCAATGTTTTCCAGCAACCGCATGGTGAGCGAATACAATGAGAAGTTCTATATTCCGGCGGAGCAGGCTTACAACAAGCTGACCGCGAACAATGCCGAGGCTGCCCGCAAGCTCGTGGAGCAGAAACATGCACTGGTTTCCAACTTCGATGAGGGAAGACTGAGCATATCCTTTCCGTGGATATCGACCAGCCTTGCCGACGTCCACGTGGGCGACTCTATCGATATGAGCGTCGAAGTCCAGCTCGGAGGGCTCCGTCCTGAGGATGTCACCGTCGAGGCTTACGGCGGAAGTGTCGATGCCCACAACGAGATCATCGACAGCTTCTCATCTCCGATGCAGATGGTCAGAGACAACGGCAACGGCAATTACAGCTACAAGTGCTCGGTCGTCTGCCGCTATGCCGGACGTTTCGGACTTACCGCAAGGATCAAGGCTGCCGGAAACGACTGGGACAACAGCGTTCCCGGATTTGTCTGCTGGCCCAAATAAAACAACTATTTTTCAATAACATCTTGACGGAGAGAGTATGCGTAAAAACAGCCGTAAAAAACCGCGGATACTGGTGGTTACTCCTGAAATCACCTACCTTCCGGAGGGAATGGGCAACATGGCCCATCATCTCAGAGCTAAGGCGGGGGGAATGGCTGATGTCTCAGCCAGTCTGGTCGGAGCTCTGTTCAGGCAGGGTGCTGATGTCCATGTCGCGCTTCCGCATTACCGCAGGATGTTCCATGTCGATGTGGGCAACCTCATCAGCAATGAGATGCGCGTATATATGCAGAATCTGCACAACAGCCGCATCCACCTTGCGGAAGACCGCATATTCTATTACCGCGACTCGGTTTACAGCAGCTACTCCGAGGAGAGTCTCAAGCAGGCGATAGCTTTCCAGCGTGAAGTGATAAACAATATCATTCCGACGGTGCAGCCTGATCTTATCCATTGCAACGACTGGATGACCGGACTTATTCCGGCGGCGGCGCGCAGGATGGGTATTCCTTGTCTGTTTACGGTGCACAACATCCACACCAGCAAGGCTCTGCTCGCCGACATCGAGGACCGCGGAATAGATGCCGCTCCCTTCTGGCAGAACCTCTATTACGAGCGTACTCCGTACAGCTATGAGGAGAGCCGCAGCACCAACCCGGTCGATTTTATGACCAGCGGAATATTTGCCGCGCACTTCATCAATACCGTAAGTCCGAGCTTCCTGAAAGAGGTCGTTGACGGACACTATGACTTTGTTCCGGGAAACATCCGCAACGAGCTCGCCGCCAAGTATTATGCGGGCTGCGCCAACGGAATATTGAACTCTCCGGACCCCGAGTATGATCCCCTGACGGACAAGGCTCTGCTCTGCCGTTACGGAAGCAGCGACCACGTCTCAGCCAAGAAGGCGAACAAGATCGCTTTCCAGGAGCGCACCGGACTCAGGACAGATCAGAATGCTCCGTTGTTTTTCTGGCCGCACCGGCTCGACCCCATCCAGAAGGGGTGTCCGCTGCTCGCCGACATACTGTATAAAGTCATCGACAAATACTACAATCAGAACCTTCAGATAGCATTGGTCGCCAACGGCAGTTATCAGGGAATATTCCGTGAAATAGTTGCCCGCCATGACTTCTATGACCGGGTGACGGTCTGCGACTTTGATGAAAACCTGTCGCGTCTGGCGTTTGCGGCGTCCGACTTTATGCTGATGCCGTCGAGATTTGAGCCCTGCGGACTTCCGCAGATGATCTCTCAGTACTACGGAAGCCTTCCTGTCGCCCGCAATACCGGAGGCTTGAAGGACACCGTTTCGCAGCTCACCGATGACGGACGGTACGGAAACGGCTTCACCTTCGATCACTACGACGACGGAGGTCTGATGTGGGGATTCGACGAAGCGATGCGTTTTTACAGCAAGCCCGAAGAGTTCCGCAAAACTGTGGTCTCCCGCATCATGGATGAGGCGAGGATGCGCTTCAACTACGACGTCACCGCCCAGGAGTATATCAAAATTTATGAGTCGATGCTGGCGCGGCCGCTGATCGACAAAATAAAAGAGTAATAAAGAAGAGGTTTTCGATGCAGGCAACACGTTTTTCAAACGCCCCTGTCCCGCTTGAGGCGGATGTTTATCTTGCTCACTACGCGGATGCTCTCAAAGCAAGATCAAAGCATATCAAAGATATGGAAAAACGGTTGACCGGAGGAAAAATCTCCATCGCCGATTTCGCCTCAGCGCATGAGTTTTTCGGATTGCACAAAACGAAAACCGGCTGGGTGTTCCGCGAGTGGGCTCCCTTAGCTGAGAGCATAACGCTTTTCGGAGACTTTTCCAACTGGGAAAAACTTGACAAATTCAAGCTCTCCAAGCTCAAAAACGGAGTCTGGGAGCTCAAGATGCCGCCGGATACTCTCCGCCACGGAGACAACTACCTTATGAATGTCTCCTGGAGCGAGGGCAACGGAGACCGTATTCCCGCCTACGCCCGCCGCGTCGTTCAGGACGAGATGACCGGACTCTTCTGCGCCGTCGTCTGGGACCCTGAGGAAAAGTACCAGTTCCGCTACGCTCCGCCCGCCAAGCCCGACTCGCTGCTGGTTTACGAGTCCCACGTCGGAATGGCTCAGGAGGACCCCAAGGTCGGAAGTTTCACCGAGTTCAAAGACAAGATCCTTCCGCGCATCGCCCGCGCCGGATATAATACCGTTCAGCTCATGGCGATCATGGGCCATCCGTACTACGGAAGTTTCGGCTATCATGTCGCCAACTTCTTCGCCGTCTCCAGCCGTTTCGGAACTCCGGAAGAGCTCAAGGCTCTGGTCGATGAGGCTCACCGGCTCGGCTTGCGGGTCATCATCGATCTTGTGCACTCACACGCGGTGCGCAACGAGGTCGAGGGGCTCGGAAGGATCGACGGAACAAGCTACGCCTATTTCCATGCCGGAGAGCGCGGAGTCCACGCCAACTGGGATTCGCTCTGTTTCGATTACGGAAAGCCTGAAGTCCTGCACTTCCTGCTCTCCAACTGCCGCTACTATCTCGACGAGTTCAACGTTGACGGTTTCCGGTTCGACGGAGTGACCAGTATGCTCTATCTCCACCACGGTCTCGGACACTGTTTCACCAGCTACTCCGAGTACTTCAACAACGAGGTCGATGAGGACGCCGCCGCCTATCTTGCGCTCGCCAACAAGGTGATACACTCCGTGAGACCGGACGCCGTGACCGTCGCCGAAGACGTGAGCGGAATGCCCGGGCTCGGAGCTGACCTCTCCCAGAACGGAGGCCTCGGTTTCGACTACCGCATGGCTATGGGAGTCACCGATATGTGGTTCAAGCTCCTCGATCAGGTCGATGAGCATTGGAATATGTTTTATCTCTACGGAGAGTTGACCAACCGCAGGCGCGACGAACGCACCATAAGCTACGTCGAGTGTCACGATCAGGCTATCGTCGGAGGCAAGACCGCCATATTCACCATGGCTGATGATGCCATGTATCATGCGATGGATGTGAACTCCAGCGATGTGCGTATCGAGCGCGCCGTCGCGCTGCACAAGATGATGCGTCTTGCCACAGCTGCCTCGGCGGGATGCGGATACCTCAACTTTATGGGCAACGAATTCGGACACCCCGAGTGGATAGATTTTCCGCGCCCCGGAAACAACTGGAGCCTCGACCACGCCCGCAGATTATGGCATCTTGCCGACGCCACCGAGCTGCGCTACCGCTATCTTGCCGACTTCGACCGGAATATGATGTTCGCTATTTTGCGTACTCCGGATTTTTACGGAGCGCAAGTCCAGCAGGTGCGTATAGACGACGAGAAGAAGGTGCTCATCTTTGAGCGCAACGGATTTCTGTTCTGCTTCAACTTCCACCCGACGGCGTCATATACTGACTACGCTTTTGAGGCGGTTCCCGGAACTTATCTCACCGTCATGGACTGCGACTCCGTGCGCTACAACGGTTTCGGAAGGCGCGTCGCCGACCAGACCTATCACACCCACGATGTGGACGGCAACTGCTGTCTCGAACTCTATCTTCCAAGCCGTACCGCGCTGGTTCTCAAATTGAAAAAACAGGAGGAGTTAAATGATAACTCAAGGTAAAAATATCATCCGCGAAAAGGGCGCAAAGGAGTTTTCCATTCTCTTTGCCGGAGATTTCTGCGTCGGCAGCGAAACGACTCTCGAGCTGCTGAAAAGCGGCAAGGTTTCCGGGATCGTCAAAAACATCAAGCCGCTCTTCGACTCCACCGACATCAACGTCCTGCAG
This sequence comes from Lentisphaerota bacterium, assembly GCA_015061775.1. GTDB lineage: Bacteria > Verrucomicrobiota > Lentisphaeria > Victivallales > Victivallaceae > UBA1784. Next base: position 1,243 of record SUVY01000049.1, on the reverse strand, counting down.
TGGGAGACCGTCTGCGGCATGGAAGGTGAACCCATCCGCAAAAGCGGCCCCAATCTCCACAATCCTGAGTTCTGCATGGATTTTGCCAAAGCTCTCGGCATCGACGTCACGCTGCTCGCCAACAACCACACCGGAGACTTCGGCCCCGGGATGGCTCTCGTCACCCGCGACCGCCTCGAAGCTGCCGGATTTAAAACTGTCGGTATCGGCAAAGATATTCCGGACGCCCGCAAGCCGCTGATCATCGAGCAGAATGGTCTCAAAATCGCCATCCTGAACTTCTGCGAAAACGAGTTCGGTACCGCCAAAGTCAACGCCGCCGGAACCAATCCCTACGGAGTCGTTGCCATCGCAAACTCCATCCGCGAGGCGAAGAAGACCGCCGATTTCGTCGTGCTCACCATGCACGGAGGTCACGAATACAACCCCTATCCCAGTCCGCGTATGACCGAAGAGTTCCGTTTCTACGCCTCCTGCGGAGCCAACCTGATTTTCAACTGCCACACCCATTGTCCCGAGGGTATGGAAGTCGTCGATGGAGTTCCCGTCGTTTACAGTCCCGGAAACTTCTTCTTCACCAAAGATAAAGAGATGGGCGGCAGTCCTGAAGCCGACCGCGTCTGGAGAAGCGGATACATTCCCAAGTTCTACTGCGACGAAAACGGAGTCTATGCCTTTGAGATAACTCCGTACATCTTCACGCCCAGCGACATCACTCCGCTTTCCGGCGCGGAAAAAGATGGTTTCATCGCCTACATCAACAAGATATCGGCTCCCATCGCAGACGCGGCGCTGCTCAAAAAGTATTTCGACGGCTGGAGTTATCAGCGCGGATTTCTCGGATATCTCAACAGCATCCGCCAGGGACTTCCGGAAAACGAGCTTGCTCAGGAAGATGTATCCTACGGCACCGAGTATTACGCCGTCCGCAACATCTTCACCTGCGAGTCGCACAACGACATGATCCGCAACACCATGAGGATCATCGAAGAGAAACGCCTCGATGAGTGCAAGGCGGTCTATCAGGAAAACATCATTCCGAACATGACCTTTGACTTCTGAACACTTCTCCTGCTTTTCCGTGTACCGCAGCCGGTTTCACGCCTTTTTGAGGGCGTCTGCGATCTGCTGCGGAAGCTCCGGAGTGATGAGTTCGACCGCATTTGTTCCGATGCGCGGAGCAAGCTCCATCGTGGGTATGCTGTCCGATACCGCGTTGCGGCGCAGGGCGTCGGCAAGCTCG
>SUVY01000048.1 GCA_015061775.1 Lentisphaerota bacterium | reverse complement strand
GATCTGACCGGCGGCGGCGCCCCGTGGTCAATCTCGCGCCTTGCATCTGCGCCGCGGCGGTCGTGTACAGAAGTACACTCCCTTGCTGTGCTCAATGCAAAACGCGACCTTGCCTCACGGATGCATCCGCCGAAGCAAACAAGCGTTTTGCGTATGTTGACAAAATATAACCAATGTGCTATATTTAAATGTATAACAAAATAGCGTTTATCATCGATTCAAAAACGCTTTCACAAAAATTGGAACAATGCCAATAAAAAAGTACCCCGCTTTTCTTGAAGTGGGATGGGGGCGCGGGGGAAGGGCGAAACTTCTTTTCCCGTGAAAAGAAGTTTCGCCCTTCCCCCGCATCATCTACCCATATCAGGAACAGCCACCATTTTTTTGTGCCCAAAACAGCGGGGTGTCAATGTTTTTTTCTCAAACGCGGAGTTACGGCACAGGTAAGGATATATATCTTTTCTGCTCCGGCGGAACGCAGTGCTCTTGAGGCGGCTTTCATTGTGGCTCCTGTGGTGAAGATGTCATCGGTGAGCAGGATGGTTTGTCCGGTAAGATCGCATCCGGATTTGAGACGATATGGATTTTTGCCGCTCTTTTCGCGTTCTTTGCGGTTCAAACTGCTTTGTTTGCTGCGCCGGAGCACGGAAGCGAAGGGGTGGATAAGTTTTTTCCCGGTCATTCCGGCGAGGCGTTCGGCAAAGAGCTCCGCCTGATTATACATTTTGAAAAATCTTCTGGAGTATGGCATGGGAACAGCCGCGACGGCATCGAATTTGAGCTGGTGCAACTCTAAAAAATCATGCGCAAATATGGCGAAGGTTCTGGCGAGATGAGAGGCGGCTCCTATTTTGAATTTTTTTACTAATTCAGCTCCGTTTCCGGTAAAATAGACTATCGACGCAGCCCCGTTCCACGGAAGATCACCGCACTCTTTGCAGCTGCCGAAGGGAGACTCAAGTTCGTTTCCGCAAATCAGGCATTGGAAATCCTCCTTTGCGAACGGAATCTTTTGGAGGCACTCCGGACAGAGGCTGTTCGCTTTTCCTGAGTGGGGATTTCTGCACATCGGGCAGGGGAATATCATCGCGGGACCTGTTCTATCGACCGGTAACGGTTCGGAGTCTTGCGGTATTTTTATCTCGGACTCTTTTGGGTAAAACGGTATCTGATAATCTTCCGTATGGGTGAGTTCGAGGATGAAGCCCCGTTTGGATGTGATTATCTCTATCAAATCAAAATTTCCGGAAACCGGCTTTTCATCGAGCGCATTCCAGTAGAATTTCGCCGCCGCCCGGTTGCGTTTGGCTTGAACGAGCGAGAGCCGTCGGAAATTTTCAAGTCCGGGTTTGTAAGTTCGCGTTTTGACCTCGATGAAAATGAGTTTGCCGTCTTTGAAGGAGACGATATCAAGTTCTCCGGCTTTTATTCTCCAGTTTCGGGTGATGGTGATGTACCCGCGTCGTTCGAGATAACGCACAGCGGCATCCTCTCCGCGTCTGCCGAGGATGTGTCTCGCCTCTTGGGATATTTTCATGCTTTACGGGCGCAGACAAAGCGCGGACGGTGGGTGTAGTCTTCGACGATGTAAGAGCTGAATCCGAGTTTTTCCAGATACTCTTTTACAGACGGCGTCTGGTCAGGAGACATCTCAAAAATTGCAAATCCCTGCGGCATAAGGTGGCGGTCAAGTTCATCGCAGCACTTGTATATCAACTCAAGTCCGTTCTGTTCGGCAGTGAGGGCAAGACGCGGCTCATAGTCTCTTACTTCGCTTTGCAGTTGGGAGTACTCTTCGTTGGTGACGTACGGAAGATTGGCTGTTATGATATCAAATTTTTCCGGAACAGCCCCGAACAGATCACTCTCTTTGAAAGAGATGTTGGAGATACGGTATTTTTCCGCATTGCGTCTTGCTGTTCTCAGGGCAGGGGGACTGATATCGACTGCTGTGACCTGCAGGTGAGGTGCTTCGTAAGCGCAGGATATGGCGATTGCTCCTGAGCCTGTTCCGATGTCGAGCAGGGAGCGTTTTCCCTGAGCGTTCTCTAAAACGGTATCGACGAGGAGCTCGGTCTCGAATCTCGGAATAAGTACATCTGAGTTGACTTCAAGCTCAAGGTCGCGGAAATACGCTTTCCCTGTGATATACTGCAATGGTTCATGCGCACAGCGCCGCGGCAGAGCCTGCTCTATTTTGAGCATCTCATCGCTTTCCGGAGCAGCGTCAGATATCTTTTTCAATGCGTAGCTGCTGCGTGACAGACCGAGCATTTCGATAATGAAATTCACGGCTTCGGCGGAGGCATTTTCGATGTTTGCCTCTTCAAGCGCGCGGCACACGTCTTTTTCAAGTTCTGAAAAGGTCATGGTCAAAAGGTGGTTTTGCTTCCGGAGATCCTGCCTGAACTGTCGCGGTAGGTGGTATGGTTTCCGTGGGTGGTGGAAGTTCCGGAGATCCTGCCTGAGCTGTCGCGGTAGGTGGTGCGGTTTCCGTGGGTGGTGGCACTTCCTGATATCCTGCCTGAGCTGTCGCGGTAGGTGGTGCGGTTTCCGTGAGTGGTGGCAGTACCTGTGATCCTGCCTGAGCTGTCGCGGTAGGTGGTGCGGTTTCCGTGGGTGGTGGCGCTCCCGGAGATCCTGCCTGAACTGTCGCGGTAGGTGGTGTGGTTTCCGTGAGTAGTTGAACTTCCGGTGATCCGTCCTGACTTGCCGCGGAAAGTGTCACGGGCGAAGATGGCAAGGCAGACAAAAAGAAGTGAGGCGATGAGCAGTTTTTTCATTTTGAGACTCCCTGTTGATTGAATTGCTGATTTATGAAGACGCGCAATGCCTCTTCCCAATGGGGCATCGGCGGAAGATTTTCTTCACGCAGTCTCCGTTTTTCCAACGCCGAGAAGCGCGGACGCGGAGCCGGACGCGGAAACTCCTCTGTGGTGCAGCCGTTGACGGTGCAGTCGATTCCGGCAAACTCAAAAATCTTGCGGGCGAAATCCATCCAGGTGGTGACGCCTTCGCAGGTGAGGTGGAACACTCCTGTCAGCTCTCTGCGGCTGAGGATGTTTCTTATTGCTCCGGCAACGGCATCGGTGCTGGTGGGGTTTCCGAATTGGTCGTTGACCACTTTGAGGTTTGTTTTGCCCGATGAGGCGAGTTTGAGCATGGTGTGGACGAAACTCGGGCCTCCGTCTCCGTAGAGCCAGGATATGCGGCAGATGACGCTGTTATCAGGAAGGAGTTCCCGGACAGCCTCTTCACCGGCAAACTTGCTTTTGCCGTAAACTGTCGCCGCATTTCCGGGGGCATCGTATTCGCTGTACGGAGTGTCAGACTTGCCGTCAAAAACATAGTCCGTTGATATCGCGATCAGGCGGATATTGTTTTGTGCACAGCACTCAGCAACGTTGCGGGTCCCTTCGGCATTTATGCGGAACGCTTTTTCCCGGAGCGTTTCACAGTCATCGACCTGCACCATGGCGGCACAGTGTATCACCACATCCGGAGCGTATTTCTTTACAACTGCAGAAAACGCCTCCTGGTCGGTGATATCCGCTTCGGGAAGATCGGTCGGAATGACGCAAAAGTCTCCGGACAACACTCTGGTGAGAGTGCGTCCCAACATTCCGTTTGCTCCTGTGATGAGGACTTTCAGCATTTGGTCATCAGCCATGAATCAGGAATTTCCGCATTGGAAAATGACGGATTTTTTTTGTCTTTTTCCGAAAGTATCGCCTCGATATCTCCAAGCTGCCAGTCGATTCCGAGTTCGGGGTCGTCAAAAGCTATGCCGCGCTCATGGGAGGGCATATAGATGTTGTCGCATTTGTAGGAGAATATCGCCTCATCTGAGAGCACAGCAAAGCCGTGGGCGAGACCGCGCGGAATGAATACCGCACGTTTGTTTTCTTCTGAGAGCTCGATAGTGACATGCTTTCCGTAGGCTGGAGAGCCCTTTCTCAAATCAACTGCAACATCGAGTACTCTTCCTGATATCACCCTGACGATCTTGCTCTGGGTGTACGGAGGCAGCTGGTAGTGCAGTCCTCTCACCACTCCGGCGCAGGACTTGGATATATTGTCCTGTACGAAGTTATGGTGGATTCCGTGCATAGCGAATTCATTTTTGTTCCACGCCTCAAAGAAGTAGCCGCGGTCGTCTCCGAATACTTTGGGTTCGAGGATGAGCAGTCCGGGGATCTCGGTGGGAATAGTAATCATTTTATGTCTCCAATAAGCCGGAGCAAATACTCTCCGTAACTTGTTTTTATCATGGGTTTGACGGCATCTCTCACCTCGTCGGCTGAGAGCCAGTTGTTGTCGAAAGCGATCTCTTCAAGGCAGGCTATCTGCAATCCCTGACGGGTCTCGACCGTGCGGATGAAGTTTGCGGCGTCGAGCATACTGTCATGCGTTCCGGTATCCAGCCAGGCGTATCCGCGCTTGAAGAGTTCGACGTTGAGCATGTTTTTCTCAAGATATGCGTTGTTGACGCTGGTTATCTCGAGCTCACCTCTGGCGGAGGGCTTTATGCTTTTGGCGATATCCACCACCTGGTTGTCGTAAAAATAGAGACCTGTCACGGCGAAGTTTGACTTGGGAACTGCGGGTTTCTCTTCGATGGAAACCGCTTTGCCGTTGTCATCGAATTCCACGACTCCGAACCTTTCCGGGTCGCAGACATAGTAACCGAATACAGTAGCTCCCTCTTCTCTGGAGGCGGCACGGCGCAGCATATCGCCGAGTTTGGCTCCGTAAAAAATATTGTCTCCGAGTACGAGAGAGACGTTGTCATTGCCGATGAATTCTTCTCCGATGATGAACGCCTGGGCGAGTCCGTCAGGGGAGGGCTGTACGGCGTAGCTCAGGTTTATTCCGAACCTGCTGCCGTCTCCGAGGAGACGCTTGAATGCGCTCTGATCTTCCGGAGTCGTGATGATGAGGATATCCCTGATGCCCGCAAGCATGAGCGTCGAGAGCGGGTAGTAGATCATGGGTTTGTCATAGACACCCAGCAGCTGTTTTGATACTCCGAGGGTGATGGGGTGCAGACGGCTGCCTGCGCCTCCGGCAAGAACGATACCTTTATACATGGGTCACTCTCCTTTTCCGCGTCTTTTGCGTGCATCTTCGGCGACGGTCCTGCACCATGAATCACGGTGTTCGAGATACCACAGAACAGTCTTTCTCAAACCGCTGTCAAAGGACTCTTCCGGAGTCCAGTTGAGTTCAGTTTTTATCTTTGATGCATCGATTGCGTATCTGAGGTCGTGTCCGGGGCGGTCTGAGACGTGGACGATCTGTCCGCGGTACGGTTTTCCATCCTCTCTCGGAGCAAGCTCGTCGAGCAGAGAACAGATGCTTTCAACGACTTCGATGTTGGTCTTTTCGTTGTTGCCTCCGATATTGTAGGTCTCTCCGGGAGCTCCGTTGAGCGAGACCGTCACCAGAGCACGGGCATGGTCCTCGACATAGAGCCAGTCGCGCACCTGCTTGCCTGATCCGTAAACCGGAAGCTCTTTCCCGTCGAGGGCATTGAGTATCACCAGCGGAATAAGTTTTTCCGGAAAGTGGAACGGACCATAGTTGTTTGAGCAGTTGGTGACGAGTGTCGGAAGTCCGAACGTCCTCATCCACGCCCGCGCCAGATGGTCGGCTGATGCCTTGCTCGCCGAGTAGGGACTGCTGGGGGCGTATGGAGTCGTTTCCCTGAAAAAGTCTCCGGAGTCGTCCAGATCACCATAGACTTCATCAGTTGATATATGGTGGAAACGGAACTCTTTTTTTCCTGCCTCATCGAGCGTATTGTAAAAGCTTCTTGCCGCTTCGAGCATGGTGTAAGTTCCGACGATATTGGTACGGATGAACTCCGCCGGACCGTCTATCGAGCGGTCAACGTGACTCTCTGCCGCGAGATGCATGACATTGGTCGGACGGAACTTTTCAAAGATGTCCGCCACAGCGGGAGCATCGCAGATATCGGTCTGGAAAAATTGCAGACGTCCGCTGTCAGCCGCTTTGTCGAAGTTGGCTGTATTTCCGGCATAGGTCAGTTTGTCGATGACGCACACCTCGAAATTTGTTGCTGCGATGAGATGGCGCACGACAGCTGAACCGATAAATCCGGCTCCTCCGGTGATAAGAAAACGTTTCATAGCTGCTTATGCTTCTTTCTTCAATAATTGGCATTGTTCCAATTTTTGTGAAAGCGTTTTTGAATCGATGATAAACGCTATTTTGTTACACATTTAAATATAGCACATTGGTTATATTTTGTCAACATACACAAAACGCTTGTTTGCTTCGGCGGATGCATCCGTGAGGCAAGGTCGCGTTTTGCGGTGAGCATAGCAAGGGAGTGTACTTTTGTACGTGACCGTCGCGGCGCAGCTGCAAGGCGCGAGATTGACCACGGGGCGCCGCTGCCGGTCAGATCATCTCACAACATTTGAGACATTAACCCATAATTATACACTATAATTTAGTGCAGAAAAAGCAGTAATTCAAGCGCCTGCCGCTTATTTCAGAGTATATTCCGCTCCAAAAGTCACTTTTCCGCATCCTGAGACGGTCAATTTGCAGATGTTTCCGTCTCTTTCAAAGGGAACTTCTGCGCTGAAATCTGCGACATCATCGGCAAGATAGAGCGTCAGGATCAGCTCTTCTCCCTCTATGCAGTTGACAGAGAACTCCATGCGGTTTTCCTGGCGTATGATATCGTTGATTTCCACTTCTCCCTGAGTTATGTGACGGTTGGAACCGATGAGCTCGACGGAGTGATCTCCGAGCCGGGTGACCCTGAGCACTGAGGTGTCGCAGGCGGCAATATCGAGTTCAAAAGTTCCGCTGCAAATACCGGTGAAAGTCTGATTCCAGAAATCGAAGAGGGCGTAGCGCGCCGACGGGTCGAGCTGGAGATCGCTTTTGGTATCGACTTTGATGCGGCAGGTGGTATCGTTGAAGTTGGTGACTCCGCAGACGTTCCAGGAGCCGAATTTTTTGCAGAACGATGAGTTCACGGTCTGATAACGCTGGGAACGCTGTTTGATTTCAGGCTCCGCGCTGTGGAGCGAGACTACCGGCATGATGCGCTTGAGCATGTCTATGCGTTCAGCATCGAGGGCATCCATCTCATCTCCGAGCGTGACCGGAAGTCCTGCCAATCCGTAGAATGATATCCTGCTGCGCGCCTGACGGATGTTGTTGAACTCCTCTCTGAGCACCAGGTTGTCCGCATCCGCGTAGTAGGCGGTGTTGTGCAGCGGATAGTAGTGGAGCACAAGATCGACCGCCTGATCGAGATAATCCTGCCAGGTGAAAATGTCTCCGCCGATGCGGGCGGCGTCGAAGAGGTCGGTGGCAAAGGTGGTGTCGCGCTCACTTGAGCCGCTGCAGCTCAGAAGATAACGCCCGTTGCCCAGCACTTCGCGCGCAGCTTCGATCGTCAGGCGCAGAGCCTGGTGCGGAGAGATGGAGCGGTCATGCATTTTATCATGGAAGGTGCTCAGCATCTCAAGCGTCATTGGCAGACAATCCCATTTGACGACTTCAAAACCCCAGTCAAGTATCTGTTGGAATATCTTTTTGATATACTTTTCTCTCACCTCAGGATTGCTGAGATCGACCCAGTACTGACCGCACCAGACGGCTTTCTGAGCGAGTACCCAATCAGGGTGCTTGGCGAGTTCTTCATTGATGGCTCCTTCGTTGGTCGCGCCGATCCAGAAGGCGGGAATCGCTCCCTCTTTGCGGATAGCTTCGGAGATCTCAGCTACTCCGTCCGGGTAGGCGTCTTTGCGGGGGTGGAAGATATCCGCTCCCTCTTCGCCCTGACCGTCGAAGCATTTGTGACACCACTCCCAATCGACCCAGATGACCGGGTTTTCGCAGTATTTCTTGAATTCGGAAACAAATTTATGGGCGTTGTCCAGAACTTTTTCGCGGCAGCAGGTGAATTTGAGCGCATACCAGGTCATCCATCCCACCGGAGGAGTCTTGAACTGATGAGTGAATTTATTGGCGGCGTAGGGGGCATTGTAGAGGCTGGAAATATGGTTTTTCCTCACGGAAAACTCCAGCTCCCTGCCGTGGTCGAGACCGTTGGTGTGGGTAAAGTCGTAGCACTTGTCCTGCCAGTTGAAATCAAGTTTCATGTGCCCAGCCGTTGAGTAATGGAGAATAGAGTCGCTCAAACGGTCAAAGAGCGCATTGTCATAAGGCGAGGTCGCAGGACCGCAGGCGGTGTGCAGAACGGAGCTCTGGGTTCCGGTGCGGACGCTGAACGTGGAGTTCTCCATATCTTTTCCCCAGAAGAGTTTTCCCGAGAAGGTGACGTAGGCTCTTCCGACCGCGCTGAGCTTCAGGGAGTGGGAGGTCGCAGTAAAAGTTATATCAAGATCAGGAGTTGAGACGGGGCCTCCGGTAAGCAGCAGCCTGATCTGTCCTGATTTGAGAGACATATTCTGCGAGAGGGAGCTGTTGGAAAAATCTGCGAGCTCAAGTTCAGTTCCCTCAAAGTTCACTATGGATATTTTTCCCGCATCGATAAAGCAGCTTTCCGAAGAGTCCTGCACTCCGGATATGAAGGTGCGGAATTCAAGAGTCTTTTCATTGAAATCAACAGAAAAACTTTTGTAATTGAGATACATCGCCTTGTTTCCTGTAATAAAGTTCTGCTAAAATGTTTACACGTGTCAACGTTCAAAGCATAAAAACAACCTGAGCCGCACTCCGGAAGGAGTTTATTCAGCTTTGAGGCCGCATATCTGCTCGACCGCATCCATGAAACTCACACACGGAAGTCCCTCAACGAGCTCATCGCAGGGCTCATCTGTTTCCGGAACACGTATGTATTCGTTGTCGTTTTCCTCATCGTACCAGGTTCCCACGGGAAGTATGGCGTTTTTCTCATCTCCGGAGGGATTGAGGACAAAGACACCCTCTTCGGGCCAGTTGTCGAGCAAGTCGTCTTTGTCAACGTAATCCATGACGGCAGACTTCTCATCGAAGAAGTATAATTGGACTTTGCTGAGGACTCCCGGCGAGGAGAACTCTGCGGCGGTGATCACGACCGCTCCGTCGCGCATGGCGTCGCGCGCGGCTGCGCGCATCTGATTTGCGGTTGCCATAATGGAGTATTTCCTTTCTGTTAAGCTTTGTTCCCGATATGGGGAGATGATGCGGGGAAAGCGGGAAAACTTCTTTTCGCGAGAAAAGAAGTTTTCCCGCTCTCCCCGCGCCCCTCTCACCCTTTCAAGAAAAGCGAAAAAACTTTTTTATTTGCTTTTACCTACCTTTGTCGGGAACAGAGCCTTCTGTTAAACTGTATTCTGTCTTTAAAATAGCCCATAAACCGGAAAATACAAGCGTCAATAAGCAATAAAAACATTGAAAAAAAGCGCAAGAGAGCTATATTATAGACCGTATTGAGAATAAAACAAAGAACCAAGACCCGTAAAATGCGTTATATAGATATACATGCTCATGTTTTTCCTGAAAACATAGCGTCGAAAGCGGTAACTTCTCTCGAGGCGTATTACAACTTCAAGTGGGGAGGCAACGGACTGCTCTCTGACCTCGGGGCGAGCATGGAAGAGTCCGGAGTGGAAAAGAGTGTGATATTTTCCACCGCGACCAAAGTCACCCAGGTTGACAGTATAAACAACTATATATCCGGATTATGCGCTTCCGACAGCCGTTTTATCGGATTCGGAACCATGCACCCTGATTACTCCGATATCCGCGGAGCCATCGCGCGGTTCAGAGAGCTCGGATTGCGCGGACTTAAACTGCATCCTGATTTCCAGCAGTTCGATATAGACGATCCCCGGATGTTCAAAATATATGAAGAGATCGGAGATACAATGCCGATACTCGTCCACCTCGGAGACGAAAACGTGGATTATTCAGCTCCGCGCCGCCTTGCCCGCGTGCTCGACGCTATGCCGGAACTGAATGTCATCGGAGCCCATTTCGGAGGCTACTGCCGCTGGGAAGAGGCTGAAAAATACCTGATCGGCAAACGCAAACTCTACCTCGACCCGTCGAGTTGTTTCCACAAGATGAGTTACGAAGATGGGAGGCGGATAGTGCGCGCTCACGGAGCCGAACACATACTGTTTGCAAGTGATTATCCGGCAGTAAGACAGAAAAAAGCGATCGAAGACGTGATAAAAATGCAGTTGACCCAAGAGGAAAACGAACTGATTTTCTATAAAAACGCCTGCAAGCTGCTCGGAATATGATTTTTTTAAAGAAAACGACTTGACAAAAGAGATAACAGGAACAATATTATATAAACGCATAAAGCGTCAGGTAAGGCCCGCTAGCTCAGTGGATAGAGCAACTGCCTTCTAAGCAGTGGGTCGCAGGTTCAATTCCTGCGCGGGCTGCCATTTTAAAGAGCTGAAAGTCAATCATCTGTATCATCAAGTGGTTGGCTTTTTTTTTTGATATGGGGAGATGATGCGGGGAGAGAGGGGAAACTTCTTTTCTCGTGAAAAGAAGCCGAACGTCGGCTTCGTTATTCTTGTCCCCTTGTCCCGCCATAGCCTTGGCGACGGCGGATCTCTCCCTTTCAAGAAAAGCGAAAAACTTTTTATTTGTTTTGCCATTCGCTTATCGGGAACCGAGCCTTCTTGCGTAAAGATTTTACCGGAGTATCTGTCAGCAGTCTGCAAAGAAAGTACTCCGCTTTTCTTGGAAAGGGATGGGAATTAACATTACTTGCGTAAAGATTTTACCGGAGTATCGGTCAGCAGTCTGCAAAGAAAGTACTCCGCTTTTCTTGAAAAGGGATGGGGTTTGGGGAAGGGGAAAACTTCTTTTCCCGTGAAAAGAAGTTTTCCCCTTCCCCAAGAACGCTTCCCCTTACCAAAAAAGAGAGACCACTTACTTTGCGGGGTAGCCGATGGGCTGGGAGAAGATGACCATGTCTCCGGAGGGGAGGTTGAGGAAATCTTTTATTTTTTTACGGTCGAGCATTCCGCAGACTACGGTGGCGAGGTTTTTTGAGGCGGCGTAGAGATAGACGTTCTGGGATGCGCTTCCGGAGTGGTTTCCGGCGTAGAGAGCTTTGAGTTCGGGGGTATTTCCGACGGCGGTCATATCTGAGACGAACACCAGCACCAGCGGGGCTTTTGCGTGGAAGGGCTGGGTTCCGCAGATTTTACGGAAGTCTCCGTTTTTAACCAGTTCAAGGGAGTGTTTGCGGCTGTTGTAGAGATAAACGGCTTCGGAGGTGAAGGCGTAAACTCTCTGGTTCTGTTTGTTGCGGGCGGTGGGAACGGTTTTGCGTCCGTCTTTTCTGGTGGCTCCGTCGGCGGCAAAGAGCACTTCTCCGACGATTTGGAGCGGAAGTTTTTCGGTGGAAAATCCGCGTGATGAGCGGCGTTCAGCGAAGCATTGCATCAGGGGTTTGCCTCCCGCAAGGTCGGGTTTGGGTAGTGCAATCTCTTTGGTTTGAGCAAATACTCCTGCTGCACAAAAAAGTACAATGGCTGCAGTAAATACGGTCTTTTTCATCTCTTGGTATCCTTCTTTAGTTCTTTTGGTGGATTGCGGCAAAATCAAACGCTGAAATAAGATACACCGCAAAGTGTTATTATTCAAATAAAAGAGTGGTGCTTGGGCAGCGTTTCCGCCGCAAGTCCAGCGTTTGCGGAACATAACTGCTTGAAAAAGTTTCAAACGATGTCATGATATCCAGAGTGTCTCCACGGTTTCACGGTTGGCGCGTCATTGCAAAATTAGACAACTTTACGAATATCCGGCTCTTGAAAAAAGATTCTTGTACGTGCATATTACTTGCAGTAAATCAAGCTTGAAATATGCGTCTATGGAAAAAAAGAGCAACAGAAAAAACAATTCTCTGCCGAGAGACATCATTCTGCAGGAGCTGCGCTCAAGAATAGAGAGCTCCCTGCCGGGGACCCGTCTGCCCAGCGAAAATGCTCTTGCCATCAAATTCAACATGGCGCGCATGACCGTGACGCGGGTGTTCAGACAGCTCGAAGAGGAGGGGCTCATTGAGCGCAAAAAAGGGTGCGGCTCATTCGTCAAAGGAATGAGGACGGTAACGTTTTTTCTTCCGTATCCTGAGTTTATCATAGAGCAGGGGTATATGGCGGAGATATTCCGGGCGCGGCTCCACGGAGCGATACGCGCGTCACAGGATATGCGGCTGAAACTCAATATATTTCCGGTACTGAGAGAGCGCGGAGCGTTCTATTCTCCGCAGGTGTTTCAGAATTTTTCTCCGGCAAATCTGGTGGTGACCTCCAGCATCATTCCTGAGTGCTTCCAGTTTCTCTTTGAGTATAAAATACGCACAGTTCTTTTTGATGACATGGATATTCCGCACGGAATAAAACAGTACACTTACGATTGGATAACCCTCGAAAAAGACCATGCGTCCGCCATTGAAGATGCGGCGGAAAAGCTGCGCTCAGGCGGATGTGCAAATATTTGCGCGGTAAATTTCAACGGAGCGGGCGATGTATTTGCATCGGCTGACTTGTCAGGAGTTTCTGTGCTTTCGGCACCGAAGGGTGTTTCACCGGCTGAAGAGCGGATGTTTCTGGCGGAGTCTTACAGAAAACACCGTTTTGACGGTCTTATACTGAGCTCCGGCAATCCGCTGTCAGAAAACTCTCTCAGCGGAAGTTCCGGGCTTCCTGAAGAGGTGAAAGTAATCGGAGTTGATATGCCAGCCGGAAAAACTGCTTCCGGAAGCCGTTGTGCCTTCCTGCGGGCGCCGGACGACGTCATGGGATATGATGCCGTGAAGTTTCTGGCAGCGGCTCCGCGTATGGGAGTTCGCAAAAAGTATGGATATGTTTTTGAAAATATATAGAAATAATATAAAGGAGAAAGAACAAATGGACATAAAGCGTTACGAGATAGCCGGACTGGCAAACCGCCCCGCCTGGTGGCAGGTCAGAGTAAATGAGATAGAGAACTTCTGCAAATCCATCAAAAAAGGCAAGTGCACCATCGAGGCAAAAACTCCGCTGGATTTGCCGGTCTTTCAGGTGGTGTATAACGACTACCCTGACAGCTCGAACATAGTCAACTGGATGTCGGTGGTATCGACCAGAACTCCCGACCTCTTCGGAAACAAAGAGGGCAGTCCGCAGACGGTCATGATCTCTGGAGGCATCCACGGCGCAGAGATCGAGGGTGTGATCCTCGTGCTCAACCTGATAAGTCTGCTCGAGACCGGAGTCGATCTCAGGGGCAAACCCAATGACCGGCTCGTGGAGCTCGCAAAAAAATACCGTCTGGTGCTCTTCCCCTGCGTCAATATGGACGGACGTGCAGTCTCTCCGGATCACCGCATCGGCGCATCCATCGAAGAGTGCCGCCGCGCCGGAGAGGGCTTCTGGACAAACGGCAACGTCATCCGCTGGCCGGAAATGAAAGAGTATTTTCCGCTTCCGCTGGAAAGAGTTGCCCATACCGGAGGCTACTGCAACAGCGAAGGCTACAACATCATGCATGACGGAACTCCGGGCAACGTCAGAACTCAGGAGGCTCTCGCTGTTCTCAGAGCCGCAGAAAAGTATAAAGTCGATCTCTATGTCAATCTGCACAGCCAGCCGGAGACGCCGTACAATGGATTCCGTATGCACTCTATGTGCAGTTTTCCGTACAGCATAAAGGTTGTCGAAGAGCTTTCAAGACGGTGCAAAAAAGTGCTCGAGGAGCGCGGATTTGTCTATGAACCGGAGGCGGTCCGTCCTCCTGCCTGCAAACTTGATATCAATACTCCGGTGCACCTTTGCAGCGGAGCCGCCACAGCCACCATCGAGTTCGCGGCGAGAGACCAGGAAAACTTCGACACCATCGTCGAGACCGGATACGCGTTCCTCGAGACCATTCTCGCCAGCGGAGATGATATGCTCTTCTGCGACCGCAAAAACTGGAAAACTCTCAACGCTGAACTTATGAAGAACTCCTGACATACGGGTAAACTGATGGAAATAAAACGCTACGAAATACCGGGTATAGCAGAACGTCCCTCCTGGTGGCAAGTCCGCACAGGAGAGATAGAGGATATCTGCCGCAATGTCCGTAAGGGAAAAAGCTCCATAGAGGCGATAACTCCATGGGGATTTCCGGTATTTCAGGTAGTGTATAACGATTATCCGGACAGCTCCAATACCGTAAACTGGATGTCTGCTGTGAGCACCTCCGACCCCGGAATATTCGGCAATAAAGAGGGCTCTTTGCAGACCATCGTTTTCGCAAGCGGTATCCACGGATGCAGCGTCGAAGGAATCATCATGGTGCTCAACCTGATAAGTTTGCTCGAAACCGGAGCAGATCTGAGAGGGAAACCCAACGACAGGATAGTCGAACTTGCCAATAACTACCGTCTGGTGCTCTTTCCATGTATCAATATGGACGGCAGGGCTGTCTCTCCCGACCACCGCATCGGCGGAAGCCTTGAAGAGTGCCGCAAGGCGGGCGAGGGCGTGTGGCTCGACGGCAAAGTCATACGCTGGCCGGAAATGAAAAAGTATTTTCCGCTTCCGCTGGAAAAAGCCGAGCATACCGGCGGCTACTGCAACAGCGCGGGATTCAATATCATGCATGACGGCGCTCCCGGAAACATCAGAACCAGCGAGGCGAAGGCTCTGCTCAAGGCGGTATATAAGTATAAGTGCGACCTGCTGGTGAGCTCATTTTCCCAGCCGGAAAACTGCTTCAACGGCACAAGAGTTCCATCGCTCTGCAGCTTCCCGTCATGTATAGATACCTTTGAGAAGCTCTCCCGCCGCTGCCATAAACTCTTTGCCGAAAAGAAAATCAGCTTTGACCCCGAGAGCGATGTGCGTGCCTCTTTCAAGCTGGATATCACCACAGCCGCCCATATCGCAAGCGGAGCGACCTCCTTCAACTGCATGTTTGCTTCAAGCGATGTACAGGGGTTCGATGAACTTTCTGAAGTCGGATATACGTTCCTCGAAGCTATATTTTCCGGCGGCAGAGAGATGTTGTTCTGTGACCGCAAAAACTGGAAAAAGAACAACAGGAGCGATGTATTGAACAGCGCTGATACCGGAGTTTATAAATTGACCTATTGAGATAACAACAACACAAAACAAAGGAGATTGAACATGAAAACCCCAAAAACGTCAATCAGTCACTGTAAAAAAGCGTCATTCACGCTGATCGAACTTCTGGTTGTGATTGCCATCATCGCCATTCTTGCGGCAATCCTGATGCCTGCATTGAGTTCGGCACGGGAGAGGGGAAAACAGTCAACCTGTACCAATAACCTCGGAAATATGGGCAGGGCAATGTTTATGTACGCTGATGATTACGGCGGTCACCTCATGCCCGGAGACCATGGCAAACGGCGTATGACATGGCACATGTGCAAGTATCTCGGCATTGGCAAAGGAGTGTTCAGAGCTACTGATACCGCTCACAATCCTGAGATAAATGCAAACACTACTGCCAGCATGGTAAAAGCGTTGATTTGCCCCTCTGCGACCGAGCATTGGCAGGTCAAGGGCAACGGAATCATTATGTCCTACGGTTTCAACGGATATGCTTACAGCAACCTCGGCGCAGATGAGTCAAGCGGTCCTGACGGAGTTTACGCTATTCACATGAACCAACTCAAAAATCCGACCCAAAAGATGTTCAGAACCGACGCTGCAAGATATAACGAGAGAATTTCTGGAGACCAGCCCGGAACGATAAATATGGACAGTTACGCCGTTTTCCAGAAACAGTCCTGGCCTTTCCGTCCGACAGGATATGTCCATGTCATATTCAGACACAACGCCAGAGCCAACTGGGTCTATTTTGACGGTCATTGCGGAACAAAAGTCTTGGAGGAGTTCCTTCCCAACACCGCAACCAACCCCGTAAGCTACTACCGTCATCTGTCACCCAAAGTTGTCAGGTAACAGGAGATAAAATAAGATGAAGAAGTTTGCTTTATTGTTAGCCGCGACAGCTGCCGCTCAGCTTTCGGCTGCGGTGTATTATGTCTCTCCGTCGGGAAAGAACGACAATCCCGGAACTCTCGAAAAACCCTTCAAAACTATCACTTTTGCCGCGAAGAAGGCGGCGGCGGGAGACACGGTGAAGATACTTCCCGGACTGTACCGCGAGAGCATGAAGCTTTCTGTTAAAGGAAAAGAAAACGCTCCTGTGACCTTCGAGGGAACCCGGGGAAAAAACGGAGAGCATCTGACGATAATCCAGGCTCCCGGAAGTGATATCAAAGAGTGGATTCCCGCTCCTGAGATCGCTCCCAAGGTTTGGAAAACTCCGGTGAAAAAGCGTCCGGACGGAGTGCTTATGGATGGCAAAACCATCATTTACATCAATAAACTTACCATGGCTCTGCCGAGAAAAAACATCAAGCGCAATATCTTCCGTCAGGCAGATCTCATGGGGAAATTCGGCAAAAACTGCACCCGTATTCCCGGACTTGATCTGTTCGCGCTTCCCGATGACGTCCGCATGACCGGAGGTCAGATCAAGTCCCGCAAAGAGCTGTTCTTCCCCACCATCGGCAACGTCATGGCTGGCTGGCGCGACGGATATCTCTATGTGCGCTTTGCCAATGACTCAACTCCGCAGAAACACAATTTCAGCATATATCGCGGAGACGGCTTCGAGCTCAACAGCGCAGAGCATCTGGTATTCAAAGATCTCCACATGCGCGGAAGCATGGTCCAGTTCGATATCCAAAAAAGCCGTTTCATCACCATCGACAGCTGTATTCTGATGAACGGAGAAAAGAGAGTCTTCGTTCAGCGCGGCTCTTCAGACGTCACCGTAAAAAACAGCATCCTTACCTCAGGATTTATCAATCCGGAGCACTACGCCTCACACGGCCCCGATGACAAACGCGGGCGGGTCGTCTATATCACCTTCAAATACATCGTCGGGATTTCCCTTTCAAACGATGTCGGTGTGACCGCCCACGGCTCCAACGTCACCATCTGCAACAACGTCATCACCGACGGACTTATCGGTATGCAGGTCTGGGGTCCCGGAATGAAAGTTTACAACAACTCCATATCCCGCATGGCAAGCTGCGGAATCGTCACCGGTCCTGAGACTGTAGGCGAGTTCCATCACAACTTTGTCTCTTACTGCGGAATACTCCAGCGTTTCCACCGTCTGCGCGAGAAACACGCCAAACGTCTTGAGTACCACTACAAGAATTTCTATTTGCAGCACAGGACATCCGGAACCGAGATGTTCATCCATTGCGAGAGCCAGCTGGTCGGAGACGATGTGATAAACTTTGAGCCGGGTACGAAAATCTATAAGAAGAACCCTCCGAAACCGGTCTATCCGGGAGACTTCTTCATCTATCACAATACCTTCTGGGGAGGCAACCGCTATGCTCCGCTGCTGAACTGCGAGAAGACCGCAAAGCGTTTCGGTGAACCGTATCCGTTCTGCGTGCTCAACAACATCGCGCGCGGCAGTACCAGCCTTACCGATTGGCAGCATGTCTGCGACAACAATCTGTTCTATATCTTTACTGATGCCGGATTCAATATAAAGAGAGCCGATCAAGCCATTCTCAAGCGCAACAAGTTTATTCCGCTCAAAGAGAGCGTCAACATCTGGAACAAAAAAGAGCATAATGGAGTTCCGGATATAACCCTCGCGGAAAACTCCCACGCTCTCGGAGTCGGTATCGATGTGTCAAAACCGTTCAGCTTCCGCGGAAGAAATTACAAGGCTCTTCCGGGATTTGCCAACGGATATTTCAAAGGCGCATCTCCGGCGGCGGGAGCTCTTCAGCAGGGCGAGGGCATGGAGCACTACATCGCTCTCGCCGATAAACTTGCCGCTGCCCGCAAATTGATTTACAGCAGTTTGTGACGGTAGCAAAATCAGGAAATTCAAAGAGATGTTCGATATAACAGAAAATCAGAAAATAGTTTTCGATGAAGCCTCCCTCGATGGGGCGAAAAGTATTTTTATCACCGGAGACCTTATTCCGAGAGAACGCTCCGAGGAGCGTCTCTGCGCCGGAAACATAGACGGTGTGTTCGGCAATGTGCTTGAACACATCCAGTCCTGCGACGCCGGAATAACCAATCTCGAGTGTGCCGTCACCAACGGAGGCGAACCCATCTTCAAATGCGGTCCAAACCTCAAGACCCGTCCGGAGACCATTCCCGCTCTGGTCAAAGCAGGTTTCGATGTCTTTGCCCTTGCCAACAACCACTCCCGCGACTGGGGAAATGATGCCTTCCTTGAAACAATGAAGTGCATCACCGATGCCGGAGCAAAGTATGTCGGCGGAGGCAGAGATTTGAAAGAGGCGTCCGGCGCATTGTTTTTCGATGTCGCAGGCTTGCGCCTTGCCGTGTTCAACTCATCGATGCGTCAGGCGTGTGACTGTACTAAAGATACTCCGGGATCAAATCCCCTGAATCCTCCTGCAATGGCGGCGGCGATATCCCGGGTGAAGGATGAGTGCGACTTTTTGCTGGTGGTGATCCACGACGGTAAGGAGTATTGTCCGTTTCCGTCACAGCGGGTGCGCGAAAACTACCGCGCCTTCATCGACGCAGGAGCCGATGCCGTGATCGCCCACCATCCGCACGTGGCGCAGGGATTTGAGGAGTACAACGGCAAGTTTATTGCTTACAGTCTCGGAAACTTCCATTTTTATCCGAGAAAAGCCAATCCGCCTCCGTACTGGAGAAAGAGTTTCTCTCTCAAACTCTTCGTCAACAAGCACCAAGTTGCGGCGATAGAGGTCGTTCCGCATAAGATCAACGACGATTACTGCCTTGAGCTGCTCGAGGGAGAAGAGAAGCGCAGCTTTCTGGAACGCATCAGCCGTCTTAACTCCATACTGGAGGACGATGCGCGCTGCGACCATTATTTCCAGTCCGCAACATTGAGCTGCCAAAACTATATGCACTTCATATCCCTTGCGGTCAAACAGTTCGAGGCAGGAGACTATCAGGACGCGGAGTTCAAACAGAATATGTTTTACTTCAACCACTATCTCGAGACCATGGAACACTACGACGTGATCCTCGCTCAGACGCTGGTGAACTCCCACGGAAGAACGCTGGAAGCTCCTGCCGATCTGGACTATTTTATGACAGAGCAGAACTGATTAAAGAAAGGCTTTGTTCCCGATATGGGGAGATGATGCGGGGAGAGAGGGAAAACTTCTTTTCACGAGAAAAGAAGTTTTCCCTCTCTCCCCGCGCCCCTCTCTCCCTTTCAAGAAAAGCGGAAAAACTTTTTTATTTGGTATTGTCCCAATTTTTGTGAACTACACAGCAGAGGCGATGTCTTTCAGCACGCAATCACAAATTTTTTCTCTGAGCGGGCGAACGGGGGAGTTCAGGACGTGTTGGACGTAAAAGATTGACACTTCGTCTTTGGGGCAAATCATTGCAAGAGCTCCGGCTGCGCCCATCCAGCCGTAACCGCGGGCGGCTCCGTTGGGGTGCGGGCAGCGGACTCCGAGGCCGTAGGTGAAGTTTCTGTCAGGTTTAAACTGCCAGTATGCGTTTTCGGCGGCCTTGCTGATTTGAGGAGCGGTCATTCTTGCAGTCGTTTCTGGTGAGAGCAGGCTGTTCAAGCGCAAAGCTTCAAGGAACGAGATGTAATCACTGACAGTTGAGACACAACCTCCGCCTCCGCTTTCGTAATCGTAACCGAACTTTGCGATCTGGACATGCGGTCCGCAGCAGAGATATTGACCGCTCAGGGAATCATATCTGTATTGAGCGGATATTTCAGAAAGCTCATCTTCAGTAGGCAAAAATGTGGAGCGTTTCATTCCGAGGGGATCGAAGATGTTTTCTTTGACAAATTCTCCGAAACGCCTTCCGGAAGCGACTTCGATGACAGCGCCGAGTACATCGTGACACAAACTGTATTTCCAAGAGCTTCCGGGTTCAAAGACAAGCGGATCGCAGGCGATATATTTCACGGCTTCCCGGGTGGGCATGGCTCCATGAGTTTCCGCGATGCCGCGTTTGATGTTTTCTGTGTCGGCGTTGTAAGTCAAACCGGAAGTCATGGTGAACAAATGGCGGAGCGTTATGGTGTTTTTTACATCTTCGAGTTTGCCGTCCACGCTTTTTTTCATCTGTTTGAATTCCGGAAGATACTCATAGAGGGCATCGTCAAGCCGGATGATATCTTTTTCCACGAGCATAAGAGCGGCGGTGCAGGTGATGAGTTTGGTGCAGGAGTAGATGTTGTAGAGTTCGTTTCCGTTGACAGGTTTGGTCTTTTCTGTATCGGAAAAACCTGATTTGTATCGGAAAATACACTTGCCCTTCCGTAAAACGATGCAGTCGAGCCCCGGAGTTCCGTGAGATTCAATTTGTTTCAACAACGTTAAAGTTTCGCCGTCCTGTTTCATACTCATATTGCAGCAAAGCCTCTTATATATCTTGGATAAATGCAAATCTTACCTGAAATAATATAGCATCTGCAAAGCAAAAATCAAGATGCCGCAAGTGCTCTGTTTTTATAAACGACCCGATACTTGCCGGAAAATTTGCAGTATCGGATTCCTCATTGACTTTTATACAACTTTTTCACAACGATATCCGGGAATGAAGTTGAAAAGTTGAGAATATATGTTACTTTAATGCATCGTTCAGGATTTTCGGGGCAGAAATCAAGAATTCAGTCGTTTTAATATCTGTCCGATGCCGAAAATTTAAATCAAGTCCGGAAATTTATTCCGCTTTATGAATAGGCTCTGTTCTCGACAAAGGTAGGTAAAAGTAAATAAAAAAGTTTTTTCGCTTTTCTTGAAAGGGTGAGAGGGGCGCGGGGAGAGAGGGAAAACTTCTTTTCTCGCGAAAAGAAGTTTTCCCGCTTTCCCC
>SUVY01000047.1 GCA_015061775.1 Lentisphaerota bacterium | reverse complement strand
AACTGGAGGGCGCGACACCACAAAAACGCTTTTTTTGAAAGTGGGAGAGGGGTGCGGGGAGAGGGCGAAAACTTTTTTTCTCGGGAAAAAAAGTTTTCGCCCTTTCCCCGCGTACTACACTACCCTCACTACCTTACCCTCACTCACTTGCCAAGACAGAAGCGGTGGAATACTTCGTCGAGGAGGTCGCATGAGGTGGTTTTTCCGGTGGTTTCTCCGACGGAGTTTGATGCGTCGGCGAGGTCGCAGGCGGCGAGTTCGAATTCTTCGTTTGCGAGTTGGATGACGGCTTGATCGATGGAGTATATTCCTCGTTCGAGTGCGTCTGCCATGCGGGCATTGACGGCGAATTCGGGGATTGATACGGATTCTTTTCCGTTACAGACAATTTTCTTGAACTCTTCGGTCAGGAGTTCTATTCCGGAGCCGTTGATAGCTGATATGCGGCAAGAGGGTATTCCGGGGGTAGGGGGGAGCTCTATATCAGGAACGAGGTCGCACTTGTTCCAGACGGCGATGACGTTTTGAGGGTGAGCGTCGTTGAGTTCATCGAGTTCCTGAGCGAGTTCACTGCTTGAAGCGTCGAGCAGCCAGAAGGTGACTTGAGCGGCGGCGATGGAGCGGCGTGAGCGTTCGATTCCGAGAGATTCGATGGGGTCGGAGCTGTCGCGCAGTCCGGCGGTATCGGTGAGGTGGACAGGAATTCCGCAGATGGAGCAGTCATGTTCGACGGTATCGCGGGTGGTGCCGGGGATATCGCTGACGATGGCGCGGTCGAACCCGGCGAGACGGTTGAGGAGGCTGGATTTTCCGGCGTTGGGACGTCCGGCGAGGACGACATCGATTCCGTCGCGCAGGCGGGCGCCTGACTCGCGGGTCTCGAGGAGAGAATACATATCCGCTTTTATGGAGGCGCATTGTTCGATGAGGTCATTTTCAAAATCGAGTTCTTCGTCGGGGAAGTCGAGCCGCGCTTCGCACTCAGAGCGCAGATGATTGATTCGGTTCCAGAGGTCATCGAGCCTGGAGCTGAGGGTACCTGCGAGCTGGCGTTCGGCGAGGTGCATAGCGCTTTCGCTGCCGGAGTTTATCAGATCGGCGACGGCTTCCGCCTGAGCGAGGTCGAGTTTGCCGTTGACGAAGGCTCTGAAGGTAAACTCTCCGGGTTCAGCCATGCGGCATCCGGCTGAGAGCAGGGCGCGCAGGAGTGAGTTTGCGGCGACTGCGCCTCCGTGACATTGGAGCTCGACGACGTCATCACCGGTATAGCTTGCGGGAGACTTCATCCAGACGGCGAGGGTGGGGTCTCCTCCGACTTTGCCGAGATACATTTTGCGCGGTTCGGCATCGAGCAGGGAGCGTTTTCCCTGCCAGACGCGCGAAGCGTATTCCACGGAGTGCGGACCGGATACTCTGATGATGGTGACAGCTCCGCCGATTCCGGTTGCGGGAGCTGCTATCGTGTCGGTGGTATTCAAAGCAGATCAGAAGTTTTTACGCGGCGGCCGCTTTTGGCGGACTCATAGACTGAGAGTACCATAAGCGAGCTCATACATGCCTCTTCGAGGGTGACGAAGGGTTTTCTGCCTTCTTCGATGGCGTTGACGACATCGGCGAGCTGATTGGTGTGTCCGCTTCCGTAGTAGCTCTTGCCGGAGACGGTGGCTTTTTCGCGTTCATCGGAGAGGGCGTCTTCGATCTCTTTGGCGAGCTCCGGAGTCAATGCCTCGACTGAAGAGCACTTCTCGTTTTCGTAGAAGAGACTTGCCAGTTCTCCCTCGACCATCAGTTTGCTGTTCCAGTTGCGGACGCTGGAGTTGGTTGCCATGACGACAGCATTGACTCCGCTGGTGAATTCGAGGAGGAAGAAGGCGGTATCTTCGACTTCGATGACTCCCTGGTGGGTGAGGTTGGCGGTCTTGGCGGTGACAGCTTCGATGTCTCCGAAGAGGAAGCGCAGCTGGTCGAGGTGGTGGATGGCCTGATTGATGAGGACACCGCCGCCTTCACCGGCAAAGGTTCCGCGCCAGGCGTCTTTGGTGTAGTAATCGGCAGTACGGCGGCAGCAGAAGTGGAGATTGACTGCGAGGAGTTTTCCGAACTTGCCGGAGTTGAGCATATCTCTCAAGACGATATTGTGGGTCTCGAAACGGTGCTGGAAGATTCCGGAAGCGACCAGCTCGGGGTGAGCTTTCGCCGCGTTGAGCATGGTGTGGATATCCTCCGGAACCCTTGCGGCAGACTTTTCGCAGATCACGTGCTTGCCTGCTTCGAGCACATCTTTGACGATCTGAGCGTGGCTGGCGTGGTCGGTGCAGACGCTCACGAGTTCGACTTCGGGGTCGGCGAGCAGATCGCGGTAGTCCTGACTTCTTTTGGCGATGCCGTACTTGTCTCCGAGAGCAGCCATGCGCTCCGGAATAAGGTCAGAGATATGCACCACGCAGGCGTTGTCGAGTCTCTGATAACCTTCGATATGAGTCGGAGCGATCACTCCGCAACCGATGATTCCGCATTTTACCATTTCAAAAAATCCTTATATTTAGAGCTCATCTTCTGAGCAGATTTCAAAAGCGGGGTATCTGAGCAGGAAATTGAGCACAGAGCCGACTCCGGAAGAGATGGAGTCATTGAACTCCTGCGCGCTCAGGTTGTAGGTACGGACAGCAGCTGAAACGTCCCCGGAAGATATCTCCTCAGGCTTCTCCTCGTGTCTTGCCTTTTTGTTGAGCATGACCGCCCGGTTGTGGATGGCGCGGTTCTTCTTCAAATTGATGGAGTTCACCTGAAAAATAAATGCGATCACCATCGCAAGAATTATGTATCCCGGAATCTGCTGTAACATAGTAATAAAAATCCCAAATAAATGCATTTTATGAAAAATAATCCCTCTCAGGCACAAAATCAAGTCACAAGTTGCAAAAAAATGCGTTTTTATGATTGACAAATCACCACTTTTCAAATAAATTATATAGTGGACTTTTTTTATGAATGAAAAACCGGAGATTTATTATGAAATACGAAGCCGTGATCGGTCTTGAGACCCACGTACAGGTACGCAGCGCGTCCAAAATGTTCTGCGGATGCGCCAACGAGTTCGGAGCAGAACCCAATACCAATGTCTGCCCGGTCTGTATGGGCTATCCCGGAGTCCTTCCTGTTCCCAACAAAGAGGCGATCACCAAGACCGTCAAGGCCGGACTTCTCACCAACTGCCGTATTGCGAAGTTCAGCAAGTTCGACCGCAAAAGCTACTTCTATCCTGACATGCCCAAGAACTACCAGATATCCCAGTATGATCTGCCGTTCTGCGAGGCGGGATATATCCATATCGGCGGAACGGGGTTTTCCGGAGAGCCGCTTCCTGAAAAGGATATCCGTCTCACCCGCATCCACCTCGAGGAGGACGTGGCGAAACTCACCCACTTCGGAGGCGTGAGCGGAGTCGATTACAACCGCGCCGGAGTTCCCCTCATGGAGGTCGTTTCCGAGCCCGATATGCGCAGCGCAGATGAAGCCTACGCCTACCTCACCGGACTCAAGGAGATCATGCAGTACGGCGGCATCGGCGATTGCGATATGGAAAAGGGACAGATGCGCTGCGACGTCAACATCTCGCTGCGCCCGGTCGGACAAAAGGAGTTCGGAACCAAGATCGAGCTCAAAAACCTCAACAGCTTCCGCGCCGTCCACCGCGCCATCGACTACGAGATCTGGCGTCAGGCGGAGATCCTCGACAACGGCGGCTCTCTCCGTCAGGAGACCCGCGGCTGGAACGATGACCTCGGCGAAAGCTATCTCATGCGTACCAAAGAGTCTGCTCATGACTACCGTTATTTCCCTGATCCCGACCTGATGCCGGTGACCTTCACGGATGCGGATATCGAAAACATCAGAGCGACGCTTCCTGAGCTTCCGGAGGCGATGCGCAAACGCTTTGTCGAGCAGTACGCCGTCTCGGAATACGATGCTCAAGTCATGACCAGCGACCGCACTCTCGCCGCCTGGTTCGATGAGGCAGCCAAGAGTGCCAAGACTCCGAAGCTGGTCGCCAACTGGATCAGCTCAGAGCTGCTGCGTCTGCTCGGAGAGGACAAGATTTCTATCAATGAGTGCAAGATAACTCCTGCCGCGCTCGCCGGTTTGACCAACCTGATATCCTCCGGAGCCATCAGCGGCAAGATCGGTAAAGATGTGTTTTCCGAGATGTATGAGACCGGAAACTCCGCCGAAGAGATCGTCAAAGCCAAAGGCTTGAGTCAGGTCAGCGACACCGGAGCCATCGCCGAATTCGTCCGGCAGGCGATTGCCGCCAACGCGAAACAGGTCGAAGAGTACAAGGCTGGAAATCCCAAAGTCCTCCAGTACTTTGTCGGACAGGTGATGAAGCTCTCCAAGGGCAAAGCCAATCCTCAGCTGGTGGTAAGCGAACTCAAGAAGGCGCTCGACGCCTGATGAACAAGTTATGACTTCCACGCAGATAATCATCCTGGACAAGCGTCCCTACAAGGAGTCCGCTCTGCTCGTGTCAGGAATAAGTCCCGACTGCGGAAAACTGAGCCTGGTGATCGACCGGGCGCAGAGCATCAACTCCAAAGGAGAGTTTTCCGGAGTCGATCTCTTCCGCGAGTTCGACGTGAGCTTCAACGACGAAGTCAACGGAACGCTCTTCACCGCCCGCAGCGTGGAGCTTACCGGTGTGTTCGATGCCTTGTCCGATAATCTGCGCCACTTCAAAATGGCTGGAAAAATAGGACATTTCCTGCTGAAAAATATGGCGGACGGAGTTCCTGTCCCCTTCACCTACGACGCGGTGCGCTCGGTGTTGAGCCATCTGTGCGGCGACATCGCTCCGGAGTGGACTCTCGAGCAGTGCGCCGTCGTTATCAAGATGGTGTTCCTGTACGAGAACGGAATGCTTCCCGAACAGCAGGGCAGGCAGCAGGAGTTCATCGAAGCTCTGGTATCCGCCGGAGTCGAATGCGGAGAGCTTCCGCAAGCTCCAAACGAGTATTACGCCAGCTTGAACAACTGGCTCAACAGTATCATCACCTACAACCATCTGGAGCGTTGACGACATCATGAAAAAGTTTCTCTTTCCGGCATTTGTCCTGCTTGTTCTTCTCTGCGGCTGCAAGGGCCCGACCGTGATGGTCAACGGAGTAGAGTATGAGGCCCTCAGCGAAGAGGAGGTCAAAGAGCTCTGTTCCATGTCCGAGATGTACCTGAGGAACAACGTTCCCAACGTCATCAGCGAGCAGGAGTCCCGCACCATCCGCAGCTTCGATCCCGAGTGCACCATCAAATACAACGGAGACCGCTCCGGACGCGCCGTCATCCGCTGGTCTCTGCCCAAACGCAATATCGAAGTCGTATTCGACGGACTGCTTCTCGACCCGTCGGCAAAGTGCTGGGTGCAGTCCGAGGAAAAGCAGCCCGAAGTATTGGACTTCACCAAAAAATCCACTCTCAGGGAGCAGCAGAAAGCGGTCGAACCCGGAAAACGAAAACGCGCTCCGCGCCGCAACAGACGCAGAGCAAGGCAATAAGGAGAGATAAAATCATGGCTACCACTTCTGATCTTGTCAGAAAAGTCGCAGACCAGAAAAACGATCCCGGTCTGCACGGCGCGCCCTTCTGGGCGTGGAACGGAAAACTCGATAAAGATGAACTCATCCGCCAGATACATGTCATGAAGGACATGGGTCTCGGCGGCTTTTTTATGCACTCACGGGTCGGACTCAACACTCCGTATCTCTCAGAAGAGTGGTTCGATTGCGTGAAAGCCTGTATCAGCGAAGCCGAAAAGCTCGGAATGAACGCCTGGCTTTACGAT
This sequence comes from Lentisphaerota bacterium, assembly GCA_015061775.1. Classification (GTDB taxonomy): domain Bacteria; phylum Verrucomicrobiota; class Lentisphaeria; order Victivallales; family Victivallaceae; genus UBA1784. The sequence goes on along the minus strand of SUVY01000047.1, from coordinate 15,135 downwards.
GAAGACCGCTGGCCCAGCGGAGCCGCCGGAGGTCTGGTAACCAAAGACCACCGCTACCGGATGCGCGCCCTGGTCATGCTCGGGGAGGGCGAAGAGCTCTCAGGACTTGAACCGCTCGAGCTGGGAAAATTTGCCGTCAGATTTGCTCCGGGCTCCCGCCACTACCTCTCATACCGCAAGCTCAGCGGAAACGGGAGCGCAGGGGAGGGCGAAAAGGTGTTCCGCTTCATAAGATTTGTCTCCGGAGACAACTCATGGTATAACGGAGAATCCTATCTTGACACCCTGAATCCCGAAGCCGTCGATAAGTTCATCGAGGTCACTCACGAAGCCTACCGCCGCGAGATCGCCGACAAATTCGGCAAAGCCGTTCCGGGAATATTTACCGACGAACCCAATTACAGCCAGGTGTCCGGAATCGATGGAGACCGTGTCCAGTGGACAGATGCGCTTCCGGAAAAATTCGAGGAGCGTTTCGGTTACAGCATACTGGATAAGCTTCCTGAGCTCTTCATGTTTTCGTGCGAAGAGAGATTCAGTAAAGTCCGCCACGACTTCTACGATCTCTGCGCCGAACTCTTCACCCGCGCCTTCGGCGAGCGCATCGGCAAATGGTGTCAGGAAAATAATATGCTCTACACCGGACACCTTCTTCAGGAAGGCGGAATCGAGATACAGACCCGCTGTGTCGGCGAGTGTATGCGTTTCTATGAGTATATGCAGGCTCCGGGAATGGACTTGCTCACCGAATACCGCGACGAATTCATGACCGCAAAACAGGTCACCAGCGTGGCGCACCAGTTCGGATGGAAGGTGCGTCTCTCAGAGACTTACGGCTGCACCGGATGGGATTTTCCCTTCTTCGGACACAAGGCTCTCGGAGACTGGCAGCTCGCTCTCGGAATAAATCTGCGCTGCCAGCATCTTGCGTGGTACACCTCCGCGGCACAAGCCAAACGCGATTATCCTGCGTCGATATCCTATCAGTCTCCGTGGGCAGACCGCCACGTTCAGCTCGAGGACTACTTCGGACGCATCAGCGCAGTCCTCAACGAGGGAGAAGAGACCCGCGATATCCTGCTGCTCCACCCCGTCGAGTCGTTCTGGGGAGTCGCTCTTTTCAACGACTACAACACCGATTATCCTGACGTCGGCTCGGGCAAAGAGTGTCTGATCGACCCGCTGCAGGAGTCAAAGAAATTCGGTCCGCTGCACAACAAACTGCTTATGGAGCACCTCGATTTCGACCTCGGCTGCGAAGATATCATGTCCCGCCACGGAAAAGTCGCAGACGGCAAACTCTCCGTCAACCTTGCGTCATATAAGGCTGTACTGGTTCCGCGGATGCTGACCATCCGTTCGACCACCCTCGAGCTGCTGGATAAATTCCATGCCGCAGGCGGAGTCGTGGTCTGCGTCGGCAACGCTCCTGAGCGGGTGGATGCCGAGCGTTCAGACCGGGCGAAAGAGATATTTTCCAAGTTCATCTGCTGCAGCGATGATGCCGCGGCGGTGAAGGCTCTGGGAGAGAGTGTCCGCAGGGTCTCGATCTCCTCACAGGGTGAAGAGATATGCTCGATGTTCCACAGCATCCATACATCAGATGATTTCCAGTCGCTCTTCATCTGCAACTACGGAAAAAGCCTCAAGTGGACAGAATACACCGACCGCAACCCGGCTCCGGGAACCGCTCTCAAAAGCGAAGAGATGCAGATGGTGCGCCGCAATAAACGCACCTATCCCGAGACCGTCATCAAGTGGAGTATTCCCGCCGGATACGGAGTTTATGAGCTGGACACCGCAACAGGAAAATGGTACAAAGTTCCGTTCGAGACCGTTGACGGAGCCGCCGTGTTCAAGACTGGCTTCGAGCCGCTCCAGAGCCGTATGTATGTCGCAAGCGGCAGTGTGATATCTGCTGAGCTTCCCGCGGAAATAAACCGCACATTCGTTTCAGGCAATCCGCTTGTCGCAGCTGGAACCTCACTCAAGTATAAGCTCTCCGAGAAAAATATGCTGGTGCTCGACAAGCCGGAGTACTCCGTCAACGGAGACGCATGGCAGGGAGCAGAGTATGTTTTGCTGCTCGACGACAAGCTCCGCCAGATGATCGGAGCCGACCCCCGCGGAGGCTCCATGGTGCAGCCGTGGTGCAACTCAAGCCGCCGGAAGACCGGAGAGATGCAGCTGAAACTGCGTTATAATATCAACGTCAAAGATATTCCGGCATCCGGAGTTGAGTTCGCCCTTGAAAATCCCGAGCTCTACACCGTGACCTTCAACGGAAAACCGGTGGATAAGAGCGATACCGGCTGGTGGTGTGATCTTGCGATCCGCAAAATGCACATTCCGGGAGAGCTGTTCGTTGCAGGAGTCAATACTCTTGAGCTCGAGTGCAGCTATTCCAATCTGCTTCCGGGACTTGAGATGTGCTACCTCATCGGAGACTTCGGAGTTGAAAATGATACATTGACAACCCTTCCTGAGACCCTTGAGATCGGCGACTGGTGCAAACAGCGGCTTCCGAACTACGCAGGAAACCTCGATTATATTATTCCGCTCGAAAACGCTTCCGGAGTCATCGAGCTCGGAGAGTGGCGCGGAGTAGCCGTCGAATACAGCATAAACGGAAGCGCGTTCAAGCTTCTCGCCTGGCCGCCATATACCATCGACCTGGGAGAGACTCCGGTTTCCGGAACGCTCACCTTGCGTATTCTCGGACACCGCCGCAACGCGATGGGTCCCTTCTACCTCGCGGAGCGTCCTTATTGGACAGGTCCCGCCCAGTTCAAGATGTACGAGACCGAAGAGCGCCAGCTGGTGAAGTGCGGACTGCTTGAAACGCCCATGATACGCAAATAACCATAACGCAGAACCGATGCGGAGCAGTTGAAAAAACATCTGCTCCGTATTTTTTTTTGTTCCTGATGTGGGTAGATGATGCGGGGGAAGGGCGAAACTTCTTTTCACGAGAAAAGAAGTTTCGCCCTTCCCCCGCGCCCCCATCCCACTTCAAGAAAAGCGGGGTACTTTTTTATTGGCATTGTTCCAATTTTTGTGAAAGTGTTTTTGAATTGATGATAAACGCTATTTTGTTATACATTTAAATATAGCACATTGGTTATATTTTGTCAACATACGCAAAGCGCTTGTTTGCTTCGGCTGATGCGCCGTTCAGATTGTCTCACAACATTTGAGACATTAACTTTTTATTTACTTTCACCGACCTTTGTCTGGAACAGAGCCTTTTTTTAAAAAAAGTACAGATATTCATGGAAAAAATACCGTAAAGTACTGGAAAAAACAGAAATTACAGCTATATTTACCTAAAGCAAGCTGCCCGGATGGTGGAATGGCAGACACAGAAGACTTAAAATCTTCTTCCGAAAGGAGTGCGGGTTCGATCCCCGCTCCGGGTACCAGCTTTTTTGTCGCATAACTGTCTTTTTGCCGCAGCGTCATCGCTGTTGGAATTTCGTTTTTTTGCCGGAGGGTGTTATGAGATTTTCCTGTCCGCAGTGCGGAACCGTTTACGAAGCAGACAATGACTGGATAGGCAGAAAAGTAGCCTGCGAAGTTTGCACTCACAAGTTTTACATCGAAGAGCAGACTCCGGAAGAAGCCGGATTTCCCAAGACCGACAACCAGCCGAGTGTATGGATAACCTGTCCGCATTGCTGGCAGAAGTTCGATGTCAAGGATGTAAAATATATCTCCCGCCACCTGGATTTGATCGGTGATCCTGTCGCAGGAGGCGATGCCCAGCAGAGATTTATTCCGACCCATTACTCAGCCCGCGGAATGGCTATCGACGCGATGGGCATGGAGTGTTTTGAAATAGCCTGTCCGCATTGTCATCTGAAAATCCCCGAGCAGGTGACCTGTCGGCCGTCCTCGATATTTTCGGTCGTCGGAGCTCCGGCAAGCGGCAAATCATATTTATTGACCACCATGCTCTGGCAGCTGCGGAAAATGCTTCCGAACAAGTTTGGATATACTCTGAGCGACGTTGATTCATCGTTCAACTCAAATCTGAATCACTACGAAGAGCTGCTTTTCATGAACAAACATCCGGATGTTCCGGTGTCTCTGCCCAAAACGGAACTTCAGGGAAGCGGATACACAAACCAGATAATGATGAAGAACCTTGCGGTAGATCTTCCAAAACCCTTTATCTTTTCGTTGAGTCCGACATCGGGAAACGCAAGAGCCCAAACCGCTGAAAACCGCGAACTTGAGCGCAACATCATCCTCTACGACAACGCAGGAGAGCATTTTCAGCCCGGACACGAATCAGTCAACAACCTTGCGACCAGTCACCTTGCCTGCTCAGACGGAATAATTTTCGTCTTTGATCCGCTGCTGGATATGCGTATGATGAAATACTGCGACAGCAGCGATCCGCAGTTCAAAAGTGATGCGGCGAATCAGTTATCGCTCTTTTTTGAGATGACTTCAAGAGTCAGATTGTTTTCCGGTTTGACTCCGCAGGACAGGTACGGTCAGCCGCTGATAATCGCCATAGCCAAGTTTGATGTTCTGAAAGAGAAGTTCGATATTGATATCGAGCAGAACGATTATATAATCTATGACTCAGGGAAGATGGAGTATTCTCTTGATATCGGAGTCATCACAGATGTCTCCTACCGTCTGCGGGAAAAAATGCTCGATATCGCTCCGGAGTTCGTCAGCGCGGCTGAGGGATTTTCGGATACGGTTTATTTTGTTCCGGTAAGCTCATTCGGATGTTCTCCTGAAGTTATGGATAACCAGATTCCGGGAGTCAGCTCCGGCAAACAGGCTCTCGGAATCGTTCCATCCAGGATCAGACCGTTCTGGGCAGAAGTTCCGATGCTCATGCAGCTTTACCTGCATGGATTGCTTCGCGGAAGCGAAACGTGTTCCCGCGATGCACTTCCGATAGAGCAGTACAAGTTTACTGAAGAATCGGTTATTTTCTCCTTTCCGGGAGTGCACAAACGCTGTGAACTGCCCAGAAACTATTGGGGAATGCAGGTCTTTTGCAAAGAAAACAAACAATATTACCAGATACCGGCTCCGGGGGATTTCCACAAGGACAACTTTTTCAAGGCATCCTCCCTGGAGGAGCAGCTTGACAGCGACTTCTGGTTCGATAACTGACAATGGCACAAGAACTGATTTATACATCGGCTCCGGCCGGAATAGACAGAAACTCATCCGGGTTCTGTGTAGTTGCGTGTACGGATGGAATAAATGTACGCATCAAAACGACCCTCGAAGGGTTGAGTGCCTATAAACCGCTGTATCCGCACTATGCGCCGAACGCTTGGGACAATCCTGTTTCCCGTTCGCATTATATTTGCCGGAGCGGAAATACGCTGTACCACGTATTGAGCCGGATATGTTTCAACGGAGTTGACCATACAGGGCGCTCCAATAAGCTGGCATCCCACATCGTTCTTTCGCCCGAAGAGTGCACTGCCGCCGCCGGAGGCCCGGCATCTGTCCTGCTCAACGAAAAACTGTTCAAAGACGCCGGATGGAAAATCCAGGCTGAGAAATATGAAAAAGAGTTGACAATTCCTCCGTCGCAGGAAAGCACATCTGATTTCTCCGGTTGGAAAAGCATCATGCACGATCCGGGCTGGGCAGGGTATCTTGCCCAGAGTTTTCTGACCAATCCCAAATCGGTCGTTTACATATCATATCCTCCGGAAATGCACGATAAACTCACCGGACTGGTGGATGAAGCGCTGTGTATGCTTCCGGCGGCAGCACGCTGGGAAGTAAGTTTCAACACCTATTTCGTCACTCTTCCCGCCGGAGTAAGCTGCAACTGGAGATTTTGCCCGGAGGGGTCTGACGCAATCATATCCGCGAGAAGAAGTCCGGTCAACACTGTAATAGATCTTGCAACTCCATCAGCAGCTCCCGGCGACAGCGGACTTGTGAGGCTTGCCCGGGACGGAGTCAGCGATATCCGGCAGATAAGAGAACACGCTCTTCCGTACCTCAAACAGATCATCCGCGATACGGCATTGGAAGATATTTCTGAACAGCCGATACCGATTGTTCCAGCGGAAAATCGGATCGGAGAAAAAAAGTTCCGTCCGATCGTGATGTCGGGGCAAAAGCAAAAGACGGAAAAAGCTGCACGCAAATCAATAATTTCCGGTGTTCCCAAAAAGTTTTTGAAACCGGCAATATTCACACTTTCCGGAGTTCTGCTGCTTATCATTGCAATATTGGTCATCTGCTCACTCCGGGAGGCGCGTGAAAAAAGCCATGCGCAACAGATCCAAAAAGAGATTTCAGAATTAAAAAGTACATTCCGCCAGCTTGAAAAAGAGAGCAATGAACTTAAGATCGAGATCAGGGCAGGGCAGGGCGACTGTTCCGGAAAAACAGAGTTATTGGAAAACCTGCTCAAAAAAAGAGTCCGGTTAGCCGAAGAGATGCAGAGGCGGGCAAAATACAACTCTGTTATCGAAGCTCACTCTGAAGATCTTATCCCTGAACTTCCGTCAGATCTGGCAGAACACTTCAAAACTTCAAACACTCATTTGAAGCGTGATATCGATGACTTCAGGCGCAATGCAGTCCGTCCGGCAAGGAAGAGTCCAGAGGTGGTTGCGGTTCCGGCTCCGGTGGATAAAAAGCCACGGACAAAGAAAACTCCGGCGGCAAAAAAGACTCCGGCGGCAAAAAAGACTCCGGCGGCAGAAGTAAAAGCAGATATTCCTGAGTTTGCCTGGCAGAACATGCGGAAAAATCCTCTTGTTTTCAAAGGCAGCAGCGTATCCGTTGCGGTCGGCAGCGTTCCGGCAAAGAGCATAAAAATCACCCTCATAACATCAGGAGGTTCGTCCCAGACAATTTCTCCGGGAGAAAAAGTCTATGCGATCGATCCCGGAACAGGCAACGAGTCAGTCCTCAAAACGGAATTTGTCAGAGGTTCAGTAAAAATCACCCTTGAAAATCAACACAGTGTTTCGGAGAGAACATTGCTGAAGATATCCGCCGGGAACAAAGTCTATCCCCTGTTTTTCGTTCCCGGCTTTTCCAAATTGAAAAAAATCAATGCAGCAAAACAGCTGAGGTTTGATATCCAGTCCAATCGCGTAACCGCAGAGCTTGATTTGAAGAGGAGTGTTCCCTTTTCCTGCTACAACATGAACGGAAAAAGGTTGGAGCACTATCCTCTGCTGGTTTTAGATGGTGGAGCAAACGGATACTGCCGGCTTGCCTATAAGGGGGCAGGGAAATTTTCCGGAACATTCACCTCAGAGCTTGTGAGCAATTTGCTCAGCGAAAAGCAGTTTCTTGAAACATTGCGCCAAAAAATCTCCAGTAATTTTGAAAATTTGACGGAGCGTGATTTGAATACAGTTGCTTCGCTGTATTCAAAAAAGCAGAAAAAAGAGATACTGGCGAATGCGGCAAAGTGGAAAGATACTGTTTCCGAAGAGACCGTCAACAAGATGGCGGCAGCCGCAAAACAAAAAATCGATCCACTCAGTTCTCCGCTGAAAAATGCTGAAAAACTCAGCAGTATCAATGCTGAAAACAGCAATCCTGCTTTTGAAAAATGGGTGAGCCAGTACAATTCACTTAAAGAGAAGCGCGGAGAATATTCAAAAGATTTGCAGAAACAGATACTCAAGAGGGAAAAACAAATCAAACGTGAAACAGCAAAATTCAAAGCTGGAAAAATAACATTGAAATTAGTTGATCCATCCACCAACAAAAACTATCCGCAGTGGAAAAACGGGGAAGCAAATGAAATATAACGCGTACAGTACAGTCAGAATAAAGACATTTCTCAATTCTGCCAATCTGACAGATACAAACACCTCCCGAGTGTTGTACCAGTCATATTCAGAGATGAACGAAGAGGCTGTCAGCAGGCTTATGGAGTGCGATATGCTGCTCCAGAAAAGACAGAAGATAGAAGCCGTTTCCGTTGCGCAGAAAACGCCTGAGTTATTTGGATTTATAGACTCGCTGCTTTTTCCTGAGCGGCAGCTGCTGGTAAAGCTTGCCGACCTGTACGGCTGGACTCCGCTCTCAGAAATCAATGCCGACCAACTTAAGCGAGTGAAGAGTTCGATAGAGGGAATGAACGATCTCCGGCCGCTGCTGATGGAGTTCCGTAGGATCGCCCGCACGGGAGACACTGCGGCAAAACTGCATCTGCTGCGTGAAATCTCGCAGCGCGACAAAGATAACGCCCAGTGGCAAACTCCGCTTGCCGAGGTGGAAAACCGCTACCTGTCCCAGCTGATATCCGAAGCTCAGCGGGTGATCACAGAGAAAGATTTTCAACGCCTTGACGAGATATACACCGAGCTGACACAGAGCCAATGGAGTGTGAATATTCCGGATATAGTCCTGAAAAAAATCTCCCGTATAATGGAAGAGTACCGTCAGCAGCAAATATCAGTTTCCGCAAAAGAGATAATAGAGCGTATCAATACAGCGTACTCCCTGTTCGACAAGCCGGAGCTTGCGGACGCCGTCGTTTGCTGGCAAGAGCATTGTGCACAATCGGGATATGTTCCGACTGACGACGAGCTCGGTCAGTTCAATGAGGCAGAAAGATATCTGCAAGAGGAGCGCGAAAAAGAGGAAAAACTGCAGCAGTTCCAGGATACGCTCAATCATATAAGTTATCTTATAGACTCTTCCGGAAATCCCGAAGTCATCGAAAAGCACTACTCTGAACTTGAAGCAACGGGATTGGATATTCCGGAATATATTACCCGCCGTATGGATAGATTCCGCAACAGTACAGCCGCAAAGAACAGAAACGCCGTGATTTTCAAGGTTTGCCGCGTTGCAACGATATGTGCTGTTACACTCTTTGTTATTGCGGCGGCAGCGGTATTTATCGAGCGCAGAGCTTCCGAGCAGCGCCGGTCTGAAAACTTGCTGGCTGAAATCAAAAAAGGAAACTTTACCGCGGCAGAAAATCTGCTGAGGGAAATCGAAACCAGACATCCCGAACTTGCCTCCTCTCCCGGAATCGCAAAAGCCAAGGCAGCTCTTTACGCTGAAAAAGCCAAAGAGGAGAAGAGAAAACTAACTGTTTCGGCAATGCTCCAAGAGCTTGGAGTTGAGGTCAGAAAGACTTCGATCAGCGCAAGCACCAGAGATAAGCTCGACAGTCTCAGTCAGATGGTTAAGACAAGGGACGAAAAGCAGCGGCTCCAACAGCTTGAACAATTATATGAAATAAACACTGCAAAGCTCACTGCGAGAAGTGAAAAAGAGTTTCTTGAGGGAATAAATGTCCTTGATGCGTTAAAAGGCAAAATAGAGGCAGCCATCAACGCAAAACAGTTCGATCTGGCGCAGGGAAACATTGATTTCTTCGCAGATACCGCCTCCAGACTCAAGAAGATTCCGCATGTAAAAAGGAGTTTATTCGACCGTAACAGCGAGCTTATCGGAATGTCAAGACATCTGCAGGAAAAACTGAATTCTGCAAGAGCGTATGAGACAGAAATATCAAACGCCGGAAAAGCGCTGTTTGCAGCCTCGAATCCCGGAGAAATCATATCGTCCGCAACCTTTCTGAAAAACAAAATCGGAAATACTGAGGAAAGCGACCATTATTCCCAGCTCATACGCGATGCTGAAAAACTTGAAACGTTGCTCCGTTACCAGAGTAACCCCGGCAGCGGAGATGCCAAACCGCTGCTGGCAAAAGATGTGGAGCGCAGCAAAACTATTGATAACAGACTGGCCAATGCCCGTAACAGACTGAATAATGTTTTCTCCGATCTTTCCGCAGACGCCCCCTTGAGTTTTCTTCGTTTCAAAGATCACTCAACAGACAGATATATTGATCTGTATATAAAAGGCAAAGCCATTCTCTCTGATGGAACCAATTTTACAGTAACGTCTTATGACGATACTCCGATAAGGATCACCAAAGTCGGAAAAAGCATATTTGTTTACACTCTGCTGGTCGGAGATACCGAATATCCGCAATGCAGTTTGATACGGCCGGCAAATCCGAGCCACGCATCGTTTCACAACTCCCGGGCGCGCCATCAGGTGTTGATTGAAATGCTCAATGAAAGGGTCCGTAAAGTCGGCAGCAACAATATCTTCGACGAAGCGGTCGATTGGATAAAAATGATTGCAAAAGACAGATACTGTGCTCCTTATTGGAAAATGCAGCTTGTTCTGCGTATCCTGCAGGTGATTGCTCCGCTTGATATGTCTCACAGCGGAGAGCTCCGCATCCTCGAAAAGCGGCTGGCTGACCCCTGGCAGAACTGGCAGAAGCTCGGTAGAACAAGGATGGTCGATCCGGAACGCGACAGAAAAATAATCGGGTATTTTTCAAGAATAGATTACTCATCGCTTGCGCAGGTGTCGGCAAGAAATAAAATCCACTATCAGTTGTTCCGGACAGCAGCCCAAAGAAGTTTCAGCCTGCTCGGAGTATGCTTGAACAGCAACGGAAAACAAACATTCAGCATGGTTCCGGATTTCAAGGGCAAAGAGGGAGACGTATATTGTTTCGACACCGCCAACAACACTTGTCTGCTTGCCGGAAGATTTGATGCAAACGGAATTTTCCTTGAAAAGAAATTCCGTACTCCTGCGCGCTCCATGGTGCTTTTTACAACTGAGAAAGCAGAAAATATAGCAAGCCAAACAGAACAGTTTATAAAAAATCCGCTGAATGAAAAAATAACCCAATGGCCGGAGTTTTGGCCCATCAACCTCAGGAACGGTGAAAAATGACAGGATATTACGTCAAAGATAACGGGAAACTTTTCGGTCCGATCGAGCGCGGAAAACTTATTTCTTTCTACCGTGAAGGTTTCTTTTCTTCCTATGCAGTTGTATCAACGGACCAAGCCGCATGGGACACCATAGAGGCTGTTGTCCAAACTGATGAGAGTGTCGCGGAGAAAAAACAAAACGATCATCCGAACGAACCGGTTCCGAAAAAACAGCCGCAGATACTCCGGATAACTCCGCACAGCCTTGTTCAGCGCAAACCGGAATATCCCGTTCAGGAGAACAACTCAGAGGCTGTTACATCAGTTGTTTTCACGCTGCTTTTGATCGCATTTCTCGCGGCAGCGGCACTGGGAGGGTATTGGTATTTTTACATGCGTGACAAAGGAGAGGTTTCCGCAGAAAAGCTCCTGCTGCATCATTGCAAAAAAATACAGCCTGCCATCGGAACAGTCACAGTTGTGCTGGAAAACAAGGACGGAGTTCCGCTGAACAAAATCACAGACCTCCAGATCACCTCCGAGTACCCTGTCGGCATGGCATTTGCAATATACCCCGGGGAGTTTGCCACAACTGCCGCAGTTGCCAACCGTCTTAAAACAGTTTGCAAAAACACGGATGATATATGTTTCTACTTTATCAATATGGCTGCAGCGCACGCAGGAGCACGGACAAGGGATGATTTCCGTAAATTCAGCATGGAAAACAGTAAGCAGATCATAAAATTGCAAAATGCTTTTTCACAAGGAGTCCGGATCGGGCAGGTCAACATCCGAACCGGAAACGGAGATTTGTCCAAGATAGATGGAGTTAAGATCCACCCGGATTACGCTGCAAACTCCAAGGACATTTCAAACATCGAGTCTGACGCGGCGTTGCTCACGAGTTCAACTCCATCATCATTTTGCATCAAAGCCGCGGCATCTGATGATTTGCAGAAATCCCTCAATGGCACCGCTGTCGGAACCATTACCCGGAACGGTGACAAACGGATAGGAGATATCGTGCCGGCAGCCGAGACAGGTAAATTTAAAAACCTTGACAAGAATTCCAAGATCATACTCCATAACATATCGGTTACGTCCGAGTGCGCCGGAGCTCCGATTCTGCTTGCCAACGGCAGCGTGATAGCTATCCAGAGCGGATACTCCGGAGTTGGAGCGTCTCAGGTGAATTGCGCCCTGAGGATAGATGTTTTCAAGAAAGTCAAACTGGCTGCAAAGCACAACATCTCTGCCTGGATAAATTAGGCTTTGTTCCCGACATGGGTAGATGATGTGGGGGAAGGGCGAAACTTCTTTTCACGAGAAAAGAAGTTTCGCCCTTCCCCCACGCCCCCAACCCACTTCAAGAAAAGCGAAGTACTTTTAACAGATTATTTGATTATCTCCCCATACCGGGAACAAAGCGATAAATTAACCGCGGGCGTTTTTCTGAGAATTTTCCTTTCTGTGCTTTGGGACAAGGTTGCTTTTTTGCCTTTTGCATGCTATATTATTAACTTGAAAACTTTTTGTAATCATTTTTAAGGAAATAAAATATGCAGGCTATCATTATTTTTTGTCTATTGTCATTGCTTCTGGTCATTGGAAAAATTTTGCGGGTCGCTATACCGCTGCTCCAGAGGCTTTATCTTCCAAGTTCAGTCATCGGCGGTTTGCTCGGACTTGCGCTGTTCCAATGTTTTCCGGGATTGGTTTGCGCTGAGACCATCAGCGGAATATCCAGGCTTCCGGGATTTCTCATCAATATCGTGTTTGCATCTCTTTTCCTCGGTGTGGTCACTCCTCCGCTGAAAAAGGTGTTCACCCAGGCATTTCCCCAGCTTTGCTTCGGACAGGTTTCCGCGTGGGGTCAGTACGTTCTGGGTATCGGTCTCTGCGGATTTGTTCTGATTCCGCTCTATAAAGTCAATGCCGGATTCGGCAACCTGCTTGAAATCGGCTTCCAGGGAGGACACGGAACCGTCGCCGGTATGGCATCTACTTTTGAAACATACTGGAAAGAGGGTACCGACATCGGCAACACCATGGCGACCGCAGGTATGATGCTCGGAATCATCGTCGGAATGATCATGGTCAACATCGCCGGAAGAAAAGGTTATGTTTCCAATGTCCGCAAAACTTCAGACATGGATAAATTCCAGCAGATGGGTTTGTATCACCACAACGAAGCTCCTGCGGCAGGAAAACAGACCGTTTACTGCGACTCCATCGACTCTCTGGCGTTCCACATATCGCTGGTCGGACTTGCTGTTTTGCTCGGCTACATCCTGCTTGTCGCCATGCAGCGCGGAGAAGTGCTTTTGTTCCCCAACGCCGCCAAGCGTGTTCTGGCTGGATTTCCGCTCTTTCCGCTGTGCATGATCGGCGGTCTTCTGATGCAAAAGAGTGCGCAGGCTCTCAAAATCAACAAACTCATCGATCGCGGACAGATGCAGCGCATCGCCGGAGCTGCCCTCGATTTTCTGGTGGTATCCGCCGTTGCTACCATCAAGCTCAAAGTGGTCGCAGCCTTCTGGCAGCCGCTGCTCATCATGATCGCAGCAGGAACTCTGCTCGGAGTTGTCCTCGTCATGTTTGTCGCTCCGAGACTCTTCAAGGAGTCTTGGTTTGAGTGTGCTATCGCCGACTTCGGACAGGCGATGGGAGTCACCGCCACCGGTTTGCTTCTGCTCCGTACCGTTGACCCCGAGTCCAAGACCTGCGCCGCCCAGTCTTTCGGATACAAACAGCTCATCCACGAGCCCTTCATGGGCGGAGGGATCTGGACCGCGCTTGCCCTTACTCTGGTCTTCACCATCGGATGGCAGAAACTGTTTTTGATAAGCAGCATATTCTTTATGTTCTGGCTCACCATAATGCTTATTCTCATCAAGAAAAACAACAAGTAACATTTTGTCATTTATTCCGCAATTTTAATCCATTTAATTCCTTTCGTGTCCGGTGTATCTTATATCACACAACATGAAAGGAATTTTTTTTATGGACAAAAAGATAAATGTTGCCGTCATAGCCTGCGGAGGCCGCTCACGCAGCGTAGTCAAACACCTTCTGGAAGACAGCTGCGGAAACGTGAATATCGCCGCAGTTTACGATCCCGATACCGAAGTCGCCAAAGGCGCAGTTGAAAAATGGGAGATATCCGAACCGTTTTACGCTCCGGATGCCGACAGCGCGATAAATCATCCCGGCGTTGACTGGGTGATGGTTTTCTCTCCCAACAGTTTCCACAAGGAGCACATCCTTTCCGCTTTCGCTGCCGGAAAAAACGTGTTCAGCGAAAAACCCCTTGCCACTTCCATACAGGATTGTCAGGACATCTACGAAGCATACCTCAAGAGCGGAAAACTCTTTGCGACCGGTTTTGTCCTGCGTTATTCAATGCTCTACCGCAAGGCTTACGAATTGCTCAGGAGCGGAGAGTTCGGAAAACTCATTGCTATCGATGCAACCGAGAACATCACTCCCAGCCACGGCGGATATATCATGTGCAACTGGAGACGCAAAAGCTCCATTGCAGGACCCCACATCCTTGAGAAGTGCTGCCACGACCTCGACCTTATCGAGTGGTTCGTCGGAGACCTTCCGGCGAGGGTCGCCGCCTTCGGAGGCAGAGATTTTTTCAAACCCGAGAACCGTTTTCTCGAAGGAAAATACGGAACCAAAACCTTTATGTCATGGTGGGACCCGCACCGCACAGAGACTCCGTTCACCGATGACACGGATATGAAAGACAATATGGTGACGATAGCAGAGTTCCGCAACAATGTGCGCGTCTCCTTTTCGTGCACCATGAGCAACATGATCCCCGAGCGCAGGATGTTGTTCTGCTGCTCCGAGGGAACCATCAAGCTCGAGCTCTACACCAAGACTCTCAGCTACCGCAAGATGGGCGACGGAGTCACTCATACCATGGACTTTTCCGGAATGGACGGTCACGGGGGAGGGGACTCCTACATCATGAAAGAGCTCTACGACACCATGGTCAACGGAACCGAACCCAAGTGCAGCGGAAGCGAGGGGCTCCAGAGCGCAGTATATGCCATGGCTCTTGAAGAGGCAGCCGACACCGGAAAAGTGGTCGATCTCATGCCGGTCTGGAAAAAGCTCGGCAGATAACAAAACAGCTTATTCCGACACAAAAGGGGCTGTTGCAAAACCTTATTGTTTCAGCATCGTATGGTGAGGGAGTTTAAGAGGCTGCTTGCCTCTTAAAAATCTCCCGGCAGGGGAGAGTCCCCTGCACCTCTGGACACATGATTTTTTAAAATCATGTGTCCGACGCTTTTTTGGGGAGGATTGGGTATTTTGACTTCGGTTCTTTTTACTGCCGCGTTCCGCTCCCGGCTTTGTCCGCCTCTTCCCTGCGTTCGGCTCCGGGCGGCATAGC
>SUVY01000105.1 GCA_015061775.1 Lentisphaerota bacterium | reverse complement strand
CCGCTTTTCTTGAAAGGGTGAGAGGGGCGCGGGGAGAGAGGGAAAACTTCTTTTCTCGCGAAAAGAAGTTTTCCCTCTCTCCCCGCATCATCTCCCCATATCAGGAACAAAGCTTTGTAGAAAATACTCCAACTTTTCGTTATGGATTTTTTATGGGCAAACTCAAATACAACACTACGGCGCTCCTGTGCGGCGTCATCGCCGCAGTCATTACCCTCGCCGCGCTGCGCAATTTCTGGCTGGAAAAACAGATCACTGTATCATTTTCCCACACCAACAGCAACCGTTTTCAGTTGAAATTCACTCCGCTCGATAAACGCGGGTACAAGCTGCTCAATGGAGGCGTGGAGTTTGAACTGCCCGAAACTCAGGGCAAAGCTCTCAAAAAGACGGTAACAATTCCCTCCGACGATCTGCACGCGATCCACGTTGACTTCAAGGGCAGCTCAGGAACGCTCGATATCGACAACTTTTCGGTATCCAGCGGCAAAAAAACGATCTCTTCCGGAGTCGTCATCTTCGGAGAAAACGGAGTCAAAACAAAAATCAACTCTGCTGATTGGAACTTGAAAATATCCGATCCGGCAAAAGCTGAACTATCCCTGAAAATTCCGGGAAAAGCCAAGCCGCGCACCGTCATCTGCTGGTTTGCTCTGGCGAACATCCTGCTGCTCTCTGCGGCGGCTGGCTATCTTGCCGCCAAACAGTTTTCCAGAAAAGTATCCGACAAATTCACCATCGTTTTTGCCGCCGAAGCGGTCTTTATCGTATTTTGCCTCGTCCTGCTGATCCTGCCCGTCACAGGAATCGACTCCGACACAGTGACCCGCGGAGAAAACCGCAAGCTCAACACGGCTCCTGAGCTCTTCCGCAACCGCAGGCTGAACCCCGATTTCTTCAAGGAGTTCGACCGCTGGTACTGTGATCGCTTCATGGGCAGATCGAACGGAATCGACCTCTATCAGAAACTTTTCCGTCCGACCGGAAAAGCGTTTGCAGGTAAAAACGGCTGGTATTTTTCCAACATATACGGAGCCGCCGACGCAGCGTGCAACAAGACTCTCTACTCTGAACAGGAGCTCTCAGATATAAAATCCAATCTGGAAAATCTGCAAAACTTTCTCTCCGAAAAAAACTGCAAACTCTATCTGGTGCTCGTTCCGTCAAAAGCGCGGGTTTACCGGGAGTTTTTTCCGGACAAATACCCCCTGCTCAACAAGAGATCAAAATACGAACAGCTCTCGGAGTTTCTCTCCAAACACACAGATATCAAAACCGTCGATCCGCTTCAGGAAATGCTGAGCAAAAAGAGCTCCAGTGCCGACTTGTATCACAAGTTCGGAACTCACTGGACTCCATACGGAGCCTACATCACCTACTGCAAACTCAGAGAGACCATCCAAAAAGATTTTCCTGCCGGAGGAAACGCTCTCGCAGAAAAAGAGCTGGTCATGACTCCCGGATTTCCTGCCGAGACCGAACTGCTCATGCAGCTTGACATAGACCCCGCAAAACATTGCGCCCCATCGGAACTGAATTATCCCGCCTGGAAGCCGCGTGAACTCAATCTTTCCGCAAGACCGCACACTTTCCTGCACCTCTACAACTATTTCAGCCGCAGGACTGTTCCCGCAAACTCCGCGGCGGCAAAAAGGATCGCCGCAATGCCGCGCGGCTTCTTCTACGGAGACAGTTTCCTCGACGCCCTGCTCACCTGTGAATCCCAGCACTACAGCGAAGCAGTCTTTTCCACCATCGCCCACGCCGGAGACTACCGTCTGCGTCTTGCCGGAGACGAATTTGCCCGGCTCAAACCTCAAGTCTTTGTACTGCTCACCAACGAACTCGGTCTCGACAGACTGTTGAAACTCGACCTTCCGGAGGAATGATATCATGGTTTTCAGCTCACTTGTTTTTCTCAACTGTTTTCTTCCGGCTGTGCTGCTGAGTTATTTTCTTGCACCTAAATCATGGCGCAACCCCATACTTCTTGCCGCAAGCATATTTTTCTACGGCTACGGCGAACCGCGTTATCTCACAATCATGCTTCTGTGTGTCGCGGTCAACTATATTTTCGCTCTTGCAATAGAAAACAGCAGCTCCAAACGTCTGCGCGGTCTGCTCACCGGAACCGCGGTCATCCTCAACTGCGCCAATCTGCTGCTCTTCAAGTATCTCGATTTCATTCTTGAAAACATCAACCTGGTGCTTCCGCAGGGAGCCGATATTCCGGTGCTCAAGCTGGTCATGCCTATCGGAATATCGTTTTACACCTTTCAGGCGGTGAGCTACATCATCGACGTTCACAGCCAATCCGTGAAGGCGCAGAAAAACATCTTCGATCTTGCGCTGTTCATCATGTTTTTTCCGCAGCTTATCGCAGGCCCCATATTGAAATACCACGAATTCGGGCCGCAGATAGAAGCGCATGACACCAATATATCCCGGTTTGCCTCCGGACTGCGCCGCTTCATCTGCGGTCTCGGAAAAAAAGTCCTGCTCGCCAATACCATCGGAATCTTCGCAGAACGCTTTTTCCAGACAGCTCCGGAGCAGCTTCCAGTCTGGCTGGTCTGGGCAGGAACCGCCGCATACGCCATCCAGATATACTTTGACTTCTCAGGTTACAGCGATATGGCTATCGGTCTCGGAGCTATGTTCGGATTCAATATTCCGGAAAACTTCAACTACCCATACGTCTCGCGCTCCATAACTGAATTCTGGCGCCGCTGGCACATCTCACTATCCACCTGGGTCAGAGACTATCTTTACTTTCCGCTCGGAGGCAGCCGAGGAAGCACCTTGAGAACCTGCATCAATACCATGGTCGTCTTCACCGCCGTCGGTCTCTGGCACGGAGCCAGCTGGTCTTTCGCCGTTTGGGGAGCGTGGTTCGGTCTGCTTATGGTCGCAGAAAGAGTGTCAGGTTACCGCGATTGGCAGGAAAAGATCCCGAAAGTTTTTCAGCATATTTATTTTGTCATCGTATATCTGATAAGCATCGTTATCTTTATGACCTCCAGCCTCACGGAGTGTCTGCGCTATCTCAAACGGATGTTCGGTTTTGCCTGTGCGGAACACGTAAACTATATTCCGATAGATACCCCGGAAATCGTCGCACTCATAATTGGAACAGCTGCCATGTTTCCCACCTTTAAACTCCTCTGGAAAGAGCAGCCCAATTCCCTGATGACAGTATTCCAAAATATCATTTCTGCCGCCATCCTCTACCTCTCTTTCGCCTTCCTCTGCGGAGCAACCTACAACCCGTTCATTTATTTCAGGTTTTGAGCAGAAAAGTGGTTGGTGTCGGGGGAGAGAGGGAAACTTCTTTTTTCGAAAAAAGAAGTTTCCCTCTCTCCCCCGAACCCCCTCTCTCTCTTCAAGAAAAACGGTGTACTTTGTGATGTTTATTTGGTGAATTTGAGGGTTTGCAGCGCGGCTTCAAACTCTTTATTGTCAAAATTTGGTGTGCGGCGCGGGGCTGTTGCAAAACCTTGTTGTTTCAGCATCGTATGGTGAGGGAGTTTAAGAGGCTGCTTGCCTCTTAAAAATCTCCCGGCAGGGGAGAGTCCCCTGCACCTCTGGACACATGATTTTGAATAAAATCATGTGTCCGACGCTTT
>SUVY01000104.1 GCA_015061775.1 Lentisphaerota bacterium | reverse complement strand
TTGCAGCTGCGCCGCGGCGGTCATGTACAAAAGTACACTCCCTTGCTATGCTCACCGCAAAACGCGACCTTGCCTCACGGATGCATCCGCCGAAGCAAACAAGCGTTTTGCGTATGTTGACAAAATATAACCAATGTGTTATATTTAAATGTATAACAAAATAGCGTTTATCATCGATTTAAAAACGCTTTTACAAAAATAGGAACAATGCCAAAAAATAAAATTAAAAAAGAAAACACTCCGGATATCCAATACTCCGGAGTGTTTTTTATATTCCCAAAATAACATTGTCATCAGTAAATAGCGAGTCCACTATCAAAAAAAGTCGGCGACCAACGGGAGCCAACTTGCCTCAAAATTCAGCGACCAACGGGAGCCGCAAAGTACTCCGCTTTTTTTGAAAGTGGGAGAGGGGTTCGGGGAGAGGGCGAAAAATTTTTTTCCCGCGAAAAAAAGTTTTCGCCCTCTCCCCGATTCCCACCCCTCCTACATTACTGAACAGCGATCTTGTGGACCGTTGCTCTGGCGGATTTGGGAAGGTCGATGGTCAGGAGACCGTCGGCGGTTTTAGCGGATATTTTTTCGATATCGACAGCGTCTGAGAGTTGGAATGCCCGGGTGAATTTCACGGGGTAGCCTCCTCGGGTGAGGGCGCTTGCGGCTTTGACGGAAAGTATTCCGTTATCGACTTCGACATCTACGGTTTTTGAGTTGGCTCCGGGAACTTCGAAGACGATTTTGAGACCGTTATCGCTTTCGAGAATATCCACAGCCGGACGCAGTTCGATGCATTGTTTTTCGTTCATATTTTTTTCCTCCCTGTTGTTTTCAAGATTGTTATTCATGATTGGTACCTGAGTTGTTTCGGTTTACTGGATTTCTATCTGTCGGGTTTTTCCGTTTTCTGATTTTATGCGCGGAATGGATATGCAGAGGATTCCGTCGGCATATTTCGCCTGGGCGCGGCTTCCGTCAATGTTTACGGGAACTTTTATACTCTCCTCGTATTCGGAAAACGTTCTTTCGCGGCAGAGGTAGTGGCAGCAGCACTTTTCGTCTTTGTGGCCGTGTTCGTGTTTTTCATCGCGCTTGCGGACTTTGATGGTCACGAAGTCTCCGACGGCTTCGATCTCGAAATCTTCGGGTTTGCAGCCGGGGGAGGGCAGGTGAAGTTTTACTTCGTTCTCCTGAACGTCCATTTCCAGCTTGGAGTCGATCGCGCTGCCGAATACAAGTTCGCTGCGGAATCCGGGAAAATTGCGGAATACCGTTTGAACTAATTCCTCAAACGTCCTGTCGTTCTGGTGAAACCTCATCAAATCGTGGTTTCGGTGTCTTGCGAGCATGTTCATAATAGTTTCTCCTTCTTCAGGGCTTCATTGCCCGCAAGATATACAGCAGAAAGCGTGCCAAAAAAAATCCCGCCTCCGAGTGGATACGGAAAACGGGATAGTTGGCTGTTTTTGACGCATGCTCTGCGAAAAAGTGTCACAGGGAGTGCGATTTTATGTCGCAGAGGACTTCAGTCAGTAAGACTCCTGGAAATCCACGAGACAAAGCTGCGGAATCTCCTGGTCGAGATGCTTGTTGAGCTGCGGAGTTGCAAGAACATCAATCACTCTATTTATAAAATTGGACGGAGTCTTGTTGAAGGCGATAAAATCGATCTCTCCATCGCGGCTGATGAGCGTTCCTCTGGTGTGCGCTCCTCCTCCGACCGCATTGCAACGGGCGACATGCAGCTCGTTGAAGCGGTAAACGGGTTTGGGGTTGCTGTGTCCGAAGGGACCGAGCTTGCCGAGATACTCGAAGAAATCGCTTGAGAGGTCGCGGAGCTGAACTTCTCCGTCGTATGAGATGAAACTTTCAAGATCGGAGCTGTCGAGCTGGTTGCGGATCTCTTTATCCATAGCCTCGAAGAAGTCGGCGATTTTTTCAGCTTTGAGTCCGACTCCGACAGCCATGGGGTGACCGCCGTAACGCTCGAGCAGATGAGAGGTCTTGCTGAGGACTTCGACCAGATTGAGGCTGGGAACGCTTCTGCCTGAGCCGTAGGCGTTCTCTCCCTGAATGGTGAGGACGATGGTCGGACGGTTGTAATCGCGTGCGAGACGGGATGCCACGATACCGATAACGCCCTGATGCCAGTCGCGTCCGGCGACAAGGAGCGAATAGGGGCTCTGCCAGGCGAGATTTCTTTCGATCTGCTCGCAGGCTTCCTGATAGATTTCCTGTTCTTTTTCCTGACGAATGCGGTTGAAGCTCTCGAGCTGTCCGGCGCAGTCGTATGCTTCGACGATCTGGCTCGACTCAAGGAGCTGGAGTGCGACATTGGCATCTCCGACCCTTCCGGCGGCGTTGATGCGCGGAGCCATTCTGAAGGTGATGTCGGAGGGAGACAGTTCGCTGCGGAGCTTGGAGCTTTCAATCAACGCTCTGATTCCGGGGCGGAGCTGTTTTCTCAAGGCTTCGATACCGAATTTCACCATGATGCGGTTCTCTCCGAGCAGAGGAACGATGTCTGCAACGGTTCCGAGGGCGACATAGTCCAACACCTCTTCAAGTCTGGTGTGGAAGCCTCCGAGATTCTTCTCTCTGCCGTATTTGATAAAGGCATGCGAGAGCTTGAAGGCGGCGCCGGCTCCGGAGAGCAGCTGCAGATCCTCGAGTTCGGGATATACTTTTGCGTTGATGACCGCGAGAGCTTTGGGAAGTTCAGTCCCGGCCTCGTGGTGGTCGGTGACGATCACGTCGATACCGCGTTTGACAGCCTCATCGACAGCTTCGCAGCTGGTGATGCCGCAATCGACCGTGACCAGAACTCCGCAGGGGCCGAACGCCTCAAGAGCCTTGTCGAGCGACTCGGGAGTAAATCCGTAGCCGTCATCAAAGCGATGGGGAATAAAGGAGTGTACCGTCGCACCATTCTGACGCAAAACCAGCGCGAGAAGAGCACTTGCGGTAATTCCATCCGTGTCGTAGTCTCCATGTATCAGGATGGACTCCCGATTGGCGATAGCCTTCCAGAGACGGGCACAAGCCTCCTGAATACCGGGGAAACGGTAGGGATCAGTCAGGTTGCCCAGACGCGGATTTAAAAATCCCGGAATTTCTTTACTTTCAATACCACGGGAAACAAAATACAAAGCAACGGGTTTAGGAAGAGAATATTTATCCCGTATCTCGTTTACTTTGTTTTCATTTATTTCCCCCGTCAGTTTCCAATTCTTAACACCCATTTTGTCACTTTCTTGTTATTTGTCATTCTATAAGATAACTCTTCTTAGCGACTTCTTCAAGTGCCAAAACGAAAAAAACTGGTATTGGTGTGTTTTTTGTTCCAAAACAGGAGAAAAACACTCGGCCGATGCCGGCGAACCGCAGTTGTTGCGACAAAAGCAATATGAGAACAAAAAAGGGGCAGTTGCAAAACCTTGGAAAGGAGGGCAACAGCCTTTATCTGTTGTTTAAAAGAAGCCAAGCCACGCAGTCCGGCTTGAGAAAACGGAAGGCTCCCGAACGGAGAGGAACGGAGTTGAACGGAGTGAACGGAGATCATGTATGTGGAAAAGTATTCCGCCCGCCATTGTCTGCGCCACAACTTAGCCGTGCATTACGCCGCGAAC
>SUVY01000046.1 GCA_015061775.1 Lentisphaerota bacterium | reverse complement strand
CTTGAAGTGGGATGGGGGCGCGGGGGAAGGGCGAAACTTCTTTTCTCGTGAAAAGAAGTTTCGCCCTTCCCCCGCATCATCTCCCTACATCTGGGAACAGCGCTTTCTCGTAATAAGGATATTTCCCCCAAGCCGCCGGTTTCCTTAAGACCCTAAAGCGACAGGTCTTGTTCATTTGTTAAATGAATATGGTCATATCCTATAGTAATATATCTCGTTTTTTATCCTTTTCAAAGAACTTTGGGGAGTTTTGTGATTTTTTTGCTTTTTTTATCAAAATTCTTAGAATTTATTCAAATTACCCTCTATATATTGACAGAAAAACAAAACTCGATCATCAAAACGAAAGGTTACTCAAAATGAACAAGTTCTTCAAACTCTCTCTCCTCATCGCCGTCATCGCCTCCAGTTCAACCGTCATGGCGGGCTCCCGCGGTGTTCGTCTCGCTGCCGATATCGTCAATCTCGTCGGAGCAAGTGCCGAGTTGATCGCTCCCGGAAGAACTACTGTCGTCGTTAATAATCCCGCTCCCGTTGTTGTCACCCCCACGCCGGTCGTAGTGGCTCCTGCCCCCGTTGTTGTCACCCCGGCGCCGGTCGTAGCAGCTCCTGCCCCCGTTGTTTACCACTATCGCAGCTATCGTTATTGATAATTGACAGTTTCTCCTCTTGCCCTTTTTTTCTCCGCTCCGGCGGAGTTTTTTTGCTTGCGCTTCGCGCTCGCTTTTTTATGCCTCGCTTTTGCAAAGCTCGGTTTTGGTGGGAAACCTTTGTTGAAACAAAGGTTCTCCCCCCAAGCCCCCTTTCCAAAGAACTTTAAGTACTTGTCAGGAGTTGAAGATCGCTGGCATCAGCCAGGGCGCAAGCGCTGTTCTCGCCTCAACAGCATCTCCCCTTTGCTTGCTCTCTTCCAGAAATTTGTCTATCTCGTCAAGCTTTACCGCATACGTCTCTATATGCTCCCCAACATCATTATGCGCCTCAGGCGGCTCAGCATATTGACTGTCATCTATTTCCATGAAAACGATCGTGATCGTCTCTTCAGACATTCCGGGAGAACTGTATGCCGGCTCAAGCACTTTCAGCACCTTTCCGGCATAGCCTGTCTCTTCGTATAGTTCGCGCGCGGCTGCCTCTTCAACACTCTCTCCCTCTTTATCCAGCAGTCCCGCCGGAAGCTCGATTGTGTATTTTCCCGTCGGAGGACGGTATTGGCGGATAAACAGCACGCTCTTGCTCTCCTTCAGGAATGCTGCTATCATCACCGCTCCTGAGGAGTTTGTGCGCTCTACACTCTCCCAATGCCGTATTTTTCCATCCTCGTCAGTGAAGATGTTATCGCACAGCCGGAGGAATTTTCCTTCCCCCAGCACGCTTTTTTCCAGATTTTTCGCTCTCGTTTCAGGCATTGTTCAAAGCCTGGTCAAAGTCGGCGATGATATCGTCGATATTTTCGATTCCGACCGAAAGACGGATAAGATCAGGAGTCACTCCTGCCGCCTCAAGCTCCGCCTCGCTCAGCTGGCGGTGGGTCATGCTCGCAGGATGCAGCACGCAAGTCCTGATGTCAGCCACGTGCACCACGATCGCGGCAAGTTTGAGGGAGTTCATCACTTTTTCTCCGGCTGCCTTGCCTCCTTTGACTCCGAAACAGAGCACTCCTGAGCCTCCGCGCAGGTATTTTTTGAGTTTTCCGTGCTCAGGATTGTCTTCCAGTCCCGGATAGTTCACCCAGCTCACCTTCGGATGGTTTTTCAGGAATTGCGCCATCTTGAGCGCGTTTTCACTGTGTCTCTCCATTCTCAAAGGAAGCGTCTCTGTTCCCAGCATAGTCAGGAACGCATTGAACGGCATCATCGGAATTCCGTAGTCGCGCACCAGCTGCACTCTCAGTTTGACCGAGAACGGAGCCGCCGGAAAGTCTTTGGTATAGATAAGGCCGTGGTAGCTTGCATCGGGTTCAGTGAATTCCGGAAATTTTCCCGAGCCTGCCCAGTCGAAATCTCCTTTTTCCACCACGATTCCGCCGACGCTGGTCGCGTGTCCATCCAGATACTTGGTCGTTGAGTGGGTCACGATATCGCAGCCGTAGTCAAACGGGTTGCAGAGATACGGAGTCGGGAATGTGTTATCCACGATGAACGGTATTTTATTTGCATGTGCCACTTTGGCGTAGAGCTCAAAATCGCACACCACCAAACTCGGATTGCACAACGATTCGGCAAAAATCGCTTTGGTGTTGGGGCGGATCGCCGCCTGGAGTTCCTCTTCAGTCGCGGTCGGCAGAATGAGAGTAATCTCTATTCCGGCTTTCTTGAGAGTATTGGTGAAGAGGGAGACTGTTCCTCCGTAGAGTGCGCTCACCGCGAGGATGTGGTCTCCGGCCTTGGCGATATTCATCAGCGCAAAGGCATTTGCCGCCTGGCCGCTTGAGACTGCGACTGCCGCGACTCCCTTTTCCAGTGCGGCGATCTTTTTCTCGAAAGCGTCAACCGTCGGATTGGCGAGACGGGTGTAGAAAAATCCCTCTCTCTTCAGGTCGAAGAGGTCTGCCACGCTCTGGGCATCGTCGTATTTGTAGGTGGTGCTCTGGGTGATCGGTACTACACGGGGACCTCCATTTTCCGGAGTATATCCCGCCTGTACCGCGATAGTTTCAAATTTCCAGTTATTTTCCATGATGGTATATCTTTCTTTTTTATTGGCATTGTTCCAATTTTTGTGAAAGCGTTTTTGAATCGATGATAAACGCTATTTTGTTATACATTTAAATATAGCACATTGGCTATATTTTGTCAACATACACAAAACGCTTGTTCGCTTCGACGGATGCATCCGTGAGGCAAGGTCGCGTTTTGCGGTGAGCATAGCAAGGGAATGTACTTTTGTACATGACCGCCGCGGCGCAGCTGCAAGGCGCGAGATTGACCACGGGGCGACGCCGCCGGTAAGATCATCTCACAACATTTGAGACATTAACTTTTTATTTTCAGTTGTCAGAACAATCCGACAGTTTCACCGTTGACAAGTTTGATCGCTTCAGCGTTGGGGACTTTGGGAAGTCCGGGCATGGTCATGATATCTCCGAGATAGACCACGATAAAGCCGCTTCCGCTTTTGACTTCGATATCGCGCACCGTTATCCTGAAGTTTGACGGAACGTTGAGCAGAGCGGGATCGTCAGAAAACGAGTACTGGGTCTTTGCAACGCAGACAGGATATGCGGTGTACTCCGGAGCAAGCTCGGAGATCTTCTTTTTGGTTGATGCTGAAAGATCGGCTCCATCGGCTCCGTAGCATTTTTTTGCGATCTTATTGATTTTTTCCTCCACGGAGTCTTCAAGATCGTAAAGGTGTTTGAGCTGAGTTTTGTTTTCGGTCTCCTGCGCTACCTTTTCGGCGAGCTCTATGCAGCCGTTGCCTCCATCGACGAATCCGGTGGAAACTGAGCAGGGCATATCGTTTGCGGCGCAGAGTTCACGGAAGAGTGCTATCTCCTCAGCGGTATCGTTTCCGAAGCGGTTGAGGTTGACCACCACGTTGAGCCCGAACTCGTTGTGGAGATTGTCATAGTGTTTTTTCACGTTGGCGAAACCGGTTCTGACATCTCCGTCGCCGTGCAGTTTCATCGCTTTGATGGTGGCGACCAGTACGGTGCAGTCAGGAGAAAGTCCGGCTTTGCGGCATTTGATATCGAGGAATTTTTCAGCTCCGAGATCGCTTCCGAATCCTGCTTCGGTGACTACATAGTCCGCGAGGCGCATTGCTGTATCTGTCGCCGCAACGGAGTTGCATCCGTGGGCGATATTTGCGAAGGGACCTCCGTGGACGATCGCCGGAGTTCCTTCGAGCGTCTGCACCAGATTCGGACGGAATGCCTCTTTGAGCAGAACGGTCATCGAACCCTGGGCTTTGAGATCGCTGGCTTTGATATCACGTTTGTCATAACCTTTTGCCACGGTGATGTTTCCGAGACGCTCTTCGAGGTCATCGAGACTTGTGGCAAGGCAGAAGACCGCCATGACTTCGGTGGCGACGGTGATGCAGAAGTGGTCTTCTCTGACGACTCCGTTGCTTTTTCCGCCCATTCCGATGACAACGTTGCGCAGGGCGCGGTCATTCATATCGAGACAGCGTTTGAAAGTGATGGTGCGGGGGTCTATTCCGAGGGCATTGCCCTGCTGGAGATGGTTGTCGATAAGGGCGCAGAGCAGATTGTTTGCGCTGGTTATCGCGTGGAAGTCTCCGGTAAAGTGCAGGTTGATATCCTCCATGGGAACGACCTGGGAGTAGCCTCCTCCGGTAGCTCCGCCCTTCATTCCGAACACCGGACCGAGCGAGGGTTCACGCAGCGCGAGGATGGATTTTTTGCCGATTTTGCGCAGTCCGTCGGCAAGACCGATCGAGATGGTGGTCTTTCCGTCACCCTGTTTGGTCGGAGTCATTGCCGTTACCAGGATCAGTTTTGCCTTGCGCGGAGCGTCTATTGCGGTAAGTTTTGCCTTATATTTTCCATAAAGTTCGTAGTTGTCTTCAGAAAGACCCAATTCTGACGCGATTTTGCTGATATTCTGCATTGTTGAGTTTCTGGCGATTTCGATATCACTGAGCATTTTGACATCCCCTTATATATTGTATTATTTATGTAATGCTTTAATATAACTTATATAAGCGTTATTGCAAGTCACAATTCAGAAATACGCTTGACAACTACGCCGATCCAGCAGATATTTTCTGCGGTAACAGGAATTATCCTGCCTTCCGGATTATCGCTTGCCAGCACCGTAGTTGCTCCCTGGCGGCGCAGACGCTTGCATACCACGTCTCCGTCAGGAGACAGCTGCGCCACGACGACTTTGTTGGCGGGAATGCCTTCAAAGGATTCTGCGGGTTCCACCAGGATCACGTCGCCGTCGCTTATTTTGGGTTCCATGGATATACCTGAGACTTTGAATGCGATGGTGTCGCGTCTTCCTCCGACGGGAACGAGGACAGTTTCGGCATTGGGGTTGTTGTTCCAGAAGCGGTCGATGCTTCCGTCGCTCTGCAATGTGGACAGATGGCTTGCGGCATTTGCCCAGCTCACCACGGGGATCGGACGCACCAATACTCCGCCCGCCTGATAGACTTCCGGAGGAGTGAGCAGCGATTTTTCAGCCTGGCTTACCGGAAGCGTATCATAGTCTATTTCAAGGTGGGTCAGCGTCAGACTGAGCACGTCCGGAAACCACGGAAGTTTACCCGACAGAAGCCGCTCCATCGTGTGTACGCTGTCGTAACCTATATGTCTTGTCAGCTCTGCCGGAGTGGTGATACCCTTGCTCATCATGGCGTCTTTTATGCACTCCCGCAGCGCTGGAGTATTGGATACCGTCACTCCGCGCGCTGCCGGAAAACTCTCCTCATCGCGCAGGAACGGAACCAGTTTCGCCCAGTTGTCATCACCTATTGAGTTTACCTTGCCATTGAGGTAACGCGATATGTTCGCCGCATCGACTCCGCTTTTGCGCGACAGCATCACGGCTCCGCCGTTGGCTTCGACCGCCTCGCGCAGACGCCGGATTATTTCGTTGGTTATTTTCATGGTTTAGCCGCTGTTATATATATTGTCACCCGTCACTGATATACTTTATCACAGAATTGCACATTTGCAAGAAATTTTGCAATTATTTTTCAAAAAACATTTGCAAAATTGCATACGTGCAATTATATTCTGTTTTGTAACGCGAGGGATCTTGCCGTTGTCAATAGCTGTCTTCAGCTCAGTTTGAGCTTGGGGCATGGCTTATTTCGCCTCTTTTGGAAAAATGAGGGTGAAAATTTTTTTGCCCGGATGATTGCACGCGTGCAATTCAACTGTGTTTGCAATGGGCTCTGTTCCCGACAAAGGTAGGTGAAAGTAAACAAAAAAGTTTTTTCGCTTTTTTTGAAAGGGTGAGAGGGGCGCGGGGAGAGAGGGAAAACTTCTTTTCTCGGGAAAAGAAGTTTTCCCGCTTTCCCCGCATCATCTCCTCATATCTTGAACAAAGCTTTGCAATGAAAAAAGCAAAAATCAAGCTCAAATGTTGACAAAGTGTCCAATGGGTGAAACATGAAGGATAAGTGCAATGAGTATTTACAAAGAAAAAATAGTTCCCATGCTGCCGCGGATATCGGAGCATCTCAAGTCCGGAGGAAGCGTCTCAGAGCTTGCCGGGATATTGGATATCACTCCGGCGGAACTCCGGAAATGTCTGCGTCAGAGCAGGGAGTTTTCCGCAGCCGTCGAGAGTTCTCTGCGCGAGTACCGTGACAGTATCGACAATGCCGTCGAAGACGCTCTCTTCAGACGGGCGGTGGGTTTTGAACAGCCGGACGGCAAGTTTTCGCCTCCGGACGTCCGCGCCGCCATGTTCTGGCTCAAGAACCGCCGTCCCGAGGCGTGGAGCGAGAAAGACCGCGACGGAGCAGGAAGGACAGTTCCGGCTCTCTCCGATCTTGAAGAGGAACTTTAAACGCAACTGCAAGGAAAGGAAAAATGTATCAGATCATCTTCAACCGACGCCATCCGGAGTACAGAGCCAATCTGGCAGGATGGGAAAAATCACGCGCCGCGTATTCCGGCGGAGAGGAGTATATCGACTCCGCTCTTATCCGGCATATTTCCGAGATAGACGTGGAGTTCGCAGAACGCCGCCGCCGCGCCTATTACTTCAATTATCCCAGAGCCATCGCCCAGCGGATAACCCAGTATGTCTTTGCCACCCCGCCGTCAAGACACAATGCCAACGCCGATCTGGTCGAGGACTTTGACCGCTCAGGAAGGAGAACCGACGAAGTCATGCGTCAGCTTTCCACGCTGCTCAACGTTTACGGCAGGGCGTGGCTCTGGGTGGAGTCGCCCAGCTTTGAGGGAAATCCCTCGCTCGAAGAGGCGCGGGAGACCCGCCTGCGGCCCTACTGCCGGGCAGTATCTCCATTCGACGTCACCGACTGGTCTTTCGGAGATGACGGCAGACTTCAATGGGCGGTGGTCAACGAGCAGGTGTACTGCAATGACGACCCCTTCGGAGAGGCTTTCCACTTCCGCCGTGTCCGCCTCTACTGCCGCGACCATTGGAGGATCTTTGAAAAGAGCTCTTCCGGATGCCGCGAAATCTGCTCAGGAGAAAATCCCGCCGGAGAAGTTCCGCTGATCCCGGTCACCGAGCCGGACGGTTTCGGACTCTTTTCGCGCCATTGGTTTGAGGACGTGGTCAGAATAAGTGAAGCTATCCTCAACAATGAGTCCGAGGCCCAGATGAATGTGGTCAAGCAGATGTTCGGTATGCTGGTGGTCTCTGATGCGTTTTTCCGCGGAGCAAGGCAGCTCGCCGGAAAAGACAACACAGGTTTCGCTTCGACCGTTGCCCGCAGCGCCGCCATCGTCGAATCCGCTGAAGAGAAGGGTATCAGCCGCTATATCAGCCCGGGAGGAGTTGCAAGTTCGGTTATCCGCAGCGAGAACCTCGCGCTCAAAAAGGAGCTCTACGATGTAGTCGGACTCGCGGTGCAGAACCAGAGCCGCGAAGCTCAGACTGCGGAGTCCAAGGAGTGGGATTTCCAGAACGTCTGCCAATTCCTCACGGCGCGGGCGGATATACTGGAGCAGGCGGAGCTTACTGCCTGGAAGCTGATGAACAGATTTGATCCTGCTGTATTGGTTCCTGAGGTGACATACAACCGCAAGTTTGCGGTACGCGATCTCACCGCGTCTATTTCAGGACTGCTTCAGCTTTCCGGACTCAACAACTCAGAAGAGTTCAGCCGGGCACTCGACCAGGCGGCGGCAGAGCTGCTCTGTACGCTTGCTCCGCTGGGCAGCGAAACCAGAAACCGCCTTTTCAGTAACACCAACTCAAACAAACAGTAAGGGAACACTCATGTCGATCAAAAACATCATTTCCAAACTGCTTTCAGGCAGCCAGCCTGACGCAGATGAACGCGCTGAACTTGAGCGTTTCGACCCGGAAAAACTCCTGTCCGAGATCAGCGATCTGCGTGCCAGAGCCGAAGCCGGAGAGCGCGAAAAACTCAGCGAAAAGGAGCGTCTTGAGCTCGATATCGCCAATATTTCCAAAGAGAGAGACCAGCTCAAGGCGGCGCATGACACCATGCTCAGACGCAACCATCTCAGGGAGCTTTCAGCAAAATCGAACTTTTCCGACCCGGACTATCTGGATTTTCTGGCGGGGAGAGAAGAGCTCGATCTTGCCGACGCCGCAGCGTGCGACAATTTCATCGAGAAACTGCGCCGCGAAAAGCCGGAGGCATTTTCTTCTACGCTCAAAAGCGGTTCCGGAAGCAGAAACACTCCCGGATTTCATGACCGATCTCCTTTGGTGCATGAAGACCAGATATCCAGAATAATCTCAGAACTCGAAAACACCGGATACAGAGCGTAACCGGTAAAAAATCAAACAGAAAGGAAAACAAGATGCTTTACAGCTACAATTTCTCCAACCGCCGCCGTGATCTTTCAGACATCTTTTCGACCGTCATCGCTGATGAGCCGCGCTTTATCAGCAACTTCAAGCGCGTGGCAGACGCCTCCCACCGCAAGCACGAGTGGTGCGACGACCGGATTTCCGGACGCTCTTTTACCGCGACTGCCGAAGCCGGAGTGCTTTCTGCGGGCGAAGGAGATGCCGCCAAACTCCGCAAGGGAACTCTGATCACCCTCAAGGATGACCCGGCTCTCTTCGCTGTCGAGGAGATCACCGGAACCAATATCCGCGTTTCACTCGCCGGAGCCAATGGTTCTGAACTTACTTCCGCCACTCTTCCTGCCGGAAAAAGCACCTACGTCATCGTCTCTACTCCCATGGCAGAGGGAACCGTCAACGGCGACGGCGATGAGACCGGCTCCTGCGGAAACGTTGACTGGAACGCAACCCAGATCTTCCGCAAAGAGATCATCATTTCAGGCACTTCCCTTGCCATGGATTACAACCGCAGCGCGGACGCCATGCTCAACCGCCAGACCGCCTTTGCTCTGGCTGAGCTCAGCCGCGACCTCAACCGCGTCGCCCTTTTCGGCAGACGTGTCGAAGCGTCTGTCAACGGACACGGCGAAGCCGGAGGTCTCTACTGTTTCGCTACCGGAGAGGGTTCGCTTGCAATTCCTGCCAACGGTGCCGTTCTCGACAGCTGCATCATCAATGACGCCGCCCAGATGATCATGGGCGAAGGCGGAGACCCGGTGCAGGTGCTCTGCAGTCCCGGACAGGCGCGTGTGCTTTCCGGAGAGTACCGCGACAAGCTTCAGGTAGTCCGCAGCGATGACCGCCGCGGAGCTTACGTCGCTGTGATCGTCAATGAGGTCAACGGCAGAGGTCTCTCGGTGATCGCCGATCCGGATATTCCGGACGGAGACGCCTGGCTGCTCGATCCTCAGGGCCTCGGTCTGGCTAATCTGAAAAACCGCGCCATCTGCGACGAGGACGCGACTCCCAAAGGATTTGACGGTATCTGCCGCGTCGCGCTCGGAGAGCTGACCTTTGAGTTCCGCAATATCCGTCAGAGAGCCTGCCGTATTTCCGGACTCAAAAAGAGCATCGAAGCTCTCAAGGCCATGAGGGCGTGATATCCGGCGTGTGAGTGACCGTTTTTGAAAATGTGCCGGGAGCAGCAGCGGCTTCCGGCACTATTCAGGAAGAGTATCTATGATTACATTGTGCGACAACTATTTTTCTCAGCATATCGCCAAAGAGGAGTATTTTTCTTTTGACAGCGAAATGCGTATGCGTGCCATTGCCGCGGCAAAGACCGACCTTGCTTCATGCGGGGCGGGCGGCATAACGGAAAACTCTCCCGAACTGCTCAGGACTGCGCTTTTTGAACAGACGCTTTTTGTTTTGAACAGCAAAGACAAGTATTCAGGCTCCAGACCTGAGGTCATATCTGAAAGCGTCGAGGGAGTTGGAACGTGCCGTTATGCTCAGGACAAGTGTCCATCCTATATTTCCCGGCGTGCGTTTTCCCTGGTTTCAGCGTATTTCAGGGCTGGAGGCAATATCCGGATAACCCGGGGCTGAGGCCCCGATAACCATAGAGGAGCTATCCCAAATGACAGACAACAAAATAAAATGTTACGGACAGTATGCCAGCCGTCCGCTCTGCAAAAGATGCGAATACCGCAAGTCCTGCGAATATTATACCAAGTCATCGGTTCCGTCTCCGCGGCCGAGACAGGAAAAAGTAAGTTACGAGTCGATTGCCGACTGGCACATGGAAACCGCTGATACGAGTTCTATTCCAGGCTGTGGCGGGGAGGACGGTAATGAAGCTGTTCCGCTCAGTATGCTCGGAGACTTTTTCCGCTATCTGCTCAACCTCGACAAGTACACCCTTGAACTTCTGAAAGCGATCTTCGATGACCGGCGCGATGAAGACGATGTTCCTTCTGTCGCTGAGCTTGCCAGCCGCCGCGGCTGTTCCCGTCAGGCGGTGCACCGCAAGATACTGGATATCATTCATGAGCATCCGGAGCTGTCCCGGCTCTTTTCACTTACCCTGCGCCATCTGCCGCGTGACCGCAGACGCTATGCCGGGGCGTAAGAGGCGGTCAGTCAGGTCAAACAGCGGATCATTTTCCTATACGGCTGTCCAGAAACGCGCGCTCGCGCTTATCGGTTCAGGAGCTCACAACATCATGCTTTTCGGAGGCAGCCGCTCAGGAAAGACCTTCACGCTCTGCGCCGCAACTGCAGTGAGGGCATTGAAGGCTCCGGGCAGCCGCCACGCGGTTGTCAGGAGATATTTCGCCGGAGTGAGATCATCGGTCGGCATGGATACCATGCCCAAGATGCTCTCATTGCGTTTTCCGGAGCTTGCGTGGAAATACAATAAGAGTGACGGCTGCTTTATTTTTCCCAACGGTTCAGAGATCTGGCTGCTCGGACTTGATGATGCCGAGCGGAGCGAAAAGATCCTGGGAAAAGAGTTTGCGACGATCTATTTCAACGAGTGTTCCGAAATAAGTTACGACAGCGTACAGACGGCGTTGACGCGTCTGGCTCAGAAGGTGGATAAATTGGAGAACAAGGCGTTTTACGACTGCAACCCTCCGTCGAAGAGCCACTGGACTTACCAGTTGTTCATCGAAAAATACAATCCGGCGGATAAAGTCGCTCTGGCGCGTCCGGATGACTATGCCGCAATGCAGATAAATCCCATGGACAACCGCGAAAATCTTCCCTCAAACTACATTGAAAATACGCTCAAAACGCTTCCGGAAAAGCAGAAACGCCGTTTTCTCGAAGGCAAATTTTCAGACGACGATTACGAAGCGTTATGGAAACAGAACATGCTTGAACGCAACCGGGTCAAGGCTGCTCCTGAGCTGGAAAGAATTGTTATAGGTGTGGATCCGGCTGTAACTTTGAGCAATTCAAGTGACTGTACCGGAATCATCGCTGCCGGAAGAGCTTGCGACGGTAAATGCTACATTCTTGAGGATGCCAGCTGTCGTGCTACTCCGGCTCAATGGGCGAAAAAGGCGGTATCTATGTACCGTAAATATCAGGCAGACCGTATAATTGGCGAGGTCAACAATGGAGGTGACCTCATCGAGACAGTATTGCGTTCTGAGGCTCCGGACGTGAGTTTCCGAGCAGTAAGAGCAACGCGCGGCAAGATACTGCGGGCTGAGCCTGTGGCCGCGCTCTACGAGAGGAACATGGTAAGCCACGTCGGAGTATTCAGAGAGCTTGAAGAGCAAATGGTTAATTACACAGGCCGCCCCGGATTGTCTTCTCCGGACAGGCTGGACGCTCTGGTCTGGGCAGTTACCTCTCTTATGGAAAATGAACCGCGTTTTATCCTGGCATGACACCCATGAAATATATCCGCTGTGAGCTTGAGAAACAAAAACAGATAAAAAATTTGTATATTTTTTAGAAAACTGCTTGCTTTTGATGAAGTTGCGCGATATTATATAACATTGGACATAAAGCGGAAGTCCAAAGCGTCTTACTACAAAGAAAGGATCAAAAGACGAATGAACATTTACGTAGCCAACCTGCCATACAGCACTGACCGTGACCAGCTGAGGGAGATATTTTCAGCGTTTGGAGAGGTGACCTCAGCACGCGTTGTGACCGACCGTGAAACCGGCAGATCAAAGGGATTCGGATTTGTCGAAATGCCTGACAACACTCAGGCTCAGGCGGCAGTTGACGCATTGAACGGCAGCGAAGTAGGCGGCCGCAAAGTGGTGGTGAACGAAGCGAGGCCCAGACCTCCGCGTCCGTAAACCGCGTTGCCGGCGTCAAAAAAAGCAGGATTTCTTGCTGTGGCAAGGGGGACGGATCCGGCAATCATTGTAAATCACAGGCAATCTGCGATCATCACGCAGGTTGCTTTTTTTGTTCCGGTTTTTATTTACCATATACGTATAGAAGAAAGACGGACGGCGGCGGCGCCTTGTGGTCAATCTCGCGCCTTGCTGACTGCGTCCCTTCGGTCGTGTACAAAAGTACACTCCCTCGTGTACTCGTCGCAAAACGCGACCTTGACTCACAATGCATCCGCCGATGGAAATAAGCGTTTACCGTATCGAGCTGAGTGTCCTACTGCATTTCCCGATGGTAACAGGCGTTTACCGTATTGTGCCGTGTGTCCTACTGCATTTCCCGATGGTGACAGGTGTTTTGTCTGTCATCTCGTTTTGCAAAGCACATACTCCGGAAGAAACATTCCGGGCAAAATTTTGTACACGACCGAAGGGACGCAGTCAGCAAGGCGCGAGATTGACCACAAGGCGCCGCCGCCGTTCATCTTTCTTCTATACGTATATGGTAAATAAAAAATAAAAAAAACGGATAGCAAACCTGACGGCCTGCCATCCGTAGCTTTAGCGAAGGATGGTGGATCCAGACGGACTTGAACCGCCGACCCGGAGATTATGAGTCACCTGCTCTAACCGACTG
The DNA here is from genome assembly GCA_015061775.1 of Lentisphaerota bacterium. Taxonomy (GTDB): domain Bacteria; phylum Verrucomicrobiota; class Lentisphaeria; order Victivallales; family Victivallaceae; genus UBA1784. Next base: position 8,307 of record SUVY01000046.1, on the reverse strand, counting down.
AGCTATGGATCCACGTTGCACTTTCGTGTGCGTGTATATACTATATACCGCCAAAAGCTTCTCTTCAAGTAAAAAATGTGCCTCAAAGTAAAATCTTTGCAAAAAAAGTGTTTGAAAAACTAAAAGCGGGGGTTATATTAGATTTCATACGAAGTTGTGAAATCAACCCCCAACATATAAAGAGGTGTAAAATGAACGTTCCAGAGAAAGCCCGTGTTGCTATGCTGGTTGCTCCCGGCAAAGTAGAGTTGCGCGAATATCCCATTCCGGCTGTCGGAGATGACGAGATGCTCATCAAGGTCGAAGGTTGCGGAATCTGCGGAACCGACGGACACGAATACAAACGCGACCCCTTCGGAATCTGTCCGACCGTTCTCGGTCACGAAGGAAGCGGAACCATTGTCAAACTCGGCAAAAACATCAAAACTGACTTTGCCGGACTTCCGCTCGCAGTCGGCGATCAGATCGTCACCTGCATTATTCCCTGCGGAGAGTGCAACGCCTGCCGCAACACTCCTGCGCGCACCAACATGTGCGAGAAGAGCGGAATCTACGGACTTAACCCCGATGACGATATCCACTTCAACGGATACTTTGGCGAGTACATGCTGGTCAAGAAGGGTTCCACCGTGTTCAAAGTCAACGGAATGACTCTGGATCAGCGTATGCTGGTCGAGCCTGCCGCCGTTGCTGTCCACGCAGTCGAGCGCGCGAAACTTACCGGACTTCTGCGTTTCAACACCAAAGTTCTGGTGCAGGGCTGCGGTCCTATCGGACTTATGGTCATGGCTGTTCTGAGAACTCTCGGAATCGAGAACATCATCGCCGTTGACGGAAACGATGCCCGTCTTGAGTTTGCCAAACGTTTCGGAGCTACCCATACCTTCAACTTCACCAAATACGCAAGCTTTGAAGAGATGCTTTCCGGAATCAAAGAGGTCACCGACGGTCTCGGAGCCGAATTCGTTGTGCAGTGCACCGGAGTTGCGGCGGCAGCGCACAATGCCTGGAAGATGGTTCGCCGCGGAGGCGGTCTGTGCGAAGTAGGATTCTTCATGGATGGCGGAGATTGCTCGATCAACCCGCACTATGATCTGTGTAATAAAGAGATTGCGGTGGTTGGTTCATGGGTTTACAGTCCTCAGGACTATCCGATAACCTTTGATTTCCTGAAGAGGGCGAAAGGAATCGGACTTCCGGTGGAAGAGCTTGTGACCCATCACTTCAAGCTTGACGACATCGACGAAGCGTTCCAGACGAACCTTGCGATGACTGGAATAAAAGTTGCAGTAGTCTGCGACTGAGGAAACAAATTGCAAACAAGCTGTAAAAAACGGCTTGACAAAAAGCAAAACGGTATTATATTAAGTAAATAACAAAAAGGGGCAGTAGCTCAGTTGGCTAGAGCGATACGTTCGCATCGTATAGGTCGTGGGTTCGACTCCCATCTGCTCCACCAAAATTACCCTCAAAACGGCAACAATCGTTGCCGTTTTTTACCATATACGCTTTCGATTCCCGAAACTTGAGTTATATTAAGTCAAATCAGTCAGTCGGGAGTAAATTATGGGGAAGCGAAAAATGGATTCAGATCTTCACCGCATCAAACTTGAAACAGGTACAGTTTACCAGACCAGCAAAGGTGGCAATTACTATTTCCGTTACCAGGTCAAAGGTGAACGCAAATGTGTGAGCTTGAAAACCGCCAATCAGGAAGAAGCCATCCGCAAAGCCAAGGCACTGCTGCCAACCGTTCAAGCGACCAATCTGGAAGTAATCGCCACCCATGTAAAGGTTGCCCGCAAACTGGCGGCTCAAACCAAATCGCTGCCGATATCGCAAATCTGGGAAACTTATTCCACCCATCCGCAGCGGGCATTACCGGCAACCATGCGAGAGCAGCTGGCTTACGAAGCCACATTGGCAGAATTTATCGGGACGTTGGATCGTAGAATAAAACAGTTCTCTCAAATCACTGAAGCCGACGTGATCAAATTTGCGGATAATCTGCGGACTACTCAGATTTCGGTATCCACCCATAACCGGAAAATTGTCCGGCTGCGTAAGATTTTCAATACCTTGAAAGAATACCGTGACGGCGAAAATCCTTTTGACCTAAAGGTTCTGAAACGCAAAGAACGCGAAGAGCAAGGCGTTACAGTCCGACGTTTGGCATTTACCCGTGAGCAGGAAGAACAACTACGCGAAATACTTGATGACCCACAGGTGAAAATTCTTAATAAAGAAGAAATAAAGGTGGTGTTTTATATCGGAATGTATACCGGACAGCGATTAAAGGATTGTGCACTTTTGCAATGGCAAAATGTTGATCTTGTTCACCAACGGATTAATGTCACCCAATATAAAACCGGGCAAAGCGTTACCATTCCTATTGCCAAACCGCTTTACGAAATTCTGCTTGAAGCCAAAGAACGCCAGGTTGATGGTTATGTGAATCCGCAAGTGGCAAAGCGGTACAAGCAAAAAGATTCTCGAGGAAAATGCATCGGAGATAATCTTGTGAATGTGGATGTAATGCGTGTAATAAATCATTTGGGCGTGGAAACTTCTGTTGCAGTAGAAGGCAGAAAGAGAAAAACGACGGTTCTTGGCTTTCACAGTTTGCGGCATTCTTTCGCCAGTTTTTGTGCTGAAGCCGGAGTTCCAAAGTCGGCGGTAGTCTCGATACTTGGCGCAAATTCCGAGATTGTGGATGCTTTTTACGTACACATTGGCGAAGACGTCCAGCGATACGCCGTCGAAGCGATTTCCGGCTCTGCAGAATCGACTCCAGTAGCCAGAATTAAACGGGCGTTGGAGTATATCTCATCCATCCCGGAACCGTCTGCCGAGTTGCTGGCAGTCGAAAAAATTCTCAAAAATTGACTTCGATATGCCGTATTTCTTATTTGCTATACGGTATTTATTTTCAAAAATTTCGCATTTTACTGTTATTTTACTGGAAATTGCTGTTTTATAAATGTATATTTACTGTAAAATACTGTACCGTATTTTGTTTTAATCACCAGTAATAGCAGGTTTTAAGTAGAAAATATAATGAACCGTAAAATATTATGGAAAAGAAACCAATCGATTTAAGTCAGCCGCATTTGATCCCCGGACGCATAAAACAGTATGCATTGGATATTTTCGATGTCGTACAAAAATACCCCGCGGTCAATTCGGAAATCCAAAGGTTGCATCTGCTCTTGAAAAAAGCTGAAGGCATTTTGGCAAAAGATCCATTAAATTCGGATTTTTTTGCCAGAACCAGAGACGATAAAAATCGTCTAAACGGTCTGAAGGCTTTGTGCAGCGGTGATGAAGATTGGCGTAATATAAGGAATGGAGGCTCTTTTTACTCGAATCCCGGCGCTCCGGATCCAGTATTTGAATGCAAAAATTTTCAGTACCCTCTTTTCTTGACATATTATTTTGACAACAATTTGACATCGCCACTGGGGGCACTTCGAGAATTGATCGGGGAAGAAGCATCCCTGTTGCCCGCAAATTATGAATTTTCATTTGATAATACTTACGATAAATACTGGCAAAACCAGTTGACATCTCAAGGCGAGCAACAAGGTATTTTTTGGAATTTTTCCAGCGGGTGGGAATGGTCGGATGAGCGCCATAATTCCGGATTTTTTCAACTCTTTAATTTTGATTTGCTGCAAAACGACGGTGATCGCTATTCGCTGCGTCCGGCTTTTGTGGTAGAAAATTTTCATGCTGCCAATGAGCTTGAGCTGGCGGTCAAAAAGGGTGAGGTTGATTACCATCTGGCGTTGATTCAGAAAGCAAGAAAATTGCGCGATACCAGTGATGCATTATTTCGACCTTCTACTAATGATATTCAATTCGCAAGGACAGGGCAAAAAATTGAGATATTTGATAAAAGAGAATTTGCGCGCCCACAACGCTGCATAGATGCGAACGATTGCTTTTCATTTCTAAAAGAATTATTACGGTATGATGATCCCTCAACTCCTGTCTCCGGCGATGTCGTTGTAACCGCCCCAGTTGGCGGCTATAGCATTCCGATGTGCACAGACTGGAGTCTACTGGATAATCGGGATATTTATGTGTTCAAATTTGGAGAAAATGATTTTCGCAAGGTCATATCTGAACTTCTTGTGGTTACTGCATGTATCGCTCGTGATACGGATGAGGATATAGCCGGCAGAATAAAATTCATTGTTATGGCAGAGAAATGCGGAACAGATGTAAAGAACAACGATATCAAGTATTGGGGACTACACGATCTTTTTGCCGAAGCCCAACTTCATGATTGCTACATTCCGCCTGCACTTGAAAATGATTTTGATCTATTTTGCCGAAAAAACACTCCCACCCGCACAAATCCTTACATTGTGGAGCCGGTTTTGCGTAGGAACTCTTGGATGCTTCTTTCTGGTGAAGAAGGGACAGGAAAAAGTTTTATGGCACTGGCATTGAGCGCCGCCATTGCAACCGGAGGTAAGCTTTTTATGAATTGGAGGATTCGGCAACGAAAAGCAGAAGTGCTGTATATCGCGGATAGCGAAATGACAGACGATATTATTCAGGAACGGATGACCATCTTCAAAAAATTGTATAAGGGGTGCCAAGAAAAACTTACTATCAAACCAGTAAAAAATTTAAATTTACTTGAGGATGGGATTGAATATATTGAAAAGCTCTTGCAAGTAAGGAATTCAAATAAATTCTTCATCGTCATCAAGCGTATGAGGATAGTCAAATTCCGTACCGCAGTCACAGCAAATCAGCCCATCATCCCACGGGATACACTGCGTTGAGTCGCAGTTTGGACAGCGTTCCATTATGCCACCCGCCATTCGTAGCCGCAAGCAATGCATTTCCAGATGCGGAAAACGTTTTCATCCACGAGTTTGCCGACCGTATTTCCTGCAACCGCACCGGCAGCTGCTCCGGTCAAAATACCGAGCAGACCGCCGATAGCAGTGCCAAAGCCGGGACAGAAAAACGAGCCGATCGCAGCACCGGTTTTAGCTCCGGCAGTGGCGGCGACATAACCTCCGGCACTGGCTCCGAGGAGCGTAGTCGCACCACGGGTCTGCGTACAAATGCACGCTTTTTCATTACATTTTGGACAATTCATTTTTACCTCCAAAGTTCAGGACGGTGACCATCCAAGCCGAAACAGCGATTAAGAGCCGTATAAGACTGATCAACTCTCAATGGTGTGTACTTTTTGATTGTTTCAGTAAACGCATTGAGCAACGAATACCTTGTCGGTTCTGCAAACTCCGTATGTCTGGGATTCTTGAACTCTTTGAAAACCGGTACGATATCGGAACTGTTGATCGCTCCCAATTCGGCGGCTCTGACAATCCTTGATCTGGCTTCATCATCGTTTTTCAGGTAGATGATTTTAAGGTCTTCGCAAACCGTTTCCAGCATAAGGAACTCGTTTTCTAACTCATCCATGGCAATATCGACCAGTTCAGTCAGCTCAATGCGTGAGGTATGACGGCGTTTTATTACGGTACTGCCCCCGAATGCAAGATTACTGCATACAGTAACACTTATACCGGCTGACAGTCCAACTGCAAAGCTTTTGTCATGGCTGTTACGCAGACCAATGCAACGTGACCAATCGGTGCTGTTGCTTTTATTGATCCGCATAACTCCAAACATCTTCTGACCTTCACGAGCAAGTCCGAAGTTCTCATCGAGAATCTGCCAGTTATGCGCCTTGACAACATCGGTTACTGCGTCGATCACATCCGTGTGAGGAACAGGTTTCCAACTCTCCGTTCCGTCCGGAGTCGGCACAAGAGCGATCTCATCTCTGCTGACGAATTTTCCGTCGCACATCATCAATCCCATAATCACCTCCATTTCTTGCAGCGGTCAGCGTATGGGCATTCCCCACAACTGAAACCGGCTTCGTTAGGATAGAAGTTCCCGCTATTGACACTCTTTTCGATCTGGTTCGCCAGAGAGACAAAGCGGTCAAGCTCGTTGTCTGTCCGAAGCGTATAGTAGTTGTTTACGGTCGGCGACTTGGCTTTGGTAATGACATCGAATCTGAACAACGGTTTTTCTCCATACTTCTGCTTGAAAGCGTATGAAAACGCAGTTGCCTGCAGATCTTTATCAGCTTTGCCCATCGCCCACTTTGCGGATGATGTTTTCCAGTCTACGATGCAGGTATCCTTGCCGTCTGTCACCACGCAGTCGAACTCGCCAATCAACGGCTTTGAGAGTCCCGGTATCGTTACAGAAAAGGTCTCTGCTACGCTTTTTACAGCAAAGTCATCCTGCCAGTTCTCGCAGGCGACTTCGACCATCTTGAATCCGGTCTGCAGAAGGCTGTCATAATCCTCGTTCTGCTTATAGGTCAGGTTCGGAGCAATTTCACACTCGATCCTGAAGTAGTCCTCGAAAACATCGCAGACCTCACGTTCTGACATATCACGTCCGATACGGGCACGTTCAGAAAGAGCTGCATGAAACGCTCTTCCGAAAGGAAAGCAGGAGCCTGTACGTTCCGGCTCCGCGTTGTCGATATAGCGGAACTTGTGCTTGAGAGGACAGGTCAAGTAACACTGCATAGCCGAATATGACCAATGCGGACTCTCACGGAGTTTATCTATTCTCATGCTGCCCTCCAATTGTTGATGATGTCAGAACACTGCTTTTTGCTCAATTGCTCCACTGCAGCCACACCGTGCTGTGCTGCGATCTGCTGCGGAGTAATACCCTTGCTTCTGGCAAGATCAAGCATGAATTTGATCTGCTTGGGACTGGCAGGGGTACTGACTTGCTGACCGTTATTGACGGTGTTTACAGCACCGTTAACCCCTTGCTGGTTGACGGTATTTCCGTGTAATTCAGCTTCGACAGAATTACGCACCATTTCAAAGGTTTCGTGGATTTTGCTATTGAGCTGCTCCGAACTCAAACCGTCTGGAAGCTCGACTTCGATACTGGCATGATAGCTCTGACTGGTGTACTCTCCCTCTGCAGGAACTTTCTTGGAATAACTTGCATTGAGTTTTAACATTTTGTGTTCTCCTTAAAAAAGCGAAGGACAGGCGGCGTTCAACCGTCTGCCCTTCAGGGGTTAATTGGGTTTCAGATCGCCATACGGATACGTTCAATGGCACGGCGGGCTTGGATGAAGTCACGTTCCTTCTGCTTCTGAATGAGCGCAACTTCCTTGACCTTACGACTCAAAACCGTGGATTCGTCGAACATCGCTTTGATCTTGAGTTTGAATTCTTCGACCGCGGCACCAAGTTCATCCAGCGGATTGACGACCGGAGCAGTCGGACCATTTGCGTTCTGCTGCTCCACAACATTGTTTTCAGTTTCCATTTCTTTGTTCTCCTTATTGGTTGGAATGGGATTTTTGTTAATTGTACGAATGGGCATAGCGATATACTGACCGGCTCCGCCACTTGCAATGACCGGAACCAGACCGTCCGAATGTGCCTTGAATGTGGTGTAACCCTGCAACAGCATCCGCAGAATGATTTCACGGTCAAGCGTCAGCACGGCACGAGGACGGACGCCGGTAACGATGGCTTGCGTATTCAGCTCAAAGTTCGGCTGAATACACGAAACAAGCGTAACTGAACCATCGGGCATCACGTTCAATTCCACGCCATTGGTGCTCTTCTGGTTGGGGATCATCTTTACCCATGCGATCACTTTTTCGGTGTCGTGCAGGGAAATGCTGTAATCGTGACTTTCAGCAGATGGTATCACACCACGCCAGTTTGGGTACTGTCCTTCAAGCAGTTTGCCATGCCACTTGAAGTTGCCGATCTCGATTTGAAAGAAGGTGTCCCAGACCTGAAGCACGCCCATTTCAGAAGTCTTGGCTACCAGCAACGCTGACGGGAACGGAATAGTCACATCTTTCGTCAGCGACAGAACACACGGAAGATGTAAAAGCTGCTTACCATCCGTTGCCGTAACACCGGCGTTTGAAAGATTGATTCCCTGCAGCAACCGCCGATAGTTGGAGCGATCAACAACCGAAGCCGCCTGTGTCAGCAGTTCACCAAAGTTTACCGGCAGTATTGCAGAAATCGCATCTTCGGTCGGCTCTTCCAGTTTCGGAAACTCGATGAACGATCCAGACAGTTCGATCGTTTCAGAACGCCCCATTCTGACCAGATCTTTCAGCTCCTTGAACGGCACACAGAAGTCGATTTCGGTTTCAGTGAATGCATCCAGAATCACCGAAACCGTTTCCACGCCATCCGTAGCCATTGCTCTGATGATGTTCTCATCACCGACAAACCGCACCAACCGGTACAGCTCCACCGG